>NZ_JACJNU010000033.1:0-35265 GCF_014849525.1 Microcoleus sp. FACHB-SPT15 | reverse complement strand
TCTTGCCAAATGTTTCAGGATTTGTAACTCTACATCCATTGCCCTACCTACAATGCACGAGGTTTACAGTATTTATTTCTTCATTCTAATTCTCGGAGAGTGACAGAAGAGGGATATGTGGAGTGGCACATGAGGAAAGCTTTAGCCCCAATCCTCTTTGATGATGAAAAAGTAACCGTTGAGCTAGAGGAGAAAAGTTCAGTTGTTGCTCCATTTAAGCGGTCAAAGCAAGCCCGTTCTAAGGCAGCCACTAAAAAGACATCCGAGAAGTTCCCTGTCCATAGTTTTCGGACTTTGATGGCTGATTTAGCGACAATTGTCAAAAATAAGTTCCACTCTAACGGGCTGGAAGCTGCTTTGACGTTTGAGAAAATTACTCAACCGACTCCCCTCCAACGAAAAGCTTTGGATTTGTTAGATGTCTCTTTAATTTGTACCCAGTAAGCGGCGAGGAAGATTCATCTCCAGCTTGCCCACTTCATAGGTTGTAGCCTTTTGTCAAAGGGGAACTTCCGTTCTAAAGGCTATTGGGCAGCACCTGAATAAGAAGTCTAATAAAGACAATGGGTTTGGAAAGACTTGCCAGATTTTATTGGCTATTACGTTCTGTCGGTTGGGTTATCTGGTGAAAAACCATTGCTCTGAAGGAGTAGATATAGACATCTGGCATCCCTCCAATTCATCCTCCTATTCGATTGAGGTGAAGACAACGAGCAAAAACACTGTGCAGTTGGGACACAAGGATGTTGAAGACTGGGAGAAAAAATCTAGAGAGGGCTACGAAACAGCATTTGCTGTCTTACGAATAGAGTTACTCTCGGATTGGATCGTTGTTAAAACCAAGGGAATTCCTACTGGCACCATCCTCATAGGAAGACTGCAAGGTCGGGCGATACCCCAGTTACAGGAGGAGGTGAAAGGGAAATTTCCGGAAGTCTTAGCCGACTATGCACCTCACATCCTGAATAAGCCTCAAGAGGATGTTCTAGCGTACTTAGATAAATGCTTGGAGAAGGAGAAAAAAAACTCCCTAGCTAGAGCCGATGAAAGAGCGTTTAATATATCCAGTTGCGATCGCTCTTTTTTAAAGCCGTAATTCTTAATCTACCTAAGCATTACTATAACTTTTGTTGGGTTGTTCTTGTACCCTGTAAAACCCAATTAATAGTTGGTAGATACACCCTATTCTTAATCGAAGAATATAATGTATCACACCCTAAAATTTTCTGCAATCTAACTTTAGGAATATGGGACGAGCTACTTTAATCAGTTATCGGTCATTGGTCACAGCCAATCAAGGACAAATGACCAATGACAACGAGCGATAACTTCTAAGAAGGTAGAGTTCTTTTTGAACCCTTAAAGGAAGCGATCGCTTAAAGCCCCAGTTTTTCCAGCACAGGTTGAGTCGAGACGATGTGTCGATCTAAACCCAACTGCTTAGGGCTAATCCCTAGGGCAAGGGCAACTAATTGAGGTAAGTGCAACACGGGTAAACCCAAGGAACTGCCAATCACCTTCTCTACCTCTGGCTGACGGGAATCTAAATTAAGGTGGCACAAGGGACAAGGTGTCACCAGACAATCAGCACCCGCATCAAGAGCTTCCTGAATATGCGCCCCTGCCATCTTGAACGATTGCGTTGGGGCATAGCTAGAAATTGGCCAACCACAGCACTGAGTTCGCCCTCGGTAATAAACAGGTGTCGCTCCAACTGTCTTAAACACAGTCTCCATCGACTCTGGATTAAAAGGGTCGTCAAAGGGTATAGATTTCTGCGCCCTTAGCAGATAGCAACCATAGAACGCCGCACATTTGAGTCCACTCAGCTTACGAGTTACCCGTTCCTGTAAAGCCTCCATTCCATAATCAGTAACCAACGCCCATAGTAAATGCTTGACCTCGGTGCTGCCTTGATACGGTGAACAGCCTTCTTTTTTGAGCAATCCATTAACCTGCTCAACATAGGCGGTATCTGTGTGTTGTAATTCCTTTAACCGCTCATCCACATGACCAATCACACCCTGACAGGTACTGCAATGGGTCAAAAGCGGCAGATTCAGTTGCTCTGCTAGGGCAATATTGCGAGCATTAACAGTGTCTTCCAGCAGTTGGGAATCTTCTTTGAAAGTACCAGAACCACAACAGGCAGCTTTTTTCAGCTCAATTAATTCAATACCTAATGCCTGAGTGAGTGCGGCGGTAGACTGGTAGAGTTCCCGGCAAGCCCCTTGAGCAACGCAACCGGGAAAGTAAGCATACTTTAAGGTTTTAGATGGCATAGCAATTGATAAGTTAGCCTCAATAGAGCCTGAGGTCTTGCTTCTATCTACAGAGATATCGGTTTACGACCACTCGATACTTCCACTTATTCTCTAACTCTAGCTATTATCAACCAGTTCTGCGGTAAGTCCCTCAGTGTTAACCTTCTGGTCGTGTTGGTTCCTCTGGACTAGGTTCTGAGTCTTCCCAAGTTTTGAATTTTGTAAAGGAGTTGCTCCACGTTCCAAGGAAAACAGGGAGAACGATATCAAGAATGTGGGGAAAAGTGTAAATTGGGATTGGTTTTCCAGAGCAAATAGAAGCGAGTGTACTGCAACCCATGGCAAGGAAAACTCCTCAAGATTCACAGAAACACCTGCCACCCGTTAAAGCTAGCCAGCGGGGAAAGAAACCCTCTGGAAAACCCATAAGGGCAAATGGCAAGACGAAGGTACCGCTCAAAAAGCAACCATCCAAGCCAAAGTCGCGGTTAAATGGCGGCTTGGTAAAATTAGGTGCGATCGCGATTATATTGGCTTCCGGTGGTCTGGTTGTCGGTGGCACTTGGCTTGCCATCCGTTTGATGATTGATCCAAACACTGTTCTTTGGCTCAATCAATTTTTGCCAGCATGGACTCGCATCCCCGTTGCCGCGAGTTCGTCGCCTCAGACTCTAGCGGCAATCCAAGACAAGATTCGCCAAAGCGGATTAATTACAGGAGAACCGCAGTCTCTCAATTCTGAGCTACTGTTGCCAATCTTGGCATCGAAGGCAGATTGTCAGACTGATTGTCAACAGATTGTTGAACTGAGAGTCTATCAGCCGATTGGACCTAGCGGGAATGAAACCTATTACCAGCTTGTCGCAGAACTTCCCATCGTTGGGCCAGAAGAGTATTTTGTTCTTTCTACCCCAGTCAGTGCTAAGGCGGATAACGCGGGAGTATCCCGTTCACTCCCTTTAACAAAACTGACTCGCTTTGACAGCAAAGCTCCAGGACAGGGATTCTGGTTCAACCTTTCAGGTCATCAGTCTAGTGGCGATACGCCCATGACTTACGGACAAATCATTCACTACAACCCTGACCAGATGCACCTGAGTATCATGTTGCAGTGGACTAGTCCGAATGAGTCCCAACCCTACTGGCAGGAAATAACTGGCGGTTCATCCGCTGAACTAGTTGTTGATCGGATGGTAGGATTGGAACCCCAGTTCAAGGTTTACCAAGTTAAACCCCGCAAGTTTGTGCCTGACCCCATATTTTTGGAGGAAGTTTCCCTGGCACAACCAGCACTGGATACTCCAACCTATCGCAATGGCATGATGCTTGCTCGGCATGGTTTGTGGTCACCAGCTCAACAACTGTTGAAGTCTCAGAAGTCCAAAAAGTGGTCAACTAGTGCCCAAGCGCAATTGGATTTTGTTCAACTGCACGCACAGGTGACTGAGGCTCAGTCTAAGCAACCTTGGGCAACCCCCAGCCAACAAATTCTTGCCAATCTCATTGATGGTCGTTGGGCAGATGCTTTACTAGTGTTTCAGTCGTCTGCGCCAGGTAGCCCGGTACAGGAGATTGCGACTTTTCTCAAAAACGATTCCGGCGGTTTGTGGGAGCGTGTTGAAGCCGCTCTTAAGGTCAATCCCAATGATGAAAATGTAAAAGCTTGGGGAGCCTTGATTCTAGCAGCTCAGCAAAACCGTGCAAAAGCGATCGCCTGGTTAAGACAGATTACCTTTGCCAATACTTTTGTATCAACAGCCGAGACATTCACACTCAATTATCAGTTTTATGAACTCCTCGACCACCTGGAAGGCACCTTCACCAATGCCTCCGGTGGTGACGGGAGCAAAATTATCGGCACAGCCCAACTTGTTCAAAAACCCAATTCTGCTGATTGGCTGCCACCAGCAAACAAAAACACGGGACTCGCAATCAGAAATATCTCGTCTCAATCCTCAACCCTACAACTAGAGCCACAGCAAGTTTGGTATCAGGTACAGGTAGGTGCCTTTAATGATGGTCAACGCTGGAAGCAGCAGCCGTTTTCTGATTTGCCACTTCCAACAATTGCCTATGGCTCGCAGCTATGGCATTATCTGGGCTTAGGGGCTAACTCTCGAATACAGATTACAGGCTGGACTGCCGAGGGAACTCAGGAATCGACAATCGCAACTGTCAAAGCCGCTGTTTATCGAGGTGGTACTCTACAACTCTTGGCAGCGGGTGAACCACTACTCTCAGCAACGCAAGGAACTGCTAATAAGACCAAACTTCTAGCACATACTGAAAGTTCACTTCGTTGGTTAGAGCCAGTTTCTATTAGCTTGTGGGACCTCAACCAACTACAGCCCCAGTGGATATCAACTATCCTTCCTGTCCTCCGGCGAGAGTTGCTCAAGAGCGGTCAGCTCAAATCAGAAGCATTGCCAAGCTTAACATCAATGCTTAGTGAAATAGGGCACTGGTCAGTGCGACCCATTGATTTAACGGGGAACAACCAACCAGAAGCCGTGCTAACACTTTACGAAGATCGTTCTGGAGCCTCGCAAAAGCTAGATGTTACACGACCGATTAATAACGATCAGTTGTACAAGCCCCGCACCCTAATTTTTTCTGACACAGGCAGCTTGCTCTATAACGAAATTTCTAAAGATGCTCAAAGCTCACTAACTGCGCTTGCCGATTTAGGAGATGGTGGTACTGCGGCTCTAATTGTCAATGGTTCAAACGCCTACAACCTCAAGCGCTGGTCAGTTCAGCGTCAGCGCTTTGAGTAGGACGAACTCTTGTTAGTCATAAGTGGAGGAAATCTCAATCATCTTTAGGAATTTCGCTCTCGCTTCGTGGCATTTGCCTCAATCGCAAATATTAATGCCGCCCTTCTTAAAATAATTAAGCACCCCCCAGTTGACAAAAAGGATGAAGGGTGCATTTAGATTAATTACAAGAGTGCTTTTTTGAATCTTTTACACTATCGCTTAGCGTAATAGTCTTTAAAAGTCTGATAGCATTCCTCAGCAGAATAGAGGTGACATTGCTGAGTAATCTGCTTCATGAGAGACCAGGAGAAGCGACACTCCCGCAGTTGACCACCCCACTTTTCTTGGAGACTGCGATGAGCTAACCGTAAGTTATAGGAAGGAATCGCTGTAGATAAGTGATGAGGGATGTGAACATTGATGTCATGGCACAGGAATTCTACCCAACCCGGATAATCGCAATGGACAGTGCCAAATAGCTGAGATTGAGCAGCGTTCCAATTTTCAGCCGGAATGAAGGGAATGTCAGGTGCTGTGTGGTGGACGATTGTAAAGGTACTCATCCAGAAGTGGTAAACCATCCAGGGTAATAGCCAGAATTTGACGAATCCCCAAATGCCAGTCGTAGCAATGAGTAAAGGAAATGCGATCGCAGCACAACCTAGCACAACCAACACCGAAAACTTTACCTGAGAGCGCTGTTTACCCTCAAACTTAGTCCAATTAAAGTGCAATCCTGCCCAATGCACGATTGAACCTACCCACCAACAACCATTGAGAACGAAGCGATACAGCCACTGCATCCAGGGGGCTTGGTTTGCGAAAATCTCTGGTTTAACAGGTTGCCATGCATTGTCTTCATCTAGCTTGTTGGTATGAGCATGATGGTGATTGTGCAGAATTCGCCAACTGTGGAAGGGATAAATCAGTGGCAAAAATGCCAAATGCCCTACCAAGTCATTAACCCAACGTCGATTAGCAAAAGAGCGATGACCACAATCATGGCCGATCACAAAAAAACCAGTTAACGCGGTGCCAGTGAAAATCCACAAAGGGGGTAAAAGAAACCAGGGGGCTAATGCCAAACCCCAGTAACCCAAGCAAACCATTAAGACATTCACAATCAACAACGTCCAAGCTTTGCGACGGTTTTTCTCAAAAACCTCACGCGGCAGAGTCCGCAAAATGTCTTTCAAGCGCAGGGAATCAGCATTAGCTGTAGAGGCTGAGCTTGGGATTGTTTCTCTATTTACCGATATAGTCATGAAAAGGTTAACTTCTCCAGCATTCAGTTGAGTAAATCACGAGTATGTAGGTACACAAAAAACCTGCCAGGGTACACACTCTGGCAGGCAGTGTTTTATTATCTGCCTGATAGTTGAGTCAGTAATATCAAGAGCAAAGACACCTGGGAGGGTTTCCAGGGTTAGGGGTAGTACATCTGACGACAAAATCTTCTACTGCCCCTGAAGACTAACATCAGGCTGAACAGAGTCCAGCCGTTGCTTTTTGAGTATTTGCAACTGCCGCAATAGGGATTCAACCTCTGCTTGTAAATGCAAGTACTCAACTTGTTGGTCCGCCTGATAGAGAGATTTCATTAATCTAATCAGGCGGGGGTCGTCAGTTGCGACTGTCGAGTTGTTTCTTATGGCTTGGGAGTCACTGATTGAACTTGGCGAGTCGATTAGACCAGATGAACGAGTTGACATTAGCTCTTTATAGTTATTTCTGCTTACTCACACCACTGGTCATTGTAGTTCAAACATCAAGCTTTGTTACATTGAATATGTCGATTTTCTAGTTGGTTGAATAGGGAGTAGGGGAAGCTTGGTTGGCATGTGTAGCTTTCAGCAGTCAGCTTTCAGCTAAATCTGCTCAATAGCACCTTCCCCACCGTCCTTAAGTAAGTGCCATTCCACTTAAGCTCCCTACTTTGCTCAAGCCAGGATGAAGTTTTTGCATATCTCCCTTGGAGTGAGAAATATAAACACCAGTAAATAACCTAGACAGTCTGGCAGTACCTTATGGTCAGATGCCTAAGGCTGAGGTACAACGTCTTGAGGATGCGATCGCTCTAATTGACTGACAATGAAATCACTGTCCTCTACCAGCTACATATACCGACTCGACCAGATGGGGAACCCGTTGCAAGCACCACTACTCCCTGGTCTTGCGGATGTCTACGTTGATGGCGAGTATATAGTATCTACCAACATTGCTACGGTGCCGACCAAAGGACAGATGGAGTTAGGGTTAGGGGTTGAGCAAGCCATCAAAGTCGCCCGGAACATGAGCTATCAGGAAGCTCGTTCCGGCGAAACACTTGTTGCCTTCAATGAATTGCACCACCAGATTCAAATTGATAGGGCTAACTGTCTATCTAGAGAGGCTCGAATTGAAGAACGGGAACGCCTCCCTATTTCTGGAGAAGATGCAAAAGTGGATATTCAGAGCGATCGCGTCTTACCTGAGTGGGAGAAGTATGAACAAGAGGAACGGGGTGTACCAATACGGGGTGGTTATCGCTGGCGGGTGCAACTACCGGGTGGCGAACACAGAACAGTATCAGTGCAATACACCATTAAGACATTTGTAGATAGTGAGCTAGTTGATGGGAATCGACGGGAGTAAATGTAGTACACCTTGAGTGATGTTTTTGAGAACTATGGAGCATCGAAGAGAGACTTTTGCTATGCAGCCAGAACCCTTACAGCAAATCATGGGCTACTACATTGAGGATGCTAAAAAATATCTCCAAGTGATCGAGCCGCATTTGCTAAATCTGCCAAGTACCATTGAAGACCCAGGCATAGTGAGTGAGCTATTGGGTGCTACTCGTTGCGGTATCGTTGGCGCAGCAAACTTACTCCCTATTAATAGCCTTCACATCAGTAGTATTCATAAAATTGGCTTTTGTTTAGTAGACTGTTTTACGGTTTTCCAGCACGAGAGGCGACTCAGGGTTGATCAAAAGCTAGAAGATTTATTAATGCAAGTGTTTTACACCCTCAATTCATTGATCGAGCAACTGAGGGAACCCTCTCGCTTGACGGAGGCTCAGGCTAAGCAAGTTATGTCAGAGATAGAGTTGATTAGAGAGGCTCTCATGGCTCACGTCAATTGGTTAGTGAAAGAATCGCGTAGTGATAACTCCCTAGAAGTCCCGCGCTTGCCAGATTCAGCAGATGATATTTCCTCTCTGGAAGATTTGGAATCACTGATCGATGAACTCTTGTTAGATAGTTCGTCAGCCTAAGTTATAGCAGAAGGCAGACGGCAGACGGTTTATCACAAGTACGTGGTTGTTTGGGCACTTAAATCTGCCCTAACCTTTATGGCTACAGCTATATTCAAAAGCGATCGCACAAGCAGTCGTTAACCCAAATTTGCGATCGCTCTTAACAATTCAATAATTAATCCTAGATGCACCCGTTTCCATCGTTACACTTCTAGAAGACCGCCCCTTAGTGCGGCGAAGTGGCAAAGCTAGCTTGTCTCAAGGGTTAGTGAGTCGGTCGAGAGAAAGTGGCATCTGGGCTTTGAGATAAATCTCTTCGTAAAGTATGTAGTTTTTTTTTCAGTTCCAAATGAGCCTCAAGCTTTACACGATAATGGTTAATGTTCCTATCACCCTATCAGTTGCCAAGCATTAGCTATAGATTATCCCTTAGCCTCGGTTCAGAACAATTGTAATTAACTTTGCTACTGTAAGTAGGCAAACCTGTTGTCAAGCCAACTTAACTCAGACGAAATTAACTAACTTAACTCTTTTTCAAAGTCTTCTTAGATCATCGACTGCGGCAAACTTTGTAGAACTCGATTCTTTTGCTCAGTTGGCTCAGAGTAGCTAAAAGCCTTAGAGCTTTGTTTTTATCTACTCTGAGCCAAAACTCTGGAAACAATCTTACAAATTAACTGTATTAAACTAGACAAGAAACTTCAGAGTCTAAACAGGCAAAACTTTAAGTTATTTGAAGCTAAATCTATATAGTTTTTATCTACCTGAGTGCAATGGCTTCAACTTATGAGTAAATTTAACTACGAATTAGTATCAACTCCCACATCCAGTCAAGCTATTAGCATACTTGAAACTATACCTGTTGAAGTAAGGACATGGGCGGCAAGCATCCCCTTGAATCAACGGCACTATATTTTATCACTATTATTTCATTTAATATCTGAAAATTCTCCAGAAACTAAGGCTGAGATTCTAGATGATTTTACAGCAGATAACTTAGTAGTAAAAATTCTTCAAGACCAAGTGCCAGAACGCCTAGTAAAACGATATTTAAAGAAGTTCCATATTAATAAGGAATTGGATGAATATGTTCTAAAAAATTATGTTAAACAGTTTTACATTCATTCTAGCCGTGATTTAAACCAACAGCCTTATTTTTATTTAGATTCGGTTATTCGATTAGTTCACAATGCAGAAGAACGTAATAAGTTCTTCTATTATATTTTAGGCTGCGAAATCCTCAAAATGATGTTTCAAATGAGTTGGTTTCAGCATGAACAACTGTATCAACTACAGAAGCATCAAGAGAGCTTTTTGAAGACATATATTAAGCCGATTCAATATGCTCATAAAATCAATAAAATCATTGTTCCTAGACATGAAAGTGTGTTTTTTGCTAAGCGTGACTACTTTATAAAAAAACCAAGAATTAAAAGTGAAAAATTAAATAGCTTAGTAATAGATACATTTACGACCTATACGGTAACTAATTTAGGTTTTTTAATTATTCATCATCTCAATTTTTTGGTTTTTGATTATGACTATATTTATAATTCTGAGCCAGAAGGCATTTTTACATAATAGATAATAGTTTGAATTGGGGGCGAAAATCCTCTATCTCTAAGACTTGGTAGGTTCACCAGCTACACATGGAACCTCCTCGGAGCGTTGTCCTGAAGACAGCATCGGGCGGTATAGCCCCGTAGATGCAGGGAGCCAAGCCTAAAAGAGAATTAAATTATCGTGTAAACGTGGACACTTGAGAGTGTTTTTGATAGCTTAATAATGGGTGTAAATGTGAAAATCAGCAGCCTACCTAGAGTGCATCTTTAAAACGCTTAAAACTGACTGCTCTATTTGGGCAGAAATCTAGTCTCTAAGATAGATAGAGTTTGTCGCTTCTACCACAACACAGCTTAACCTAACTTCTGCCTGAATTCACTCCTGACTAGCCTGTTAAAAAAAGCAATATAGATGATTGGCTAAACACTGTAAGCCACCGATAAGGTGTACGCTGTCAGTACTGACTTAGCAGCAGTTTGGGAACACATTTTGGGTGTTCAATGCAACTTAGTCATGTATCGAAGTGTAGTGACTAAGGCAACAGAGTCTAGCAATCCTTTAGAAATGCTTGAACTATCACTGACATAAGGTAGTCACTTCATGATGGACTAACAGACTTAAGCTTTCAAGTTAATCCAAACAATGCTCATCCGCAGGGTGATGCAATCAACTCTCAATGGCGTAACTTCCTAAGAGTTTGCCCCAGTCTATATTGTGCAAGGATTTTGAGGATAACTACACATGAGTAAAATATTGCTTGTCGAAGACAACCCTTCTCAGATGGCGTTGATGGAGAGTTACCTACGTGAGAGCGGTCATATCGTCATTCGTCTATCTGATCCCAAGAGCGCTTTTAATAAGGTAATAGAACAACAGCCTGATCTCATTGTTACAGATGTTGTGATGCCCGGAATGAGCGGATTTGAGTTGTGTCGTAAACTCAAAAACAATACAGCTACGGCTAATATTCCTGTTATCATTTGTTCTTCTAAAGATCAGGAAATTGACCGCCTTTGGGGAATGAAGCAAGGGGCAGCCGCCTACTTGACCAAACCCTTCTCACGAGAACAGCTACTTCGTACCGTTCAATTAGCTGTGGTGTGAACTACCACTCATCCTTCGGCGCATAGTCTACTTGTTTGGAGTGATTAACAGTTTGCCAACCATAAAAGGTTGAGATTTTCACTCCAGAGCCATCAACAGAAGGAATACCATACGGGATTTCTCCATAGTTGTCATTCATGTGCGCCATGAATACAGGTAGCGTTCCGGGTTCGTAGTCTTCTGGTTTATCTGCCCTGAAAAAGGCTAACTGACAAGGCATAACGCTTAGGGGTAAGTTTAGTCCTAGATTTGCCAGAAGCAATTGCGTCCAACTACCTGTAGTAATCACCAACTTGGCAGCAGAATAGGTTTCGAGTTCAGTTCAGACTGCGACGCGATCGCTTTTGCACGATACTTGAATAACCGGGGTAGTAGCTTGTATTACCGCCCCCTTTGCCTGTGCCAAACGGATGTGAGCGAGACACCGTAAGATTGTGCCATAACTTAACGGCTGCTATGTTGCTTAATCTGTAGTTCTATTTACCAGAATTTAAAAGGTTTTCAACCCGCCGAGAAAGAACTACCTGAATATGCTTTTTCCTAGCCTGGGTTGACAGTTCACTAAGCTGTTCATTTAGAGAAACACCAGGTTTCAAGTTATTTAGAAAGCCTGTAAATCCTAGAAAAGCTAGTTCACAGATTGCTTGATGGCTAAACTTTCCATAAAAATAACCACCGTGAACATTTATGTTTTCAGAGCCACGTTTGAAAAAATAAGCATTAATTAGCCGAAAGTAATCCCAATAATTCAGAACAGGTTTTCTAAGCGCATAGCTAACTATCCCCTCCGATTGGCTTCCTTCTTGAAGTGTGAAGTCCGTATAGTCTGTGCAGTCAAAATATGTAAATAGATCTGCAACTGGCAAATCTTCAACTAAATTTGACTTATCTTTTTCAACTGTATTTGGAGGTCGTAGTTCAGTTAAACTTCTATGTTCCTGATTTGAAACACGAATTTCAAGTTCTAGATAAGGCTTTGTAAGCTCTCCATCTTTTAAATTGACTATTCCATAGTCTTGCTCTTCCAGTTTCCGAACTCGACGGTCATCTTTATTCTCAAAACGCTTAGCTGTTAAATTACCTAGTCTATAACCACTGAAGCGGGTTCTTGCTGGAAAGCTGAAATAATTTGCGGCTGTTGAGGCAAGACGTAATGCTAAATCTCCCTCATTACTGAAGACATAAGCTTCCTCACATCGACGTAGAGAAGACCTTAAAAAATTGCCTCTCCGAGGCATGATCGATTCTGTAGGGATATCAGGTGCAACTAGAATTAACCTACCCAGAGAAAAAACACGACCAATCTCTGAAGAGGGATTCTTTTGAATTGAGTTTGGATCAAACACGTCAGAAAGGATGCGTATCGTGTTTGTAACTACCATGCATCCCATACTATGACCGATGAAATTTAATTTAATCTTAGGAATTTGGTTGATGATTTCTTGCTCTATTTCTGCTTTCTGGCTTGCCTTCTTCCAGAGTGCCATTCTCTTGGCTCTATCTGCGGCTTGCCATGCTTCCTTTGTTTCTCCAATCTCATTGAGTAAATCTTCTGTTAGGTTTTTGGTTTCAATGAGATCAAAAAGTTTAGTCTCAAATACGGCTTGGTCGAGCTGTCTAAGTAGTTCAACTAAATCTAGAACACCATAGTTAGTTGCTCGATAATTGTCACGTAAGTAGGTAGCTAGTCTTAAGGCAATTAGAGCTAAAACTATAGCCAAGGAAGCGATAAATAAGATGAGGAGGACTACCAGTAAACTTTGGGGATTAACTGGACTAAAAATTGCTACTGCACCTATTAGCAGTCCTAAGAGTAGTACCCAAAGCGGTAACCGAGGTAATAAGGGAATAGCATCTCCTAACTTCAGGAGAACTAGTGTAGCGAAAATCGCAAAGATGCCAATTGATAACAATACGGTTAAGGCAGAAAAGGCACGAGGTTGTACAAGTATTAATAAGGTTGTAATGATGCTAAGTACTAACGCACTACTAAAAATTCCTGTTAAAAGAGTTGGTAGCGACTTAAGTGCGTAGCCTAGCTTATCTTGAAACGAAATAGCTTTTTGGTTAGAAGGTTCACGATCAGGTTCATCTTTCATTGGGTTTTCAGACGGCCAACAGTACCCAAGAAAAACTGAGCTTTTGGGTTGACAAATACTAGTAGCGTACTTGTGAATAATTCTAAAACGCTCTTTTGCATCAGAGCGCTTAGTTCCATAACCATGTATTGATACCACAATTTGTGGGTTATCACTTTCTGCCAAATACCGAGCCATTTCTCTAAGTGGCTCTTCTACTGAAGTATTTGGATAGGTAGGTTCGTCTTCGACGTTAATGGATGCTGTACTTGTTACATAATATCCAACAAGATCTTCGGTAAAGCCCTGAATTGGATCAATAGAGAATGCTGAATCGGTCATCGGTTTATTCTTGCTGCAAGTCTAGATATTGAGTTGATGAAAGGAAAGAAGATAAGGACTCCTCAACTTAGCTTGCCAGGTTGACCACTTGCTGCTACCTAGTTAACTAAAAGTTTAAAAGAAAGCTTACTTAAAGCAACCTGGAAGCGTGAGTTGATTTACCTTTAGTCACTCCTTTAAAAATCCTGAATGAGCTATACAATAGATTGGATTCATTTAGACATAAAAACCTACGCAAGAGCAGATTTGAGACATAATTTAGCATAGAAATTTACACAGTCTAAACTCGCGATCGCATCTTCTAAGGTACTCCCAAAAGAAGCGATCGCAAAAGCCAAACCGTACCAATCCCAGTTAGCATTGCCAAAATCAAGTTGCCACTTCTGATTGCTACTACAACTGTTGCTAGTGCGGCACCTGCCTCAGCTAGACTCTGCGTTAGTACGGTCGGTGCAATGATAGAGATAAGAACAGCACCGGGAATCTGATTTAACCAACTCCTCATCCGATTGGAAAGGGTGACTCGGTTCATCAGCCATAGCCCAGCAATACGGGTGGCATATGTCACTACTGCCATTCCCAAAATTACCAAAAGTGTTGTTGAATCAATCTGCATCACGTATCACCCCCACAGAACTCCCAGCGATTCCCCCTAGCAGGATGTACCACTTCCCTGGTAACCAGTAAGCCGTAGCCACAGCAACAATTGCCGCCACAGTCCAAGGTAAAAAATTGGATTTACCCCGCCACAGCGAGACTAGCAACACAATAAATACGGCTGTAAAGGCAAAATCTAAGCCCCACTGTGCTGGATCGGTAATTTTACTGCCAAGTAGTTGCCCAACAACTGTTGAACTAACCCAAGCGACAAACGTCATTAAGCCAGTTCCTAGCAAAAAGCCAGCATTAGGTTTTCCTTTGGCAAACTCAGCCATCGTTAGCGCCCAACTTTCATCGTTGAGGAAGAAGAAACAACCGTAAGCTTTCCAGGTAGGCAGTTTCAAAAACCAAGGGCTTAAGGAGGCACTCATCAAGATGTGTCGCAAGTTAATCACCAACGTGGTGAGAAGGAGTGTTGCAATCGGTAGTGGTGAGTGCCATAACTCCACCGCAATAAACTGGGATGCACCTGCACAAACCAAACTACTCATTAAGAACGCTTCAACTAAGCTTAGTCCCGCCTGACGCGCAAGGACACCGAAGGAAACACCATACGTGAAGATAGAAAGCGCCAAGGGAAGACTTCGCTTAATCCCAGCGATAACACCACTCCAATCAGCGGCTACTGGTTCTTTCATAAGACTGCAAGGAGTTAAGTAGATTACATCTTGCAGCTTAGATAGTCTAAGTTAAGCCGTCTTGTACATTATTGCTCCCAAGGTAGTATTGCCTTAGCGTGACTTAAGAGCTTAAGTCAGTGCCATTCTATTTATTTCACTCGTTGCAATATCGTTCGTTTTGGGTCAAGAATTTTTTGACCAACACCGGGAAACTTAACAGCAATACTAATCTTGCTTCCTGAACCGAAAACATGAGTCACTTCGCCAGTACCAAAGGAATCATGAATCAGCAACTCACCAACTTTCCAGTCTGCTGATTGTTTGGTTGAGCGTTTAGTCGTTTGCTGTTTGGGTTCTATCGCTGAAGTCAGAGGTTCACTACTGGCTTTAACTTTTACTAGTGTGCTGCTGATGAGTTCTTTCGGTATTTCTCCAAGGAACTGAGAACGTACAGCAGGTTCACGATTACCATAAAGCCGACGCTCACGAGCATGGGAAAGATACAGTTGTTCTTGAGCGCGGGTAATACCTACATAACACAAACGACGTTCTTCTTCCAAAGCCGCAGGGTCATCCATTGAGCGGAAGTTAGGGAATAACCCTTGCTCTAACCCTACCAAAAAGATTACTGGAAATTCTAATCCTTTAGCCGAGTGGAGTGTCATTAAGGAGACAGCTTTTTGCCCATCTTTTAAGTCATCCAAGTCTGAGGCAAGAGAAGCGTTCGCTAGAAACCCACCTAAGCTTGTGTCTTCGTTCTCTTCCTGAAATTGGAGAACAGCGTTATAAAGTTCGGAGACGTTTTCTAGTCGGTTCTCCGCTTCATCAGTGCCTTGCTTTTGCAAGTCCTGAACATAACCTGACTCTTCCATAATCCCTTTGACAATTTCAGCGGCTGAGAAGTTCTCGACTTGCTCTTGCCACCGCGTAATTAAATCGGCAAAGCTATTTACACCTTTGGCTGAACGTCCCGCTAGAGTAGCTACTGAGGTTTTGTCGCTGAGGATTTCCCACAAGGGGACACCTAATTGTTGGGCAGCACCAACGAGGTTATCAATCGTGGCTTGACCAATGCCGCGTCGAGGTGTGTTAATAATTCGCAGAAGGCTAACTGTATCATCCGGATTTGCGATCGCTCTTAGGTAAGCCAAGGCATCTTTAATTTCTTTCCGGTCATAGAACTTCAGCCCACCAACAATAATGTAAGGAACTTTGCCTCGCAAGGCATCTTCAAAGGGACGAGATTGAGCATTGGTGCGGTACAGGATGGCAAAACTTCCCCAATCGATTTCCGGGTTTTGTTCTTCCATTTTGCGGATTTGGTTGACAACAAAGTGCGCCTCGGCAACTTCATCGTCTGCTTTGTGACAATAAATTTGTTCTCCGATACCGCGTGTTGCTTTCAGTACCTTATCAATACGCTGGGTGTTGTTCTCAATCAAGTAGTTAGCGGCTTGGAGAATGTTTTCTCTAGAACGATAGTTTTCCTCCAATTTCACCATCGTCCGGGTATCGTCATCCGGCAACCCATCACCAAAGTCTTCTTGAAACTCCAATAAGATGGTATAATCTGCCATCCTAAAAGAATAGATAGATTGGTCAGCATCTCCGACTACAAAGACTGAGCGATTTTGCCAATTCCACTCACTCTTTCTCGTTTCTCCATTGGTAACAAGTAGACGAATCAGATCATACTGAATTCGATTTGTATCTTGATATTCATCGACCAAAATGTGTTGAAATTGTTGATGCCAATATCCTAAGACAGATTCATTCTGTTGGAATAGCCGGACGGGTATCAAAATCAAGTCATCAAAATCAAGGGCATTGTTAGCTGCTAGTTGGTCTTGGTAAGAACTATAGACTTGAGAAAGCACTCGCCCTTTGTAATCAGGCTGATTTTTCTCAATATCGTTAGGTGTTAAACCTTGGTTTTTCGCGTTACTAATGGCGTAGCGCATGGAACGAGGATTAAATTTTTTATCGTCCAGGTTTAACTGTTTAGTGACAATATTTTTAACGAGACTCTGGGCATCTGATTCGTCAAAGATAGAAAAACTACGTTTCCATTGATGTCCTTTGTCGTCTTGATATTTATTGATATCGAAACGCAGAATCCGCGAAAATAGGCTGTGGAATGTACCAATCCACAACGGCTTGATGTAGGTTTTGTAAACACGCGATCGCAACTGAACTTGCTCCTCGGCTGGCAGTAACTCCAATCGTTGACCGTGTTTTGAAAGCGCCAGTTGTTGAGCGAATAATTTCTCAATCCGCTCTTTCATCTCCCGTGCGGCTTTGTTGGTAAATGTTACCGCTAGGATATTTTCTGGAGCAACCTTGTGCTTGAGAATGAGATTGGCGATTCGATAGGTTAGCGCCCTCGTCTTGCCGGAACCTGCACCAGCAACTACAAGTAAAGGTCCGCAGTAATGTTCGACAGCGCGACGTTGGGAGGAATTGAGGTGGCTGAGGAAGTCGGTGGTTTGAGTCATAGCGACGCGAGGCGACTGGGTACCGTCTTTGGAAGAGAGTCTGTTCTAGTCCAAGGTATCGTATCTTCTCACAATACTGTATGGGAAAAGGCGATCGCGTTAGCGCTGCTGCAATTAAATCGCTTCTCAGCACAGGTGTAATCCCCACCGCAGACGTGTTTGTACATCGGAGTCGATAATAGGGATGAGATAATTAAGTCGATTAACTTAAAAAACAAACATATTGACCTAACCCCCCAACCCCCTTCCCTGGTAGGGAAGGGGGAGTCAGGTTCCCCACTCAAGAGCAGGAGAGGGGCTAGGGGAGAGGTCAACGTTTAACGTTCTCTTGAGTTGAGTTACTTACCGACAAAAAACGCACAGATGTAGAGTGCTAGCCAGAACACAAGAGCCAAATCGTAGGGAAGCAGCACGGATGGTGATGATTTCTACACAAGTGAGCGAGCTTGAACTGGAAGATTTTCAAGGTAAGGTTACGCAAAATGTTGTGCTACCTAATGTAAGTTGGCAGACCTACAAAGCCTTACTAGCTGATATGGGCGACCATCGTGCCACCCGTCTCACCTACAATCGGGGAGTCCTCCAAATCAAGATGCCATCCAAGCTTCACGAAATTATTAATCGATTGTTGGCAAGAATTGTCACTACTTTAACTGAAGAACTGGATTTGGATGTTATCAATATGGGTTCGACAACCCTAGAACGAGAGGAACTCGATCAAGGTGCAGAACCAGATACGTGTTTTTATATTCAAAATGCTAACCAACTCCAAGGACTCGATCCTGAGATTCCTGAAAATTTGCCACCCGATCTGGTGATTGAAGTCGATATTACAAGTCCTTCCACCCGCAGAATTGAGGTTTACCAAGCGTTAGGCATTCCTGAAGTTTGGTGCTACACAAAAAAACACGGTTTAAAAATTTATCACCTGCAAACCGATGAGTGCGATCGCAATTATGTCGAGTCAGCATTTAGCCTCGCCTTTCCCAACGTGTCTGCTGCGGTACTCAACCAATTTTTGCTTTCACGCCAAACTCAAAACGAAAATACTGTAATTCGTGCTGTCCGAAGTTGGATTCAGAACCAGTTTTCGTGAGTCGAAAGTGTCTATGAGCAAAAGCCGTAACTTAGTTCTAATCTTTATTTTAGAAAATATTTTTGAAGGATAGATTCAGATGGAGAGGGAGAATGAAGATTCAAAAAAAATCTTGGTTAAATATTTTGGATTCGACATTGAAAGCAAACTCCGAAATATTAAATTACCGAAAGATAAATTAGAACTTTTGAAGAAAAAGTATCTAGAAATCAGAGAGAAAATCTCAAAAAAACATAAGCCGTCTTACGAAGATCAGAGAATAGGAATTTTTTACCTAGGTAAAATTCTCAACGAGATTATGTTAGAGCTTACACATGATTCTGGGAAATCGACAAACTATGGAAGATGGTTGGACGAAAACTTGGATACAGTTGATCCAAGCCATAGAAGTGAACAAAATTATCGTAATCTGTATAAATACATTCATGAAAAGTTTGATGGCGCAGGATTTTTTTGCAAAGACAAAAGCCAAGCCTCACCATACTTTATAAGCTTGCAGCAGATAAATATAGAGAATATGAAAAAGAGTTACATGAGAAAGTTATCAATGATGAAAAAAATACTGCAAAAAATATAAATAGTTTATTTGAAAAGTATGCTGAAGAACGACTTAATATAGAGAGTCTTATTGATTCTGAAATAAAGAGCCTTGACCACGAAGGTTACTACAACTCAAAAAACATTGAAGAAACTCAAAAGCGAATTATTAGATCTATTGCTCAACGGAGAGGGCAACCTAAGTTTCGTGAAGATTTACTTAAAGCCTACGACTCTAAGTGTGCTATTACTGGCTGCGATGCACAAGAAGCTTTAGAAGCAGCCCATATTATCCCCTATAGTGAAACTGAAAATAATCATCTTTCAAATGGATTGCTCTTGAGGGCGGATTTGCATACACTCTTTGACCTAAACTTAATTGCTATTGACCCGCACACAGATCTAGATGAGAAAAAAGTAAGGATTGCTCCCAGCTTACGTAATATCGAATATGGGAAACTTGAGGGCATATTTTTGCGAAAACCAAACAACCAGGATTATTTACCTAAAAAAGAGTTCCTTGACGAGCATTGCAAGCAATGTTGGTGGTACAAATTGCCTCCAGACCTAAGTTAACTTGAAGGAGTATCAGACTTTCCATCAGCCAGTTGCGCGACATTTTGTGCAGCCTGACTCACCGTCATAATTTTCCAACCCTGTTGCCTCAAAGCTTCAATTTCCGGGTCAAACTCTTGCTCATCTTCTACAGTAATCCCAAAAGTTGGGTCATCTACGTCTACATAATCGTTAGGATCGGGTAGCCTAAGACCGCGTTGGGCATCCCTGATAATGCGGCTAAACAAATCCCGATGCACTTTGTGGTCAGTTGGAGCAACTTCAAGTTCCATCCGCAAACTTTGCAATAGAGACTCTAACTCGTCAAGAGTGTAAAAATGATGGCGAGTAATCTCTTCTACCTGCGAGTTACTAACTTCCATAGCCTTATTAGATGGTCTATTCAGTTTATCCTAGCAAGCTCTGCACTCGACAGCGCTTAGAAACGATGCCATTGATCGGGGTACATAGGTTGAGCGATCGCATCTTTACCTTTCTTACATTCGGTCATATTCAGCCATCTTTTACCATCCACACCAGCAAGCTAAGAATTTGCTCAACAGGAGGAAGTGGATAGTCCGTTAAATCGATAGTTAGTGTTTGTTCCTCCAACTTCAAAAATCGCCATTGTGTTCCACTTGTCACACAACCATATATAGTCCTAATTGGTTGCTCTTTTGCCTGATTAAATCGCTGTACAGCCACCATTTCTGCAATACATTGTCCCAGTCCAGACTTTAGGTCAGATTTTTTCGCCTCAACAACGACAATAGCTGGAGCTTCCACCGTCAGTTGTTCAGGAGAACGGCTAATTAGGAAATCACAAACTCCGTTTAATCCAACACTAACATCAACATTAAATTCCTCACCCGAAAATACACTAATTTGACTATTGAGGCTACGCCGCACTTCCAGCAAAACAGGATTAATAATTACTTCAGAGCGAGCTTTTTCGGTATCCACAGCAATCGCCCAAGGTATATCTTCTAAAATTGCTGAGAGCTTAGGGCTAGGAGAAATCTCCTCAATTAAGTCTGGAAAAAATCGGCTTCCCTCAATGGTCTTAAGGTGAAAGTCTTGCTTCACCTTCTCAATGCTGAATTGACTATAAGGCATAATATTCTTTTCCTGCGCGTTGTGGAAGCGATCTGCTTGCAGCCGCACTAGGCTAACGCCTCGCTTCGCTAATGCGATCGCCTTCTATCAACGCTATCCCAATTGAGCGATCGCTTTTCTCGGAAATCCTATTGGTTGTTCTCTTGCGAACACAAAACGTAGGGTGAAGGCGACTGTTGTGCGGCTTTTAGCACGGCATCCAACAAACCAGGAAACCGTGTCAACTATAGTTTGTTTGTTCGATATTATCGAACTATTGAAATATGACAACCGAAAAAATTGCTCTAGTAACTGGCGCTAACAAAGGGATTGGCTTAGAAATCGTCCGACAGCTTGGCAAGGCAGGGTTTCGGGTATTTTTGACAGCACGCGATCGCCAACGTGGAGAGGAGGCGACAGAAAAATTGCAACAGGATGGATTCAACGTCGCCTTCCTGCAACTTGATGTGGCAGATGAAACGAGTATCGATCAACTAGCAAAGGAACTCGCATCGCAGATTGACTATTTAGACGTGCTGGTCAACAACGCAGGTGTCCTTCTAGATGAATCAAATGCCTCAATCCTTGACGTGGAACCAGCAACAATTCTAGAAACCCTCCAAACAAATACGCTGGGGCCGCTTCGCTTAATCCAGAAACTTGTCCCCCTCCTTACCAAAAGCGATGCCGGAAAAGTAGTTAATGTCTCCAGTGGTGGTGGTCAACTAACAGACATGGGTGATTGGGCACCTGCTTATTCCCTATCGAAAACTGCCTTAAATGCCGTCACGGGCATGATGGCAGCAGCACTTAAGGATAAAAACATCGTTGTGAACTCAATCTGTCCGGGTTGGGTTCGCACAGATATGGGTGGTTCCAGTGCTTCGCGCTCTGTTGAACAAGGGGCTGATACTGTAACATGGCTAGCGACGGAAGCACCCTCCGACTTAACGGGCAAATTTTTACGCGATCGAAAGGTCATCCCCTGGTAAGAAATTAAGATGACTCGATACCATGACGGAAATAAAACAATCAGGAGGAAGACGAGTGAACAACGTTGTTGGTTTTATCGGTTTAGGCAGCATGGGTTTGCCAATCGCCACGAATCTTGTTGATGGCTATAAGCTCCGAGTCTATAACCGAACACCTGAGAAAGCCCAATCGCTTGTAAATAAGGGTGCCGAATTAGCAAATAGTCCGGCTGATGTGGTGGAACCAGGTGGGGTTGTAATCTCAATGCTGGCAAACGATCAGGCTCTCGAAGAGGTTGTTTTGAGCGAAGGTGGCATCCTTGAAAAGCTTGGTTCTGGTGGCGTTCATATCTCAATGAGTACCGTTGCACCCGCTACAGCTCAGCGTTTAGCCCAACAGCACGAACAACAAGGCTCATATTACCTAGCAACACCTGTATTTGGGCGACCTGAGGCAGCAGCAGCACGGAAGTTGTGGATTTGCCTCTCAGGAAATGAAGCGGCTAAAGAACGAGTGCTACCACTTTTGAATGGACTAGGGCAAAAAGTATTCGATTTTGGAGAGCAGATTGGTGCGGCAAATGTTGTCAAGCTTACAGGCAACTTCCTCATCGTCTCAGCCCTCGAAGCGATGGCAGAAGCCTTTACCCTTGCCGAGAAGAATGGAATTGAGCGAACTCAGGTGGCTGAGCTATTTGGTCAAACCCTCTTTGCCTGTCCTATTTATCAAAATTATGGACGTGCGATCGCTCAAGAGCAATATGAGCCAGCAGGTTTCAAACTGTCTCTGGGGTTGAAGGATGTTGACTTAGTTTTGCAGACTGCCCAGGAAAGCCAGATGCCAATGCCCCTCGCCAGTTTAGTTCACGACCGTTTGATAGCAGCAGTTGCTAAAGGACGGGGAGAGATTGATTGGACAGGACTAGCGCTGGGTGTATCTGAAGATGCAGGACTCAAGTAAGCACTTCAAAATTCAAATTACCAAATTAGGAGAAAAAACTCATGATTGAACTTTACTACTGGACAACGCCAAACGGTCACAAGATTACGATGTTTCTTGAGGAAGCTGAATTGCCCTACACCATCATCCCCGTCAACATTGGTACTGGCGATCAGTTTAAGCCCGACTTTCTCAAAATTGCTCCCAATAATCGTATCCCGGCGATTATTGATCGCGAACCTGCTGATGGTGGTGAGCCGATTTCGCTCTTTGAATCAGGTGCAATCCTGCTGTACTTGGCAGAAAAAACCGGGAAGCTGATTCCTTCTGATTTACGTGATCGCGTAGAAGTCCTTCAGTGGTTATTTTGGCAGATGGGGGGGCTTGGACCAATGGCTGGTCAAAATCATCACTTCAGCCAATACGCTCCAGAAAAACTCTCCTATGCAATTGACCGCTATGTAAAAGAGACAGGACGCTTGTATGCTGTCCTGGATAAGCGACTGGCAGATAGAGAATTTGTGGCTGGCAACTATTCCATCGCTGATATTGCCGCCTATCCTTGGATCGTACCCTATGAACGCCAAGGTCAGAAGCTAGAGGATTTTCCGAACTTAAGGCGCTGGTTTGAGACGATTCAGGCACGTCCGGCGACGGTTCGTGCTTACGAGAAGGCAGAGGCATTTAAAAATCAAGCACTTGATATCGAACAGTCGCGCTCGTTGTTATTCAATCAGTCGGCAAAGACGGTGCAGCCCTAAACTTCGCGGCTAAATCCCATCAGTTTTGGTTTCTATGTGTGCCAAAAGACGGAAAAATGAAACCGTGAATTACTTCTTAGGGGACACGTTCCATTGCAGCAATAGTTTTAAGGTTAATACGCTAGGGGCGCAAGGAGAAGAATAGAGTGAATCCACCTGCAACTATGAAGAAATTGCTAATGACTGCGCCATTTGTACTGGGTGCGATCGCTTTCGTTAGCTTTGATCTGCCTCAGTCAGCGGTTCTCGGTCAACAAAATCAGTCAACTTTAGCACAGCCGAAAGTAGCACAGCCAAAAGCGGATGGTTTATTTTTATATGGCGAAGCTCCTCAGCCTAAGCAAACAGGTAAAGGGTATGTGGTATTTCAACGTCAACAGGGAAAAGTGGTAGGAGCCACGTACTTCCCTAATTCCGAGTTTGAGTGCTTTACAGGTTCCGAAAAAAATAACACGTTAGATGTTAAGTCGGTGGGAGTTGGTGAACCCCAAATTGCGGCAACAAAAATCAATCTGTCAAACCTGCATCAAATTAAATCGATTAGTGCTGATGAGGAACGCTTAATCTCTGTCTGTAAGCAAGAAACAGCTTCACCTATCAACAAGTAACCTGGCTAAATAGTTAACCACTCTACACCGAGTACATAAAGTGAGCAGCATTGCTGGTTCGCTACAGGCGATCGCATCTCACTCTTTGTGCAACTTGAGCCTCTCCATTAATCTCAGTACTTAGAGAATTAAATATTGATCCAGATACAATTTAATACAAATTAGCGATCGCTAAATCGTAACGGCAACGGGTAAGCGAACTGTAAAGGTAGACCCCTCCCCAACCTGACTTTTGACAACAATATCACCACCCATCATCTGGCAGAAATGGTGTGTTATTGCTAACCCCAAGCCAGTACCACCATACTGGCGGGTCGTCGAGGCATCTCCTTGGGTAAAGGCTTGAAATAAACGCTGTTGCTGCTCATCTGATATACCAATACCTGTGTCTTGTACACTAAAGTCAATCCAGGCTAGGGATTCTAGATTTTGGCTTTGCTCCTGTCCTATTGTTGATGAAGAGTGGGATTGTGAAAGACTGCAATCTTTGTCAGCTACAACACTTTTTAGTTCTTGACTTGTAGAACTTACAAAATCATTTGGCTCATGGGTAATTGTCAGCGTTATTTTGCCCTGTTTGGTAAACTTAGCCGCATTGCTCAAGAGATTAAACAACACCTGCCGTAATTTCGTTGGGTCGCTGTACATCGTACCAAGCTGCTCATCACAATGAATCTCTAAGGCATTGCCATTGTTCTCCATCAATGGCTTGACTGTGGTGACAACGTTATTAATTAGCGTCTTTAGTTCAAACGTCTCTAGGCAAAGTGCCATTTTTCCGGCTTCAATCTTCGATAAGTCGAGGATGTCGTTGATCAGTTCCAACAAATGTTTACCAGCCTCATTAATTGATTGCAGATCACTGATAAACTCTTGGTCATTTATCTCTAAATCCTGGACATCTAGTTGGAGAAGTTGACTGTAACCAATAATTGCATTTAAAGGGGTACGCAGTTCGTGGCTCATATTCGCAAGAAATCGGCTTTTGGCATGACTTGCAGCTTCAGCAACTTCTTTCGCTTGTTGCAGTTCTTGAGTACGCTCAGCTACCCGCTCAATGAGTTGATTAAGAGACGTCGCGAGTGATCCAATTTCATCGTTAGTGGTAATAGGCGCTCTGAGACTAAAATTAGACTCCCTGGCTACCTCCTGAGCAACTTGAGTAACCGTAACAACTGGCTGAGCGATGGCACGACTGGTACGATATGCTACAAGCGATGCGATCGCAACCGATACCAGCATACTGAGGATAATAATCAGTTTCTCAAGCCCTTGTGCCTCCTCCATCACATTCCCCCCTTGCCGCTCTTGTGCTTGAGCCGTGTTGAGGATAGTCGTCAATTCTGTGCCGAGGCGCTCCAGGTTCATCACCTCTTCCCCATTGACAACCAGCAATAGCTGCTTCCGTACAGACTCAACCTCCTCTGGCTTGGTTGGTGATTGGTAGATGGGTTGTAAACTCAACTCTATAGCTTGAACGTAGGAGTCTAATCTCGCTACATAAGCTTGCAACAAAGCCTCTATAGTGCTGGAGTCTGCTGCTAACCAAGCAGGGTCACTTTCTATAAATCGTTCAATTTGAAGTTGTAGCTTTTTACTTCGGGCAACACTTTCAAGGAATTGAGCTTTTTCTGATTGCAACTGTCCTGAATTCTCTAGTACAGAAGCGAGGTGTACGCTATGCAACTGCGCTTCAATTACTGCATCTTTGAAATTTCCTAATAGCTGTGCTTGCACATGGGCATCATTCAGTTGCTCAACTCCTTGTCCTTGGTAATAGTCCGCGATAATCAGTCCAGTAAGTGAGCCGATAAATCCAATGCCAATTGCGAGGAAATACCCGTAGCCAATTTTTTGGTGGATACGCCAGGAACCGGCTTTAGGTTTCCAACGTGATGTTAATTCTGAGGTTGGGAATTCGTTTGAGGGCTGAGCGGGGCAAAGTTTGTTAATCTTTGTGTTTCTGTCAGAAGCCGTTAGCTCTTGAGGTTGCATGGCGCAGAAATTCCTTACCCTCTTGTGAAAAGTGGCATCAATCCAGCCATTAAAATCGAGCTAAATCTAAGTTAAGATCTAGCTCAACTTCCTTTATAGCAGCAGTGAATCCTCCGCTACGAGGGTCAGGTTTAGTTTCGTAGTCGATAGCCCACACCCCTAGCTGTTTCTATGCGATCGCTACCTAATTTCTTTCGCAAGTGACCGACACAAACATCAACGATATTGGAACCTGGCTCATAGTCATAACCCCAAATTCGATTAGGAAGTAACTGTTCGCCTTGATACAAAAGCCTTCAGAGCTTCTCAATACACTGAGATGTTCTACAGAGGAAGCTTGAAATCCTAGACGCTCAGTAGATTAATGGATTTGCCTAATGTACAAACCTACCTACGACCTACTGATCTAGAGTCAGTAAAAGACTGGCAGCAAGGATGGGCATGGTTAAGCGGAGGAACGTGGTTATTTTCCCAAGCCCAACCGAACATCACAACGTTGGTCGATCTAGAGAAGTTTGGTTGGTCGGAGATTGAAGTTACACCCGATGGTTTAGCGATTGGTGCGGCTTGTATTCAAAATCAACTATTGGAGTTCTCTTTTCCAGAACATTGGCAGGGGACAAAAGCACTAGAGAGTGCGGTTTCACATCTCGGTTCCTTCAAGGTGTCCCATATCGCAACAGTGGGCGGTAATATTTGTTTGGCTTTGCCTGTTAGTACCTTTGCCCCAGTGATGATAGCGTTGGGGGCAACCTATGAAATTTGGCAGGGAGGTTTTGCCTATCGGGTTCGAGCGTTGGAATTCCAAACAGGTGTTCAGCAGACTATTCTGCAACCTGGGGAAGTATTGAGGAAAATTTGGATTCCTGCGTCTAACTTGGAATGGCAGACAAGCTTTCAGCGCATTTGTGTGGCTAGTGATGGTTATGCGTTGTCTACTGTGGTAGCGGCGTTCAATTCTCAGTCAAACCAAGTGCGGTTCGGGATAGGCGCTTGTGTATCGACTCCGCGCTTAGTGGAGTTTACCGGTATTCCCACAACTGGAGACATTGCTGATGTTCTTGATGAACAACTTCCTCTGCATGATTTTGTGGAAGATGACCGGGGAAGTGCAAGTTATCGCAGACAGATAACGCAAGTATTAATGGAGCGATCACTTTTCGAGCTATGTCATCCCTAACCTTCCAAGTTAATGGTAAACCTTGTACGACTACCTGTTCTCCTGGCACTAGCTTGCTGAGTTTGTTACGCAACCTTGGCTGGGTTGGGGTGCATCGTGTTTGTGAATCAGGGGATTGTGGTAGCTGTACTGTCTGGCTGGATGACAAGGCAATTCATAGCTGCATTTGCCCTGCTATGCGAGTGGATGGTCATACCGTTACCACCATAGAAGGACTGGCTCAGGATGGTCAACTTTCCCCAATGCAACAAGTATTTCTGGAGGGACAAGGGTTTCAGTGTGGCTTCTGCACTCCCGGCATGATTATGAGTGCCGAGAAGATTAGCTATGAGTCGGAAGCCGAACTTCGAGAAGCATTGAAAGGAAATTTCTGTCGTTGTACGGGTTATCAGGCAATTGTTGAAAGTATTCTGCTGCGTCAGAAATCAGAAGTAAGTAGAGGGGCACATCAGTACGCCCTCACCCCTAACTCTCCCCAAGTTGGGCAGAGTATTCCAAAGCAAGATGGGCCAGCGCTAGTTACAGGAAAACCGTCTTATACCGCTGATTGGAGTCCATCGGGGTTACTGCATCTTAAGGTTTTGCGATCGCCTTATCCTCACGCTCGTATCCGCAAAATCTACACCGATAAAGCAAAAGCGCTTCCTGGTGTCCATGCTGTTTTCACCCATGAAGATGTTCCACGAATACCCTACACTACAGCAGGTCATGCCGAACCCGTTCCCGATCCACTTGACCATTATTTGCTAGATAACAAAGTCCGTTTTGTAGGCGATCGCGTTGCGGCTGTTGTTGCAGAATCTCCTGATATTGCTACCCTCGCCTGTCAGTTAATCGAAGTTGATTACGAAATTCTGCCCCATGTAATTGACCCCGTTCAAGCAATGCAGGGGAATGTTGTTATTCATGATGAGCCAGAGTCCTATCAAATTCCTGACGTTCAACATAATATTGCTGGAAAAGTTGTTCTAGAACATGGCGACATTGAACAAGGGTTTGCTGCTGCTGATTTAATTGTTGAAAACACCTATTATCTTCCCGCTGTTCAGCACGTTCATTTAGAACCCCATGTCAGCGTTTGTTGGTTGGATGACGATGGAACGCTGGTGATTCGTTCAAGTACCCAAGTCCCATTTCACGCCCAACGAATAGTTGCTCAAATTTTGAACTTGCCAATAGAAAAAGTTCGAGTTTATAAAGCTCAAATTGGTGGAGGATTTGGTAACAAACAAGAAATTCTTACAGAAGATTTGTGTGCCTTAGCAACACTGAAAACAGGCAAACCCGTGCAGTTGGAATTTACTAGGGAAGAAGAATTCATAGCAACAAATAGCCGCCATGCAATGCAGATTCACCTCAAAACGGGGGTAAAAGCAGATGGCACACTCGTTGCTCAAGCGATGGAGGCAATTTCTAACACAGGTGCCTACGGAAATCATGCTGGAACTGTGGTATTCCTGACAGGTTGTTTTCCTCTTGGTTTATACCGTTGCCTTCATCAACGCTTTTATGGTTGGGGAATCTATACCAATACTATGCCTGCCGGAGCATTTCGCGGCTATGGTGCAACGCAAGGCACCTTTGCTGTTGAATCGCAGATGGATGAAATTGCCCAAAAATTAGGGATAGACCCTTTAGAACTGCGCTTGAAAAATATTATTCATCCCGAAGATGTAATTAAACTCGGACGTGAAGAAGCGCATGACCATTTTCACTTAATTGGTAGCTACGCCTTACGAGAATGCTTTGAGAAAGTTATTGAAGTGTTAGATTATGTTCCGGGTACACCACCTGTTGTAGATGGCTATCTTCGACGTGGGTTAGGCTTCGCAGTTTCGATGCAAGGTAGTGGTTTAGCAAAAATCCATAAAGCGGGTGTCAAACTCTCTTTAACAACTGATGGTCAATATGAACTACGGACAGGTTCTGTTGATGTTGGCACGGGTTCGGATACATCTTTGCGACAAATTGCGGCTGAGGTTTTGGGCGTTACTGTTGCTGATATTGAAATTATTACAGGTGATACGCACCAAACTCCCTATGATTCAGGTTCTTACGCCTCAGCGACAGCGTACATATCCGGTCAAGCTGTGAATAAAGCGGCAAGAGAAATGCGATCGCATCTTCTCAAATTAACCGCAAAACGTTTGCAAACTCAACCCGAACTCATCACGTTTGTTGGTAAAACCGTGAAGGCAAATGAGCAAGAGATTTCCTTGCAAGAACTAGCTGCCTATGCTCAAACTCAGCAAGAATCTCTAACCGTAGAAGTTGAACACGCTGCCGATGAATCATCCCTAACTTTTGCCGTTCAGGGAGTGGAAGTTGAAGTTGATACTGAGACAGGAAATATCAAAGTACTGCGATGTGTCCAAGCTATTGATATTGGTAAAGCGATTAATCCCAGAATTTGCCACGGTCAAGCAATGGGTGGGATTGTGATGGGATTAGGTTATGCATTATCGGAAGAACTGCGAATCGATGAGCAAGGACGAATACTCAATCCCACCTTGCGTACTTATCGGATTCCTACTGCCAAGGATGCACCGCCGATGGAAATCATTTTGGTAGAAAAAGACGATGCCTATGGGCCGTTTGGTGCGAAAGGGATTGGGGAGATTGGCACTAACTGTACAGCACCTGCGATCGCAAATGCCGTTGCCCATGCAACTGGTGTCAGGTTGACTCAGTTACCGATGACACCTGAACGAGTTTGGAGAGCGGTTAACAGTTATTAGTCTTTAGTTAGTAGATTCAAACGTGCTTGAGAATCCGGCAAAACGGCGTTAGCAACTGGAAAAGGCAACTTGCTAGCCCGGAGGCAGACTTGCGATCGCCTTTGTTCAGACCCCATAGTACCCCAGCGGCGATTTTTGCAAGAGACTTCATGAACTGCCGTACACAACGAAAATATGAAAGTCTCTTTCCCCTAATCACGAGTCCCCACTTTCAAAATAGGTATAATCTTTTAACAAAAATTAATATTTGAGATTCTGCATAAAACTCTGACTTTTAGCTGAGCTTTATATAGGAGGGCAAAGAAGCTTAGCCAACCAACCATCCAATCCTGTAGGAGTCTTGCTAGCTAATCAGCTTGAGTCTACTACTCTACAGAAGTTTTTTTTATCAGCCTCGGTGTACTACTTTACAGAAGTTTTTCAGTCGAAGTTATCCACACAACACTAATGATTACTTGGAGATGAGCATGACAGACTCTAATCCCTATATCGATGGCATTCTTTGGGGCGGGAACCAGTATGGCAACACAATCACTTACTCCTTCTGGGACGATCCTTCCCTAGATGATAATTACGACGACATTGATACGACTAGTACACCCTGGTTCGACTATGAAATAGCTGCTATGGAGCAAGCCTTAACCAGTTGGTCTAATGTCGCCAATATTAACTTTGTCCAAGCCACTGACAACGATCCTAATGCAACATTGGCTTTTAATTTGGTAAACAACACTGAGTTCGATGCATTAGGGGCATTCAATCCTCCCGGTACATTTGGAGAAGGGATTGGCTACTTCAACTGGGAAGGAACTGGCTGGGATGAAGCAGGCTTACAGGAGGGTGGATATGGGTACATTACCCTAATTCATGAGTTGGGGCATGGCTTGGGGTTGGCTCATCCTCACGATACGGGGGGTGGTTCTAGTATCTATCCCGGCGTTGATTCTCCTTGGGATACAGGGGACAATGGACTGAATCAAGGGGTTTGGACCACCATGTCCTACAACGATGGATTAGTCAGCAATGACTACTCCGGGATTTTGAACTATGGCTATCAAGGTACTCCTATGGCCTTTGATATTGCCGCCATCCAGTCTCTGTATGGGGCTAATACGTCCTACAATACGGGCGATAATACCTACTTCTTACCGACTAGCAACACGTCTGGCACATTCTACTCCTGCATTTGGGATGCAGGCGGCTTCGATACGATTTCAGCCGCCAATGCCACAGTTGATGCCACCATCAATCTCAATGACGCACCACTAACCGGACCGAATGCAGGTGGTTATATATCTTCAGTTTCAGGCATCTATGGCGGTTTCACCATCGCCAACGGTGTTGTTATTGAAGATGCGATCGGCGGATCTGGCAACGATAGCATCATCGGTAATGAGGCAGACAACTATCTCTCTGGTGGTTCCGGCAATGACTACATGGATGGCTGGACTGGCAATGACGACATGTATGGTGGTGAGGGTGACGATACCCTCTTAGGTTATGACGGTAACGATTCCCTAGATGGCGGTGCTGGCAACGACTACCTAGCGGGTGAAGCTGGCAACGACTACATGGATGGCTGGACTGGCAATGACGACATGTATGGCGGTGATGGTAACGATACGCTCTTAGGTTATGACGGTGACGATTCCCTAGATGGCGGTGCTGGCAACGACTATCTAGCGGGTGAAGCTGGCAACGACTACATGGATGGCTGGACTGGCAATGACGACATGTATGGCGATGAGGGCGACGATACGCTCTTAGGTTATGACGGTAACGATTACTTAGATGGTGGTACTGGCAACGATTCATTACTAGGAGAGGCAGGAACCGATACCTTAGTGGGTGGTTACGGTAATGACACACTCAATGGTTATGGCGGTACTACAGGAGAATACGATGTCCTAAGTGGAGACTACAGTTTCTCCCAACCAGGTGTTCAAGATTCTTCTGATGGAGCCGATACTTTTGTTTTGGGGGATGCCTCCGGGGCGTTCTATCTAGGAGAGGGCCATGCCACAATTACGGACTTCTACTGGTTTGAGGGAGATACATTCCAGGTTTATGGTAGTGAAAGTGACTATTCACTAGGCTTCCAAGACTGGTCTGGCAGCAGTGAAACTGATACTTTGATCTACTATCAAAGCGATCTTATTGGTGTGGTGCAAGACACCACCAATGTTATTGCCTCTTGGGACTTTACGTTCGTCTAATAGTGATAGCCTAAATGATTGCTATACAAGGGGCGAATCAGTAAAGAGATTAACCCTAACCATCCGTATCAATCATTTGTGTAAACGATTTAAAGTCCAAAGCATTCATTGAACTCTCAATACGATAAAGACATAGCTCGCTCGCAATAATTAGTTAGTCTGCCCAGTTAACACTGGGCTTTTTTGTTCCCTTAGTTTTTGCAAAAAAAATATTAGCTTGGCTGAGGGATGTCTACCAAGCCCTTCGGTGTGTTTCATGCGATCGCAAATCACGATTTAAGCCTAAAATCCAATAGCATCAGCTTTCAGCTTTCCACCCCTTACAAGGTATATCTTTACTGAGTACCGATAAATCTTCGGCAGCTTGGCTAAGTAAGGTGGTGCGAGAGCATTGATTTGTTTGGAGCCTGCCTTGGCGACGGTTGGCATAAACAAGATAGGTCTGACCAACTTCAAAAGGGTATCCACACATGGCAGTTGTTGCAGCCGTTTGAATAACTAGGCTTTGAGCTGAGTCCCCTTTCCACTGTTCATCAACCCGAAAGGTAATGTTTAGTCGTCCCTTGACTTGTCCGATGTTTGTAACCTGTCCTGAAAAAACAACTGTGGCATCTGCTAGAGCCTGATTGGGGACAGACTGACGCACACAAGAGCAGGCATAAGCAGGTCGAGTTGGGGGCATTAATACGCTCAAACCTAGTAGTAACAATATTGCTGGAAAAAAAATTAATTTCTTTCGTTGCGGGGGGGTAAGCATCATTATAATTAAGTCCTACATTGGATGGAGTTTATGCAGGGTAGTTTCTACTGCTTTTATTATGTTAAAAAAGTAGATATTTCTGCAACTTTTTTGTATTACCTGCATCATTTATGAGTATTAATTTATTAATACTTTAGGAAGGGTTAAAACTAATTCGCAACTAGAACGGAAGGTGCCTAAGAGTAGGGAGATTCGTATTGTTTAGAGAGTTCTAACTGAGCCTGATGATCATGCAAATGAGAACCGCTGTATCTCGCTGAGCTGTTTCACAAGCACTAAAGACAAACAGCTTAGCCATGTTTTGCACTTCCGTTACTGTTAGGGAGTATGCCTTAACTTATGATCTATTCAACTTATAACCAACAACTAACCACGATGCTTGAGTTTTATCAGCAGTTGGCGCAAGCAATGGTAAAAAGTCCTGTGGTGCTTGCCACTGTAACCCATATCAAAGGGTCAGTACCCAGAGAAGTGGGAGCGAAAATGTTTGTTTGCTCGGATGGTTGTATTGGCGGCACGATAGGGGGTGGTGCTGGGGAAGCAAAGATTATCACTCAAGCGCTCAAAGTATTGGAGACTGGCGAAAAGCAATTTATTGAAATTGACCTATCAGGCACACAGACTCGTGAGACGCAAGGGGTTTGTGGAGGGAGGATGCAGGTTTGGCTGGAACGTTGGGCAGGAAAAGAGGCGATCGCACTCGTTCATCAAATTCTTGATATCCTGAATTCTGGGCAAGCTGGGGCACTCGTTACACCATTTGATGCAGCTAGGTTTCCCTATATACGACTCTCTCACGCAGACAGAACGCTAACACAATGTTCGGAAACAACTATAGAGATGTTATACGCAACATCTTTGTATCCGACCGCACTAGTTGAACCCCTTTTTCCTCTACCAACACTGTTAATTATTGGTGCAGGACACATTGCTGTACCATTAGCAAAAATTGCTAAACAAGCTGGCTTTCGAGTCGTTGTGCAGGATGATCGACCAGACTTTACTACAAAAGAGCGGTTTCCAGAAGCATCATTGCTGCTTGCCTTACCAATAGCCTCTGCCTTAGATACTTTACCTCCAGCACACCAGCTTTATATTGCATTAGTCACACGGGGAATTCAGCAGGATTTAGAAGCGTTGCGGATTCTGTTGCAGCAACCAACCCAATACATCGGCATGATTGGCAGTGAAAAGCGTGTTCGTACTGTATATCAAAAACTACAACAAGAAGGAGTTTTACCAAATATACTACAGTCCATTCATGCTCCAATTGGTCTAGATATTGGTGCTTTAACTCCAGAAGAAATTGCAATTAGCATCTGTGCTGAATTAATTAAAGTTCGCCGTGGCGGAACGGGTAAATCCCTGTCCCAGAGAAGGCAATTACTTGGTGATGACTTGAGAGAATCGCCTTACATCCAGACGCTTGCATGACATCCATAGAAAAAAACTTTGCGATTATCCTGGCAGCAGGTGCTTCAACTCGTATGGGTACTTGTAAAGCTTCTCTAGCTTGGCTTGAGGGAAAAACCTTACTCTCCTATCAAGTAGAGCAATGGTTGATAGCTGGTATTACACCAATTGTAGTGCTTGGTTCTCACAATGCTCATCACCAAGACGATTGTCCACAGGGTAGCCGAGTTGTGATTAATTCTTTTCCTAATCAAGGAAAAACGAGTTCAATTTTGACAGGATTAAGATTACTTCCTCAAGATTTTGAAGTTGTAGCAATCTCCGCAGTTGACCAACCTCGAGCAACTGAGGTTTATCAAAAATCACTTAAAGAACATAGTCACTATACTGCAATGATTACTGCACCCTCATATAAGGGTCGCTTGGGGCATCCATTATTCTTCTCGAATAAGCTACTGCCTTATCTGGAAAAGATTCGAGAAGAAACCGCAGGACTCCGCCAAGTTGTACAAGAGTTTTATTCTGTGATTCAGAAAGTAGAATTTGATACTCCAGATGTTATTGCTGATCTCAATACACCTGAAAGCTACAAAACCTTTTTGGAAAAACAGAATAAAAACTGAATCGACGTTTTATTCTCGTAACAGATACTGAACAGTACCAACTAACTCCTGTGCTTGGAAAGGCTTAGAGATGTAAGCATCGGCACCTTGCTTGATTCCCCAATACAAATCGAATCGTTCTGCCTTACTAGAACACATAACCACAGCGAGGTTTTGGGTTTTTTCATCGGATTTGAGCCGACGACAGACTTCGTAGCCATTCATCCGAGGCAGGATGATATCGAGAACAACTAAATCGGGGCAGGATGATTCAACTTGCTCTAAAGCTTCGACACCATCACGCGCAAAAACGATACTTAATCCACTGTTCTTGAGTAAGTCTGAAATTAGCTTCCGTTGCGTAAGGCTATCTTCCACCACTAGAACTGTACTCATAACTGTTTAGCTCCTGTGTCTTCTATAACTAGTTATCTCCAATTGGGCTGGAAGTTATGCAACTTTTGTTGACTTCTTCCTTGTCCTAACAGCTCTGGTTGAAGTCTGAAAGTAGAGTCATCGCCTGGTGGAACCCCATCCCTCGATTCATTCTCCATTTAAGCAGGACTTACGCAACTGGCACAGCGCGATCGCCAATTTGTAGTACAAATATATTATTCAAGTAGGGACGCGCCAAAAGAGCATTAATCAAGTAACGGTAATTGATCGTGTTTG
>NZ_JACJNU010000032.1:0-13111 GCF_014849525.1 Microcoleus sp. FACHB-SPT15 | reverse complement strand
GTTGCTCGGCTTTCACGAGTTAATTCATGCCATGAATCAATTTCAACCTTTTTTTCCTGATGGATAGTTTGGCTTTCTTGTTACTTCGTATTTCGGAGAGTGACAGAAGAGGGATATCCCTCTTCTGTCACTCTCCGAAAACTTTTGCCATTGCTGAAGTCTAGAACTAACCTATGGTAGGCGATCGCAGACTTTTTCCTTCATAGAAATTGATCCGAGTAGGGAAATTGCCAAAATTAGATGGGCAAACGCTGTATTCCCTAATACACCTCCTTTGTAGAAAATATTAATAATAGGAAAAACCGGAGAGTGACAGAAGAGGGATATATAGGTCTAGACGCGATCGCTTTTGGCTGTTTGTTTACTTGGGCGTGGCAGGAGCTATTCGAGGGCGTGAACTACTTTCGTCGAGCGCTAGGTTTAGTTGTGCTGATCGGGGTAATCGCTTCGAGGTTCTCCAACAACTTCTGAGTGTTCATCTGCTGTTGAGCCATCTTGGAGTTTGTTGTTGGGTGCGATCGCTGGTCTCGCCACTCGAATATCAGTAATATCGTAGTTTGCCCCACACGCCAAGATTATCCGTAACGAAGCTAGCGCTCAACTTATAGGAGTAATAAGAGTGAAAATACCAATAACTGGTGGTTGCCTGTGCGGCTGTGTGCGTTACGAATGTTCAGCAGAACCCATAGTCATGGGAAATTGCCATTGTCGTGATTGCCAGCAAGCGACAGGCACGGCTTTTGCGGCGGCAATGCTTGTACCTCGTGAGGCAGTCGCGATTACAGGGGAGGTCAAATACTATGAGGTTACGGGTGAGAGCGGACAAACGATAAGTCGTGGATTTTGCCCCAACTGTGGTTCCCGATTGTTTGGTAAACGAGCGAGTGCTGAGTTTTTGAGCATTATGGCAGGAAGTCTGGACGAGCCGAGTGAGTTTCGCCCGACAATGGATCTTTACACCGCGAGTGCCCAACCTTGGGATTACATGAACCCAGATTTGCCCAAGTTTACGAAATTTCCGCCACCTATGTGAGCGAAGAGAAGTTGTTTAAAGCCAGCGCTGAAGTGATCTCGCCTAAGTGTACCCATTACCCCCTTGACAAACCGCTCCTCACAAAAACTTGTCACGGATGGGCTGAGATAGGCATCCTCCGTTGAACTACCATCATGAAAAAGAAACTTCCACAGCAGCAAATAACACCCCCAAGCAAGGGATTGAATATTCTTGCACTTAAGCGTTCAGCCTCAATAGCCGAGCCGACACAGGAACAACAAGCCCCGGTATCGATTGAAAAGCCGGAAATCGATGCGGCACCTGAAGAGGAGCCAGTGGCACACAAAGCAGTGGATGAGCTTGATTCTGCCTCTTGTTCCGTTCCTACCTCACTTCCTGAGAGTAATGCGATCGCATCTTCCCCAGAACAGAACCCGGAGTCAGTAACCGAACCAGTTGCATCTTCCCCAGAATCAACCCCGGAGCCAGTACCTGACCAAGTCGCCTCTGACTCCGCTGAGGCGGTCTTATTTCAAGCGGTTGGCATAATCTTCGGTGAGATAACCACCGAGGGAGACAAAACCTTTGTGACAATCGGGGAAAAGTCGTATGCACTTTATTATGCCAGCACCCACAAGCGGGCTTATGAGGCACTTAAAAAAGAGATCGATTCTACCGGGATTACCCAGCAAAAGTTAATCGTCTATCCCAGGATTACTCACTTCCCTGGAGGAAAACAGCCCTACCGCTTAGCCTTCCAACTGGCAGGTTTTGTCAGTCACTCAGCGTCTGGAGAGGGGCTAGAGAGCGTTCTGGAAGTTTTGGAGTTCAAAATCTGTGGTTTATGGCAATTCATTCCAGTTTGTCGAGTGCCCTGCATCTCAGTGTTTAAAAACTTTGATAAACAACGGCTTGAGTACATCAAATCGGCACCCTTGGACAAAAAAGTAAACTTCATGAAGGCATCTCACATTCCTGTAGTCTGGCAAGATGCTCCTGTGCCCCCATTCCGGTTCAACAAAAACCTGGATAAGGAAACTCAGGGCAAAGCGTCCTTTGTGCAGATCAAAGCCCGGTTCAACAGCGCAAGCGACAACTTTGAGTTTATTTCGCTTTTAGCAATCCCTTGTGAGTCGCCACCTAATTACCTAAAAGCTGGTAAGAAGGATAAAGCTCTTGCGGCGAAGACAAAACTGGCGGCATCAAAAGCTCGGAAACACTTGTCCAAGCCAGTTCCAGACAACAACGCTGCCCAAGAAAACAGTGGTGCTACCTCCAAACCGAAGCCTAAGCCGAAGCCTAAGCCCAAGGTTGACGCAGTTTAATAATCGCATTAGCCGCGATCGCCTCAACGGTCTTCCGTCACAGGGCAGTCCTCCGCAAGAGCCGAAGCCAAGCCTAATCTCATTTAACTGCGAGGGGGGTGCGATCGCATCCCTTACCGACCTTCCGTTAATATTAACGGAAGGTCAAGAATTTTGAGATTTGGAGGAGCTGGGGGGTGAGGTGCGATCGCGCCTTCCCTCAGAAGATGCCCAGTGCTTGCATTGAGGGGCAGCACGAAATTTTGGCGGCGATGCGATCGCTTTAGAAGCTGTTGTCTTCCCGCATTTCAACAAGAAGGGGTGTGCAAGCAGCACCTAGCAACACGATCGCAGCAATAGCTGACCTTCCGGTAAATTCACCGGAAGGTCTAAAACCTTGAGATTTAGGTGTGATCACGTTGGGAGCGAAATGGGGTAGTTTGGCGCGATCGCGTTAGAGAATATTCTCTGGCGAAACTTGCTACTTCCATGTACTATGCGATCGCACTTAGTTGCAGGAACAGCTAGCACCTAAGAGGAGTTGGATGCGATCGCACACTCATTCAACCACGATACCGAAGAGCTATCGAAATCACGTTTCAAGTTATGTGCCAGATTTTCACTTTGCATATAAAGTGAAATTTTTGCCACGGACTGGCAGCACTTTCAGCCTCCTCATTTGCACATAAGTTGAAATTGATTTGTGCAATAGGAAAATTTCCTACTTTAGGTAAGATAATGTTCTCTTATTTTACATGGAGTCTTACGGCAAAGGAGGGAAAATAGAGAATGCGTCGCTGCGTGTTTCCCTAATGTCCGTTGTCCCAGATTCTTCTTCCCCTAGCCCTCGCTCGCCAGCACCTGTGTCAGCTTCTGGTGCTAGTCCGATTGACTTGCGAAGCTTGCGGGTTGAGGAATTTTTAAAAGCGCGATCGCTTAGTGCCAACAGCCAAAAAGCTTACCGTCGGGAATTGCGACGCTTTTTGGCGTGGACGGAGCGCCCGATTAGCCAAATTACGCCGCGACAAATTGTTCAGTACAAAGAGCACTTGGGAAAATCGCTAGCAGAAAGTTCAGTCAACCGGGCGCTTTCTGCCCTGAAAAGTTTTTTTGGCTGGCTGATTGAGGCGTATCCCGACAGTCTTTCTACTAATCCCACCAAAGCCGTAGCGCTCTTCAAACTGCCGTCGCCACCAGCGTTTGACCTAAGTGAATCTGAGGTGGAGACGCTTACCAGAGCGATTGGGCAGCTTCCGCTCGACCACCAAAAGCGAAATGCAGCCCTGGTAGCTGTTCTGTTGCACGGACTGCGGGCAGGAGAAGTGGCAGCGCTCAATCTGGGAGACTATGACGGGATACGCTTGACGATTCGCAAAGGGAAAGACGATAGCGGCGGCACTGTTCCCCTCAATCGACAAGCACGCGAGTGCCTCAATGCTTACCTAACGGAGCGACGGCACTCCGGAGAGCGCTTCTCCAAAAACCGACCTCTATTTTTGTCGTACTCTCCGATTCCCTCAAAAGGAGAACGGTTGGGTTACCAAGGGATTTACTACATCATTAAGGAGTTGGGGCAACTGGCAGGCATCGATAACCTGACACCGCATCGCTTGAGGCATACCTATGCTACAAAACTCCTGCTCAAGGGCATTGACAGCCTGCACGCTCGCACCCTAACTCGTCATAAGTCAGAAGCCAACTTCAAGCGCTACGCCAAACGTGCCCTATCGGCTGCGGCAGAACGTGCCTTTTATGAGGCGATCGGGGAAGAACCTCCAACTCCTTGAATGACACGGATTTTACTTAAGCTTTGACAGCCTTCATGGCTACCATGAAAGTCTTAAAATCTTAATCTGAAGAAGCGAACCAATTAAATACCAATTAAATAAAGAGAGCTGACCGTGGGACGCTTCAACTTTATGATGATAACTGTCAGAACTTACAAGGGGGGATTTCAAGACGGTTGGCGGATTCGTTCGACTCTTGAAAGCAGGAAATCAGCATGACTCAAACCCCACCACAAATCTCTATCAAACCTGGATACCGCCCTCAGTCAGAGGACAAGACGCCATTAACGGACGCCGTTGATTTTTACCGACTTCGGCAACAGACCAATTCCCAACGGTGGCAAATGGGTGCTTCATTGACCCGTTGGGCAAAGACTGTATCGCTACGTGGCATGAGAAAAGCTTGCCCTGAGACTTACACAGAACAATTTGCGCGAGCGGTATTAGGCAGTAAGTGGTTACCTGTCTTAACTCCCACTAGTGACCCATCAATGTGGACATTTGACCCTAGCGAAATTGCCAGACTGTTACACCCAATTTTTGAAACACTGGGTATCCCTTACTACATCACAGGTGGGGTTGCCGCTACAGCCTATGGCGATCCCAGAACGACACGCGACCTAGATTTGGTGATTGAATTAAATCGAGACAACATTTCTCAATTAGTTGAGGCACTGGAGACAGCAGGATTTTACTGTCCACCTGAAGCAGTCCAAGATATTCGAGATGGTAGAGGTAGAGTGCTAAGCGTAACTCACATAACAAACTTGCTTAATGCTGATATTGTCCTCAATGCTGATACTGACTTTGACCGCTCCAAAATGGCAAGACGACGTAAGATTGCGCTTGATGAAGCTGGAGTCGAACAGTTTTTTGTTGCTTCCCCTGAAGACCTTGTATTGGCAAAACTCCTCGAGATATGCGATCGCACGGCAACTGAATTGTTAGACTGCACTCAACCGTCTATTGGCATTACAAGCAGTGGCGGGATGCCGGAGCCATCGTTGCCCTGATGCAACTGTTACATGGGCAAGTACGCGAACAAGTGAAAAAAAAGCCAAGTGGACAACATTGCTGCTCATTGATTCCCAAGCGGTGAAGAATACCTGCAACGCCAGTATCGAGTCCAAGAGATAAAAGCTTTTACAAATCCACCAATGGTATTAAACGACATCTGGCGGTGGATACATTGGGTTTTCCGTTTTTCACTCACTGTCCTGTCCGCTGTGCCTACACGGGGAAAGCCGAATGGTATCCCGCAGACTGGGTGCGGTTAGCCACTTAGCAGCTAACCGAAGGTGCTGCTAGTCAAAGCAGTGACGACGATGGTAGCCAACGGCGTTTAACAGCTTTCTACTGGTCCCAGAGATACTGGGTTTGAAGAGTTATGAATCAGAACCTTGACGATAAACGTTCTGGAGTCAAAATTTCCCAGGAAGGCTCTGTAGCAGAGATGCCAAGCTGACGAAAAGGGATACTTTGGAACTGGCTGAGGTAGGAAGGCGGGAACCGGATGAAGCCCAAGCGATTATGAAGTCCCGAATGACGGGAAGTCGTCAATCAAAAGTGAAGGGCAAACGATCGCTCAGTCGGAGCGACTGGATAAATACAAGTTGGAAACGGAGTCAGCTACGTTAGGGGGAGCGATCGCACGGCTGTTAGATGAGGTTGAACAGTTGCGCTCACGTGTGGTGGAAACCAGTCGGTCAGATATTATCTAGCAACGCTTTTCATCCCATCGGCGGTGCAACAACTGCTATTCTTCTCCTGTCTCCACGTCAACAGCAAGCGGTAAAAAGCGGGGATGCGGAAGTAAATATTAGACATAGCCTAAAGCTTTGTATAGCAGCACCTCCAAGCTATTTTTTTGGGTGAAAACAGCTAAAATTTCCTAATGATTTAGGTAAAAAAATGGGCGGATATGGTTCAGGAAGATATGGATTTCTAGGATTAACACCCAAACAGACGGTAGAGCAATGCTTAGAGCTATCTATCGGTCAGGTGAAACCCAGTCTAACGACTAAAGCGCAACAGGTAAGAGTCAAGTTTTTGGGCAAAAACTATGAGCTGTCTGTGACTTGGACAGATTGCCACTACGGTGGACAGCGACCTTGGTTTCTTTGTCCGTGTTGCAGCGCTCGTGTAGGGAAGCTTTACCAGTGTTCACTTAGGGGAACTTTAGCCTGTCGCCGCTGTCAGCAACTCACCTATGTCAGTTGTCAGGTTGGCGAGCGCGAGCAGCTAAACCTCGAAAACGTCAAGCTCAGACGAAAGCTAGGAGCTAGGGGTGACGACCTATCGGGGTTTGCCCCATTTCCAGAGCGTCCTAAGGGAATGCACCAGCGCACCTACGAGAGAATTTGTCGCCAACTACAAGCCAATGAACTCAAATATCAAAGCTTCCTGAATCGTCGGATGCTCAAACTTTGTCAAAGGCTGGCAGGAGAACCAAATGTCACGGAGGTGAAAGTGAATGGTATGGGACTCAATCCGTGGCAGGAACGGCAGGATGCTCTTGACCGAGAGTTCAAGTCACTGATGAAAGAGTTTGATTTGTAGGAATGATGAGTAAATCCGTTATGGACGAGATAATTTGGGATACTACTTTAGTGTGAGGGCACAACACCTTGACCAAGGTAATTTCACTATTTAATCAATCGGGAGGCGTCGCTAAGAGTACGCTGACCCTAAACTTGGGTTACCATCTAGCGCAGCGAAAGCATCGGGTTCTCTTGGTCGATTTAGACCCTCAAGCTTCATTAACCACTTTTATAGGACTTGACCCGGTTGAGTTGAAGACTACCGTGTATGAAGCAATTGTGGGAGAAGAACCGTTGCCCATTCAGGGTAAAATTCACGGACTGGATATCGCTCCCTCCAATATCAACTTAAGTGCAGCTGAACTTGAATTGGTTAGCGCTCTGATGCGAGAGATGCGCCTTAAGGAGGCTTTAGTTCCTGTCTTGGATAACTACGATTTTATTTTTATCGATTGTCCTCCCAGTTTAGGAAGGACTGATGAGTTGGGAATCCTTCGTGAGCAGTCGGCTGCCTTTACTCAACCTACCGGATGAAGTTATTGAAGCCTTGCGGCAGGGTCAAATTGAGTACACCAAGGCACAAGCGATCGCTCGTCTTAAGGATACTCAAGCTCGGCAAGCGTTACTTTTTGAGGCAATACAAGAGAATCTTTCACTTAAAGAAATCCTCGAACGAATTCGATTGCAAAGGAAGCCTCAAGAAAAACCTCAGTCCCTGAAAACCCTCTTTAAAGAAACATCGAATCGTTTGCAAAAAGCGAAGTTTTGGGACAATCCTGAAAAGCAACAAGTACTCGAAAAACTGCTTAAACAAATGGAAGCCCTGTTAGCTGAGGAATGATAGTGAGTTAGACGTAAAAGCCCGGAAGCCTTTTTTAAGAACCGCTTCGGTGAGCGATCGCCAAAATCCAGTGGAACTTCCTGTAATCAACCAAACTTTTGCATTGTCAGCCATAAATCGCGAAGGAACAGAGGAAAGCTAATTCTCAATAAACCTGTCAATAAGCCTCCATCTTTTTGCAGGTTAAGGGGTTATAAAGCTTGTTTCACCATTGGTATTTAGACTAAGACGCTCTAACTCAGCGAAGCTGAGTAGAGCGAAAGGCACTTGCGGTGGGATTTTGAAGTGTAAGTGCATGGCAAATTAGCTCAAGAACACTGTCTTTGAGCAATGCCAAGTAAAAAGAGAAGGTTTTAGTGCCTTAAGCCGACTTGTTTCGGCGTTTGATGACTCGATTTGAGCCTTTTTTGACTAAAGGATAGCGGGTTCTTGGCTGGCGTGACTGGCCTTGAGGCCAGCCGGGAGATTTTCCTCGTGGTTTAGGAGGTCGAGCTGGTGTATCAATCGCTGCTAAAATTCCGGCAAACGCTTGAGCTACGCGACCGGGAGTCAATTTGGGGATGGACTTTTGCCAGGGCAAAGGATTGTCAGCCACGATATCACGCGCCAACCACAACTCCCAACTCATTAGTGGCATTAAGTCGCTCCAGCGCTCGCACTGTTTAGGAGTACTGAGTTTGGGTAGTGTCCAGTGAAGGCGTTGCTTAGCAAAGCGATACCAGTGATCAACGGCAAAGCGACGTAAGTAGAGCTGCCACAGTTGGCTCAGAGGTGGCATCTTCTCTCCTATCCAAGCCAACCACAAGGGTTTTGCAAGACACCCTGCTCGTCGCGGCTCGATACGTTCAACTCGCAACAGTTGCATCGGGTGTGAAGCTGCGCCTCGGAAATGCAAGTTTGACCACAGACGGATTCTCTGCAGTCCTAGCTTTGGGTCATCCACTTCTAAGTGTTCATCCGCTTCTCCCCAAGTTGATGAGTCATTGAGCTTGAACTTCTGCCCATGCTTACGGGGACGACCTTTGCCACCATAGGGGGGCGGTGCTGTCCATAAACAAAGATTGGAGCGCAGGCGCATTAACTTATCTGCTGGGATATCGGCAGTCTTGAGGACGAAGGGAGCACAGCCATACTCACAATCCCACAACGAGATCGGTCGTACTGGTAACTCACAGCAGACTTGTCTTAACTGCCAAGCGGCTTTTTCTATCGGGGTTTGCCAACTGGTAATCCTCTCATGTCTCAAGGGTAAAGCCCAACTTCCTGACTCTTCTGGTATCCAAGCAATCGTACTATAACCCTGACCGATCCCAATCGGACGATTTCCTGGCACTGCCGTGCAGCAATGCTCAATGGTACGCTCTTGCAGTGTCACGGCTTCCGGTCGTGGCCAGATTGTATGGTCACCTGCAAGGATGGGACGCACCGATGCAGGTATCTGCTCACTATATAGCTTCATTAATTTTTGCCGTTGCGGTCGGCTATCTTGCAACGCTTCATAGATGCTGGGCTACTTGCGTCGAAATACTGGACACAACGACAAGTCGGCCAGGGAGTAAGCGTTCCGGGTTAATAGGACCGCATCTGTTAATTCAAATGTTGCATCACGGGCTTTACCTAAGCGCTCGTATGCAGCTTGACGGAAAGCTTTGAGTTTAGCAAAACTTGGCATAGCGGTTGTTGAGATTTGGTTGTGCTTGTCTCATCTTCCGCCCTGGGGCGTCTGTTTCTCTTGCAGACTGCCCTCGATTCTCCATTTTTTGGGTCTGAGCGATTTCTTCTTGTCTCGAACCCGCGCTCCTACGCTTACGCTTTCTCAGCGCAGCTGAGTAGAGCGCGTTAGTCTAAAGTACAGTCACCAAGCCTTCAGCTTGCTTGTCACCCCTTCAGACTCTAACTCGTCACAAGTCAGAGGCTAATTTCAAGCGCTATGCCAAACGTGCTCTATCGGCTGCGGCGGAGCGTGCCTTTTATGAGGCGATCGGGGAAGAACCGCCAACTTTTTGAGAAGGAGTGAAGCTGCCTTGGTTTCAGTTAGTGATCGCTTTAGTGAGATGGATGGGGAGTGGCTCAATGCAACTATTAGAAGGGGCGATCCTTTGTATCAAGAGCACGTAATCGTGGCAGGTGTGAAAAGAGCGCTCAATGGGTTGGGAAAATTGGAGGAGCGATCGTTGTTTATGATCACCGTTAAAGTGTTGTAATCGCTACAGCCCTGCCGCAAAGACTTGAGCCGCTGTTAAATTCAGCTCTGGAAACGCCGGGGACAAAATGCGGTCATTGCCTCGAAATTGCTGCACCTGATATTCTCCGTCAATCAACTGATAGATCGAAAAAGTCGGCTGTTTGGGCACCCCAATATATCGCCGTCCACCCAATCCTAAATAATCAACAACCCAATACTCTGGAATCTGCAACGCCTCATAATCAATAAACTTGTGACCATAATCATCTCGCCAATTGGTACTCACCACCTCAATTATCACCCGCACCGATTTGCCCTGAGTAACTGTAGAGCGCTTTTTCCAGAGCGGTTCCTCACTCAACGCCTGCTGATCCAGCACAATCACATCCGGGTTGTAGCCCGACTTATCCATATCCAAAGGTTTGACGATCGCCTGCCTTGGAATGATGTAAGGCAGAGTCAATCGGTCAATTTCAACCCCCAGCTTCACCCCCAAAAAACCGCCGACCTGCTCATGGGTTCCCGTTGGCTGCATTTCAATCACCACCCCATTCCACAACTCATAACGACCGTAGCCATCTGGATACCAGTCCAGAAACTCGTCTAAGGTCATTAACTCAGGAACCGCTTGAACCATTGCTCTTAAGCTCCTAGGTAGGCATTACTCTCAAGTGTAGCCTAAGGCGATCACGACCCAGGTAAATGCAAAAAGGGCGATCGGGGGTTGGGGGTTGGGGGAATGGGAGGGGCGATCGATGGGTGAGGAAATTTGAGGAGCGATCGCTACCCGTCATTCATAACCTTTGCAGATAGCGGCTTAAGGCGGGACAAAACTAAGGAAGGTTGAGGGATTGTTGCAACTCAGCTACGAGGTTACTAGCCAAGAGCGTCTCAAAAGAAGATATCTCACCAGCTCAACTAGCAGACCATTGTCATGCCTACCCCAAATGCAACCAAACTCGCTTAAGTTACATCTTAACTGGTTAATTTTGCCTGGTGGTCACTCTGTTGAATTCATAAGATTTAAACCAATCAATTCCCGTTCATTGCTGACGACATAAAGCCATTACACACAACACAGAAGGAGAAGGTCATGACTCAATATGACTACATTGTGATTGGTGCAGGTTCAGCAGGCTGCGTGGTCGCCAACCGTCTGACAGAAGACAGTGACACAACGGTGTTACTACTCGAAGCGGGTAACCCAGATACAAAACCAGAGATTCAAATCCCGTCCCAATGCCTCAGTCTACTAGGCTCCTCTGTGGACTGGGCATATTTCTCTGAACCAGAACCCTACCTGAATAACCGCAAAATCTTTTGTCCCCGTGGCAAAGTCCTGGGCGGCAGCAGTTCGATTAATATCATGATTTATCTGCGGGGCAATCCTCATGATTATGACCACTGGCAGGAATTAGGCAATCCCGGCTGGAGTTACCAAGATGTCTTGCCATACTTCAAGAAATCGGAGCACTCCTCACGAGGCGCGTCTGAATTTCACGGGGTCGATGGAGAGTTGAGCGTCACCGATCACATTGCACCGGCTGAGGTATCCCAACGTTTTGTAGATGCAGCAGTAGCACTAGGATATGACCACAATCCCGATCCGAATGGAATGCAGCAGGAAGGGGCAGGACTCTATCAGCTAACGATCAAGGATGGTAAGCGGCACAGTACCGCAGCTGCCTTCCTTGTGCCCATTCTCCAGCGTCCCAATTTAACTGTAACGACAGGAGCGTTGGTAACTCGATTGTTGTTTGAGGGCACCCGCACGGTTGGGGTGGAATATCTGCACGAGGGCACATTGCACCAGGTCAGGGTCAACCAGGAGGTAATTTTAAGTGCTGGCGCGTTCGATTCGCCCAAGCTGCTGATGCTTTCCGGCATTGGGGATGCAGAACACCTGCAAGCGCTGGGAATTCCGGTAGTGGCTGATTTGCCTGGAGTTGGTCAAAACCTCCAAGACCACCCTGTCGTCTCCGTGGCACACGAGGCAACTCAGGATTTACACACGGCTTGCACCAGTAGTATCGCTGAAGCGGGCTTGTTTTTGCATACCGAGGGGAATCTGGATGCTGCGCCAGATTTACAGTTTCTCTTCGGTCCCGTTGTGTTGGTACCGCCTGGTTATACACACTCTGGTTTAGGATTCACAAGTTTCGTCTGTTTGACTCATCCTCAAAACATTGGCAGTGTCAGTTTGCGATCGCCAGAACCCAAAGACGCACCGATGATTCAAATGAACTTTCTCCAAAGTGAAGCTGATGTGCAAAAGCTCGTTGTCGGGATTAAATTACTCCGTAACTTGTTCGGTGCAAGTGCTTTGGATGAGTTTCGCGGTAAGGAAATCGCTCCGGGTGCCGACAAGCAGAGCGATGCAGCACTCGTTGCTTACGTCCGGGAAACTTGCAGTACAGTGTGGCATCCGGTGGGCACTTGCAAAATGGGCACTGACCCAATGGCGGTTGTAGACCCTGAACTACGAGTACATGGCGTTAAGGGGTTGCGTGTTGTGGATGCCTCCATCATGCCAACGATTACCACAGGCAATACGAACGCACCGACCATCATGATTGGCGAAAAAGCAGCGGATTTAATTAAAGCAGCAAGTTGCGTTTCACAGCAGGTACCTTCAGCGATTGCGCGGAGCGCAGCGCCAAAGGCGATCGCAAACTAACTCGTTCGCGCGTAGACGTGGAGTGGTGAAGGTGTCGCAGTCTTGGACACCACTTGTTTCAATCCGGGCAACCCATCCAACGCAGTGGCTCTGCTTCCCATCCTTATGAACAGACTAGGAGATGCATGATGAGATCCATAACACTTCAAAACTCAATCCCTCAAATTACTTCTGTGTTATCTAAAGTATTCTTGCCAACAGCACTGGTAGCAGAACTGATTGGAGTTTCACTAGCCAGTACAGCGATGGCGAAGCACTGCTGCGTACAGTCCTTTAGGCATGAAAACAGCGAAGCGACTCTGAAAGAGTTAGCGCAGATTGTACCAACATTTCCACAACAAGGACATCCCATTTTGGTTGCAACAGCGTATACCGATATATCATTACCTACCCTGCGTCGTGGGAATCGAGGTAGAAGCGTTCAACTGTTGCAGAAAATTCTCTTTGATAATAATTTTTTAGGAGCAGCAGGAGTTAGGTTAGGAAATCCGCGTGGGGCAATTGTTGATGGAGTGTTTGGTTCCATTACGGAATCTGCGGTGAGAGATTTACAGCAACGGTACAAAATTCCAGTTACAGGGCAAGTGAATCCTCGTACATGGGAAGTGTTGGATATACATGAAAATCCTTATCGAGCGCCGCTTCCTTGGAAATTGTAATTCTTTATCAACAGGACTTACGCAACTGGCACAGCGCGATCGCCAATTTGTAGTACAAATATATTATTCAAGTAGGGACGCGCCAAAAGAGCATTAATCAAGTAACGGTAATTGATCGTGTTTG
>NZ_JACJNU010000031.1:0-150018 GCF_014849525.1 Microcoleus sp. FACHB-SPT15 | reverse complement strand
AGGGGGCATGGCGGCAGGAGTTGTCTCTTTCATCGCTCAAACCTTAACGTAAAATATCTGCCCTGCCTGGATTATACCTTTATTGCTTGTTGATTTTCGTTTAAGTCCCGTTAACACTAATTAACCGACTGTTGGTAAAGCCTCTTTATGCTTTTGGTTGGGTAAAGAGGTGCCGCGCTCTAGTTTGATAACCGAGCCAGAAGCGTCAGTACGATAAATCCAATGTTGTTTGTGTTTACCACTCGCAACAGCGACTTGCCAACCGGATACGGATACTTGGGTACAGGGCGTTCCCAACTCACGCAACCCTAAGCAGTTATCTGACCAAGTTTGGGGTTGAGCTTGGACAATGCGTAGCTCAGAGGTTGGTAATCCTGACTGTTGGGAAGCATGTTGCAAGACGGTGTTACCAACAGATTTGGATAAGGGAGTGCTAGACCGAATTAGCTGTGACGTTACCCCGGTAGGAGGAGTTGGCGGTGTCTGACCAACGCTAAAGTACAAAATACCTGTAAACGCTAGGGATTGGATAATGAGACGGGGCTGAAAAAATTTTGTCTCAATCGTTTTTGTGGCAGAGCCTCTAGTATTAATATCTTCCATCGCAAGCCTCGCAAGTGAGTGCTCTTCTCTAAGATCTGAGAGCATACTAATTGATCGATAGCCACACCCCAATGCTAAGTTGCTCCAAAAAATCTAAAACTTTTTACTCTAGAGCAGCTTGATTGATCCAAAATATCAGGAGACGCTAGCTTTCAGCTATAGGATTCTCTGGAGGGACAAACCTAAGGGTTTTCCACCAGAATCCGTCTCTGAATCACAGACACATCTCCACTGCTGCACTCGAATGAGTCCGTACTGCAAACGTATAATTTTTTACAGAAGCAGCAACACTGTCACCTTGGCAGTGGATTCTGGAAGCAAGATTGATTTTCGAGAACCTGTGTCAAGGCTTCTCTACAAATTTTTTGTTCTTCGTAGCCGATATCTTAACTAAGAAAATACCGAAGTGCATTAAGCACTGATGAAGTTTAGATTACGATTATTTAACGACTTGCGATCGCACAGTGCTGCCACCAAGGCGGATAACATCTCTATTGGCGCTTTAGTTCATCGAGTGTGCCGCTGTAACTTGCTCAAGATAACCCAAAAGCGCCTCGCGAATTGGCAACAGGTTTTTGTAAATCTGCATCCCTAAGGGGATTTGTTTAACGGCTTCTGCTAGATTATGAGCGATCGCAGAATTCTCCTCAAGCATCTGTAGAGGATGCACATAGGTACGGATGGTAAAGAGGATGTCGCCACTAACTTCAAGTCGCCGTAGAGTTTGACGCTCCACTCGAATCCAGAGTTTTTCCCCCGCATTTTCGGCATTTATCGTCGTATCCAAGTCTCCCTTTTCTTGGGCTAAGAAAAGTTCTGGCGAATCCACAATACTCCAATTCAAGCGCCACGCCGGATGATTGACTTTCAGGCGGTCAAAGAAACTATCTACAGGACGCTCTAGTTTGTCATGATATCCAGGAACTGAAGCGTGGATTTGAGCGAGTGGATGCCCAAGCTTTTCCCGCAGTCGCCAGCGAGAAGGAAAACAGAGGGATGCCGCTGTCAAGATATAGCCTTCAGGACTTGGCTGCATTAGCAACAAATCTTCTTGCACCAAACGTCCCGCTAAATCAAGCGGTACTGCCTCAAAGTGAGTGATATCCCAAACTTGTCCAGTGCAGATAGTTTCAATTGTTGTACCTTGCTGTCGGTAGTGTTGAGGGAAGTGTTCCACCAGGTGATTGAGGAGTAAGTCTAGTACTTCTTTCTGGCTCAATCGGCTTTCTGGAAGGCAAGCAAAAACATCCGAATATTGGTTCTTCAGCAGCTTGTCTTTGAGGGCAAGTTCTTTAGCGAGGTGTTCATCGATTTTAATCCACTCTTGAAGATTGAGCGATTTTAGCCCCATACTCAGGCGCCACTGTCCATCAGCAAAGGGAAGATAACTAGGTAGGCTCATCTATTCCTACTAATAACCAACAACTAAGAACTAACCTCCAATTCCAAACCGAATCGCGACAGCAGGTGTTAAGGGAATCAAGGTTACCACCATTAAAAACAGTGCGAGTAAACCCAACAAGGCTCTAGTATCATCAGGTTCTGTAATTTCATTGAGGCTGGGGCGCTCCAAACTACGCTGTAGGAATAGAATGACGATCGCCCAATACAAAATGAGTGGATTGGCTGGATTTGCCAGAGCGACAACTCCCAAAACAATCAACGTTGCCACTGTTGCGCGTCGAGCAGTTTTGCGTCCGTAGATTGCCTGGACAACTCGCCCTCCATCCAGTTGTCCTGCTGGCATCAAGTTTAATGCCGTTACCACTAAACCCAACCAACCAACAATGGTTAGGGGGTGAACATCAACTAGAGGTGCTTGTAGGGACGCACCTAGAAAAAGTCGCGCAATGATTCCTACCAATACTGACCCTTGGAAAAACTGAACAGGCACTTGAAAGGCACTACCATCATGAGACAGGATTAATCCACTAGTCAGTAGCAATAGCGAAACAATCCCACCCGCCGCCGGGCCAGCAATAGAAATATCAAACAAGGCTTTCCGGTTTGGTATCAAGGATGCAAAGCGAGTAATGGAACCAAACGAGCCGATTTGCCAACTAGGAATGAAGAACGGTAGACTGAGCCGCACGTTGTGCTGCTGTGCCTGCCACCAGTGACCCAGTTCGTGAGCAGCGAGAACTGTCCAGATTCCGGCACTGATTGGCAAGGCTTCCACAAACCGCTCTGGATTACTGAAGAAGTCAAAGTGAAGTAGTAGTCCAGCCGCTTCCAAACTGGTAGCTATTGTCGCGATGAGCAAGCTCACAGCAAGAATTTTCTGGGGGGTTGTTAGAGGTTGTGGGTCGTTGCTGCTGGGGAGGACAATAACAACGGGTCTTCCTTCAGGGCTTTCCACTAAAAATAGTCGGTAGCGATCAGCTAATCGTTCCTCTAAGCTTTTTGATAAACGGGAAAATACGGCTTCTGGCTCACCTCCCCGCATATTGCCCTTGAAAATGACCCCTTCCTGATAAGGAATTGTTTCAGTCGCAAAGAAGCTATCAATGCCAAAGATTCCCTGGATGCTTTTAAGGTCTTCTTCAGGAATCGGAACAACCTCAGTTATGGCAGGATTTGTACCATTAGAGGAGCGTGAAACATTTGCGGCTGTGGCGGCAGTTTGGTCTTGTAGGGGTTGTCCCTCGCTTGCCTCTTGTTTTTCACTCAATAGCTTTGCTGCACGTTCTCGGAGAACGGCATCCTGACCCGCATCACGCAACTGCTTGCCCAAGATGATATACAGTCCGGCTGAAGCGACTAATAAAAACAGAATGCCAACGATATTGAGGTAAATTCCAGCGGAAAATAAGCCAAAAAACAACAGCCAAGGAACTGTCAAGACGACCGACTGCAACCAGGCTAAAATCCCTAGTTTTCCGTAAGACCTTGCTCGGTTGAAGCCCCAACCTAGAACACCGAGTGCTACCAGGATGATTAAAAGAGTTGCAGTAGTCTCTGATCCATTAAACATTTTTAGCTTTTTGTCGTTAGTTATCTGTTATCGAAAAAGGAGTGGAAGAGGTGAAAGATTTGACGAGCGATTCTAATCCTTTATTTTTAATTTAAAACTTTAGACGGATGAGTGTTTAACTCGTTTTACAGCTTTGGACAGCAGCTCTGAGATTGCCTTGATGTTCGGCAAGAAGGCGATCGCTTTCTTTTGCGTCGAGTCCTGTCCAATGCATCAGTAGGGCGAGTTTCACCCGACGTCCACTGCTTTCTAATAAGTAACCTGCCTCTTCCCGACTCAGGTTAGTGAGGTCTTGCAGGATTCGCAAGGCTCGGTCGTGCAGTTTTTTGTTTGTAACGGCAACATCGACCATGCGATTGCCGTAGACCTTGCCGACGCGCACCATAACCCCTGTAGAGAGGATATTTAATGCCATCTTGGTTACTGTACCCGCTTTCAAGCGTGTAGAGCCAGCTAGCACTTCCGGTCCGACTAGTAGCCGAATATCCAAATCGGCTTCAATACTGACTTGATCGGTAGGAACACACGCGATCAAAATCGTTTTGGCTCCCCGTTGCCGTGCCGATTGAATTGCACCGTGGACAAAGGGGGTAGTACCTCCAGCCGTGATGCCGACAACAACATCAAGTTCTGTAATCTGGCGATGGGCGATCGCTTCGGCTCCATCTTCGGCTCGGTCTTCCAAATCCTCGGAACTACGCACTAAAGCTCCAGCACCGCCAGCAATAATGCCCTGTACCAATTCGGGTGGTGAACAAAAGGTGGGAGGACACTCAGCCGCATCCAGTACCCCTAATCGTCCACTCGTCCCTGCACCAACATAGAAGAGGCGCCCCCCCCGACCAAAAGCTTCAGCCGTAAGGTCAATCGCTTCGGCTAGCTGGAGTTTTGCCTGGGCGATCGCACTGAGGGTTTTAGCATCCTCGCGATTAAACAGCTCCACCAACTCCAGCGATGTTAACTGGTCTAGGTTCTGACTGTTGGGGTTAATCTGTTCTGTTAACAGATGACCCCGCTCTTCCAAATTCTTCATAGCTGCCCTTTTTTGAATTCTCGATTTTGGGACGCAAGGGTTAGAGGGTTCCTCTGACCTTCAGTAGTACCCAATAGGATTGTTACTTATAGCAATTGTCTCAACTACTAAGGCAGTGTGACGGAAATAACTATCCAGTTGAAAAAGGTTAAAAAGCTACCTTACAAACAATATTCATAAAAGCCTTCTTGCACTAGCTACAGCGATTGGAGAGCTATCCAAAATCGACATTCTCAAATCCTTGCATTGGCTTAAGAGCGGACGTTTACAACAATCCCTCCAACTGACGGCGAATTCGGTCTAAATCAGACAGTTCTGGTTCCTGGGTTTCATCAGTTTCATCAGCGTCAGCTTGCCAATCCAATTTTTCGACATTAGTCTCTGGCGGCATTGCCAGCATTCCTTCTTCAATCAGTTCTGCGTCATAATCCGCACCGAGGCAAAACTCCTCAATTTCCGCAGCCTCCATTTCTTCCACCGTCGGTTCAGGGAAATCCTGCGCTTCCAGCATCACCCCAAAGCGGGTGGCATCGTCTTGTGACTCGAACATTAGCACCGTGTTGCGATCGCCAATCCGAATCGTGTGAATGCCCTCGTTTTCTGTCCCGGCATTGAATAAGAGAACAAATACTCGTTTTGGTGCAACCATAAACTGTTATTACTTTCTGTAGTGTCCGCTTGAAGAAGCCATCTTTTCCTAGAATATCTGACCACAGCCCTTGTGCATGGGTGAAGTCTGGGTTAATCCGCTAAAACTAGCCAACACGCTGCCTCGAAAAGCAAATCTAAAGTAAACTTGCCGAATCTGCATCTAGAAATAAGGTTGCCTGAGCTTGTGTGCGGAGTACGGAAGCCGGACAATCCGTAGAAAGTGCCCCCAATAACATCGTTTTTACCGCTAAGGCTTTGTGTTTTGCAGGTGCAAGGCAGAGGATTTTTTTTGCGGCACAAATCATCGGGATAGTCAGCGTGAAGGCGTATTGTGGCACGGCTTCAAGGTTTGGGAAGTGACCTCCATCCACCTGTGCAAGGCGCGTTTCCTTGTCTAATTTCACGAGTTTCACACGCTCAGGGTCATTGAACTCAGCAACAGATGGCTCATTAAACGCTAAATGTCCATTTTTTCCCAAACCGAGACAACAAAGGTCAATCGGTTGAGCGAGGAGAAGCTGGGTATAGCGATCGCATTCTGCTAACGGTTCTAAGGTGTCACCTTCAAGATAGTGGAACTTGTCGGGCTTAACTCGATATTCCACTCGCTCACGCAGATAGCGGCGAAAACTAGCGGGATGGTCGGCATCAATTCCCAGATATTCGTCAAGATGGAACAGACTAATTCGTGACCAATCTACACCCCCTAGAGCAATTAGAGCATCAAGAAACTGAATTTGTGAGTTACCAGTTGCCAAGACGACAGAAGCGTTTTGCTGCTGACTGAGGATGTCCTGCAAATAGTTTCGTACAAAAAGTGCTGCATCTTGTGCCAACTCGCTAGAGGAGTGACATAGGCGTACCGATAGGACATCAGTCTGAAAGGTTTCTCTGGCTGCACCAGGTTGAATCGTATTCGCTTTCAAAGACATAAAGAAGTTGGGACTTTTTCCCAAAAAATTGTCATGGGCACAAACCCACGACTACAAATGTAAATAACATTTACAACTTTAAGTATGGGGCAACCCAGCCGTACTTGTTGCTTACTCCTCAAAAAGCGTCCCCACAAAAAGCCAGAAATCTTTGTTGCTAGTTTCCGGGATTAGGGTTGAGCGATAGGTGCTAGGTCGTAAAAACTTATGTTTACTCCCAACGGGCTAACCCATTCCCAATTCCCAATTCCCAACCAGTCCCTACTCCCCAGTCCCAAAAATAACCCGACCATAACGGGCTGTAAAGGTGCTATTTGCCTGTTCTTGATTACATAGCCATGCCCACATCTGGTCACCCAGACAGAAATGCCACCATTCGCCAGGATGACGTTGAAATCCAGCAAAATACATTACATCCCGTAGTAGCTGACGGTGTTTATGATACGGCTGTTCTGGCTGATTGGCGTAGTAATCAGGATGAGAGCGAGGAGAGAGTTCATCAATCGCTGAACCCATATCGATTGGCTGACCTGTGGCATCTACCAGGGTAAGATCTATAGCCGCACCCGTACTGTGAGGTGGTGGAGTCATCGGGTTAGGACTCGGTACTGCCCAAATTTGATAAACCTCCTGCCAAATTGCCTCGCGTTGCGCCTCAGATAGCGACGCTGGGTTTAATTTCTGTGCCTGAACAACCTCACTGAAGGTATGGTCTACCATAAACTGTTGAACAGCTACAGGTCGATAGGCATCAAAAATCTGGATACGCCAACCTCGATACTGCTGTTGGAGTTGGGATTGAGCGGTAATTAAGGCACTAAGGACGCTTTGGCGAAGGTAGTAGGGCGAAGCCTCTGCATAAGGTGCGCCTAATTTTTCATAGGGGTGAGGTAACTCTACCGCAAATTGTTCCAGAGGAATGGGTACAAGCGGTTCTCCACACTCCAGGATAGGAATCGTCTGGTAGGGTTTCATGGATTCGTCTTTCCGCTTTGTTTTCTTGGGTAATTGTCTTTTGAACACTCCAGCAACAGACCTCTTGCCAGTAAGCTGATAAGTGTGTGCTAGCTAGACTTACAGGTTGAGTGTGCTAATGCTTGTGCCAGAAGGAGAGTACCCAATCGTTTTTTGAGACTTTCAGTTACTCTAACTGTGTTAAGTATTCCTGCATACGTCGCCGTAGTCTGAATTCCTTTACGAGTCGCTGAGGCAAACTACTGGAAATTGCCTAAAAGTTGAAATCTCTCGCTGAGACTTTGATGAGGTTGCATGAATTTATAGGTAATATTACATACATTCTCAACCTGAAGTTAGATTATACAGAACATACCTGGCTAGTTACGGCAGTGAGCGAACCAGCACAATACAACAAAATTCTTCTGCAAGTCTGTTGAAGCTGCCAACAATGGAAGTAATAATAAATGGTTTACCATAGGGGACGTCATGAGGGAGCATCCGCCAAGCGCAACCGACCCACACGCTTTAGAAAACAGGATTAAGAGATTCAAGGAACCTTGGTACTTCGGGGTCTACCGACCTACACAAGCTAGACTCCCGTGTATACAGGGCACAACGAATTTGAGGAAAGTTTCTATCCTCTCACCTCCACCTCTTGCCTCTTGCCTCTCTGCCTTTTTGCAGACTAGGCATCATAAGCGAGTACTCACAACGAAGGAATGAAAGTTTGCCTCCCTTGTATCCCCAACTTCCCCTGCTATTTTCAGAGGAGAGGAATTAAGAAATTCTATCTTTTACCATTGGAAGTTTGAGAGGTTGGTGGGGTATGCTTATTTCTTCATCTCAAGGTGAGAATTGAAGGTCGGTTTTAAAGTCTGAGCTTTAAGGGACGGATTTTTCAATCGCTTTAGTCAACCTTCCTGTATCGGACATAGGTATATATGTAAACGGAGAGTGATTGTGTCTTAAGCTTCCAGTAACTCAAACACGCTCTAAGATGATGTATTGTTTTATTTTGCATTCTACGTGACTATCCCCAGTAACGAGATTTTGGCAAAATTGTCTAAAGTCCTTGCATACAATAGCGTTTCATAAACCGTTAAATTTATGGCAAAGATTAATCAACCTTTGCGCTTGCGAATTAATCAATCTCGTTCCTATATTGCTATTTCTGATGAGGAAATGGAGGTTGGGTTTTGCACACCAGAATTTGCTGCCAGAATCATTGAAATTTTTAATGACTACGAAAAACTTAACGAAGAGAATGAGACCCTAACTAAAGCCTTTCAAATGGCTTGCTTGGACTTAATCAAACAGTCGGGTGGCAATATTAATCAGTTAAACCGACGGATGAACAAATATCTGGAAAAAGCGAAGCGTCCTGAACACGGAACGAGGGCGATCGCTTATTTACTTCGTGAGAGACAACGCGCACTCAACATTAGTAACCGGGACTTTGTTCGCTTCTGCTATTCCTATAAATTGTCTCCTAAAGAACTGGAAAATATCTTCAAGGGCAAAGACATCAGTGATAATCAGATCAAAGTCTTATCACGGATTCTAGGAAAATCAGTTGAAGAATTAACTGAGGTAAGAGATGGCTTCACAAACAGTGAGATGAATATGCTCGCCCGAATCCTTGGTACATCCAATGAGGAGTTAGCTAACCTGTTTAAATGAGTAAGCAGCTCCTAAGAGAAGCTTAAACGTTCATCTCTTTACAAGCTTAGGAAGTCCTCCCAACCTAGGAGCCATTTCTATTCAGTTACACTCAAATAAGGTTGCTTTTTCAACTATCATTTGAGTTCATCAAAATAATCCTGGAATTATAACGCCCACTTGATTGTTAAATATCTCCATGTCCCTTTGATCTTTTTCCTCGAAACTTGCCTTAAAGTAGTCAGGAACGTTGGGCCAATCAGCCGAATCATATTCGCCGAAGTCACCCTGTTTGCGTTTATTGACGAGTTGAGTCACAGCAAGTAATTCACCATCGGAACCCAAAACTGGCATACACAATAAGCTACAAGTGCGATAATGGGTCTTCTCGTCCGTTTTTCGAGCGACCTCAGAGTCGGGATGATTATAGAGGTCAAAGGGAATATTCACGGGGTGACCTGTTTGAGCGACCATACCAACAAAGCCTTCTCCCATTGGCACTCGTGTCTCTACCCAGGAACCATCGGCTTGGAGAATGGTTGTCCACAATTCATTGCTTTGATAATCTACAAGCCAAAGGGAGCTACGGTCAGCATTGGTAAGTTTTTTGGCTGCCTGCATCACTTTTTGAATTAATTCTTCTGGATTGCCGCTACTTTGGCTAACAAAGCTGATCGCTTGATAAAGGGGATCGATCGCTTTACGTTGCTCTTGAATGGTGAGAATTTGCCGATGGAACGATTGGAAGGCTTGCAGAATTGGCAGAATTGATTCAGTCCGTTGCCTCAACTTATCAGCATCTGCTGGAGTAAAGCCTCTTGGATCAATTCGTTCCGTTGGCACTGCCTCAGGTTCGCTAGAAGAATTTAATTTGTTGAATGTCCGGATAATGCCGATCAGATTTCCTCGTTGATTGACAACAGGAAATAATAAGACGTTATGAAGGCTGTGTAAGTTGGCTGGGTTGATGCCGATGTGGATTAAAACATCATTAAACTTATTCGGTTGGCTGCTAGCTTTGATGGATTTAGAGGCAACAATTTTACTGGCTATGCCTTGACTCGCAGAAATCCGAATTTCTGTTGCGCTACTTCCTTCTTCTTCAGTAACCAATGACCAAAAACCAGTTTCATCGGCATCTAGCAAGAAAGTCGTGGCGTGTTCTGCTTCCAGTAATTTACTGATGGATAGATTAATGAAGCTCAACAGATAGTAAAGCGCATTGTAGAGAGCTTCATCACTCTGGTTAGCGACAGAATTACTTAGTACAGCCAGAGCGTTATAAATCGCTTCTTTCGGTTCAATTTGCGCTAGCTGCTTTAAGGTTTCATGCGTTTTAACGAACTGAAGTACCACTCCCACTCGCTCGTTAAAGACCTGCATAGACTGCCGATCATTTTTGTCGAAGCTAGCCTTGAAATAATCTGGTACATTCGGCCACTCATCTTTGTTGTACTCAGGGTGATCGCCAGGTTTTCGTTTGTTAACAAGTTGGGTGACACCGAGCAATTCACCATCAGGACTCACAACTGGCATACATAGGAGGCTACAAGTGCGATATCGTGTTTGTTCATCAATTTTTTTAGCGTTACCAGCATTAGGGTTTTCATATAAGTCAAATGGGATAATCATCGGTTCACAGCTTTGAGCGACTTGACCGACAAAACCAACCCCTAATGCACATCGGAGTTCTCCTTTCCCAGGAAGTTCCGTCCACAAGTCACCTTGGTCATGATCAACTAACCACAACGTGCTACGGTCGGCGTTCATCAACTTCTTTGCGGTATTCATCACCCGCTGAAGGATGGCTTTGGTATCCAAATTGATTTGGTCAAGCGATCGCGTTGCTTCGGCAAGTGCCGCTGCCGCTCGAAGTTTTTTGGTTGCTTTATAACAGGACTGACAGCTTTCTAAAATTCGCCGAATTGGAACAACACATTTCGCTAGTCGCTCCAAGTCTAATTTTGTAAAGCCTTGTTGCGTAACTGTGGGATGATTGTCATCCTGTGCATCTCCTGCTGGCTGCAACTTGTTTAGTAACTGGACAACGGCAACTACTTCTCTGTTTTCATCTAGAATCGGCAATGCCAAAATATTTTCGGTACGGTAGTTGTATTTCTTGTCATACTCTTGGACTAAGGCAGAGCGGGGGTCTTCATAGACATGGTTAGGAATATGAATAACCTTCTTTGTCCGGGCAACCTGACCTGCAATTCCTTCGCCGACTCGCACCTGAATATCTAAGAATTCACCCTCTTCATTTTCAGCAACGAGTGACCAAAGTTCTGTCTTTTCGTCGTTGAGTAAAAAGATTGTTGCCCGGTCTGCACCGAGCAATTTACCAACTTTTGCGGTAACATCCCGCAGTACCTCATACAGAGCCTGCGCTGAACCTTGTTCCTCAGATTCGTTGTCAGCTTTGGATAAGATCTCGACTTGAGAGACTAAAAGCTTTCTTTCTAACTCAGCAAGTGCTTTGAGAAATTCAGACTCCGTGGGTTCAAGCTCAGATTGTAGACCCTTTAAAGCGTTCTCAACCCACGTTTCATTAAATACACATTCATAAATCCGATTATGAACTCTTAAGATACCGGCCCGCTTCACGACTAAACCCGACAGCATCAGTTCTTTTTGTTCTGAACTGTCATTAGTGGGTAGGCTCTCGTTTCGTAAGATTTGCTTGTATAGCTGCAAGAGTTTAGCACTACGTGGCTTACGTCTGAGGATGCGATCGCGCAGCGTCCGCAAATGCTCTGTCTCCGGAAGCGTTTCCCAGTTTTCAATGAAATGCGATCGCACTAAGTTCTCGACCCACTCCGCTTCCTCTCCGATAGGAGGTAACTCTTCTGACTCGACGAGTAGTTTACACAGTTGCTGGGTAAGGAAGGGTTGTCCTCCCGTCCACTGCAACACCACTGTTAATAATCTTTTGTAATTTTGAGATTTAGCTTTCAATCCCTGAGCGATTAGGATGCCGCTGTTGAGATTTTCGCGATGCTGTGAGTGTTCAGTTAGATTGGAGATCATAGTGCAACCTGGGATAAAAGCACTGGAGTTTAATTTAGCAGTTGTATTTGCCAAGCTCAGATCGTAAACATCAAGTTAGCATCTCCTGCCTGTTGTGAGAGCAAAAGACTTTCTAAATGGCGTTGCTAAATTACAGATTGAAGGGAACTATAGCTCCTTGATTAATTAATCTTAACTATCAGTAGGTGAATAAGGGGGAAAGGCACATCGCAGAAAGAATCCCCAATCCCCAATTCCCAATCTTAGTTAACTGCCCACGGATCGCTAATTGTAGAAAGCTGGGCAGCTATACGCCGTCCTTCTTGCTGTTGTTGAATTCGCTCTAAGCTACCAGTCGGAATTGAGGCAATCAACTGGCGAGTGTAATCCTTTTCTGGCTTACGGTAGATGCTTTCTGGCGAACCAATTTCTTCAATTTTGCCCTGGTTCATCACCATGATGCGATCGCTCATGAATTTCACCACGCTCAAGTCATGGGAAATGAAAATGTAGGTTAGACCAAACTCACCTTGCAACTCTTTGAGGAGATTCAGAACCTGTGCCTGTACAGAGACATCAAGGGCAGAAACCGATTCATCACAGATAATAAACTTAGGATTGAGAGCCAATGCACGCGCAATCGCCACCCGTTGGCGTTGACCACCAGAGAACTCGTGAGGATAACGATTCATCCAGTCGGGATTTAAGCCAACACGTTCTAGAAGATAAGCCGTGCGATCGCGTCGTCCTTTACTATTACCCCCACTATCATGAATTAAGAGTGGTTCCATCACCGCTTCCCCAATCTTCAAGCGTGGGTCAAGCGAACTAAAGGGATTCTGGAAAATAATTTGCATCTCCCGTCGCAAGTGCCGCAGATGCTTCCCGCTAATCTTGGTGATATTTTGCCCTTCAAAAAGCATCTCACCATTCATTGGCTCAATTAATCTCAGCAAAGTCCGGGCAAGGGTCGATTTGCCACAACCAGATTCCCCAACTAACCCCAATGTTTCCCCTGGATAAACCTCAAACGACACATTATTCACCGCCATAATGTAGCGTTTCGCTCTACCAAAAACTCCCCGCACTGGAAAGCCAACCTGAAGGTTACAAACCTCAACAAGAGGAGATTGCGATCGCACTTCGACGGCACGTTGCGGTTGAGCCTCATTACTAGAGCCATTGTTGTCTAAGACATTAGATATCGCCACTTTAAAATCAGTAGCTTTCTCCCGAATCTGGAGATCACCCGTTGGGGTTCTTACAACCTCCATAAAGTCGGAGACAGTGGGTAAATACTTCCGATCCCCCTCCAACTGAGGACGACAAGCTAATAAACCCTTGGTGTAAGGATGCTGCGGATTAGAAAAAATTTGCCAGACATCACCACTCTCAACAATTTTTCCCTGATACATCACCGCTACACTGTCGGCAATTTCTGCAATTACACCCAAATCATGGGTGATAAAAATTATCGACATTCCACGTTTGTCTCGCAATTCCCGCAGTAAATCAAGAATTGTTGCCTGTACCGTGACATCAAGCGCTGTAGTCGGTTCATCAGCAATCAACACCTCCGGGTTACACGAGATTGCCATCGCAATCATCATCCGCTGGAGTTGACCACCAGAAAGCTCATGAGGGTAGCGGTCTAACATTGCCAGCTTTTGCTGATTAATCTGATGGTTAATTTCCTTTTCCCCTGGCAACGGTTTACCGGGATTTTCCCGGTGGAACTCTTCCACATACTGTTCCCTCAATTGCCCATCGCTAGGGAGAAGCCTAACCTCTTGAAGACCAGCCGTTGCTTGACGTCGCGCTTCTGCTGGGGAAACATTCTGGTGCTGGAGGATGGCTTCGGTTAGCTGAAATCCACAGGTGTAAACCGGGTTGAGGGAACTCATTGGTTCCTGAAAAATCATCGATATTTGTCCGCCCCGGTACAACCGCTTTTGCTCAGCAGAAAGCCGCACCAGATTCACCGGTTTTGCGCCATCTGCCGAAGGACGGAAGTAAATCTCTCCTTTGGAAATTCTGCCTGGAGTTGGCACTAAACCCATCACAGCTAGTGAGGTAACTGATTTTCCAGACCCTGATTCACCCACAATCCCTAGGGTTTGCCCACGATTTAGCGTGAAGTCAATGCCGTCAACAGCAATGACCCGCCTTTCATCCGTTGGGAATTCCACTTGCAGATTGCGAACGTCAAGAACAGTGTCGGTCATGGCACTCAAGAACTGAAGATAACTGAGATTGTAACAACCTGTTCCCTTTTAAGGAGGTCAATCTGGACATTTTTTTATGTGGCTGGGGATTGGGGGTCGGGGATTGGTGGCTGGGGGCTGGGGTAGGCTTGAAATTGGTTGAATGGTTAGATCTAATTTGTAGTATTATTGTAGTATAATTGGTGTGGTTAGACCGCCTCTCATTGCGATTGCCTATGATTCGACCGACCCTACCTGAAGACACGACGGCTCTGATTGCCCTAGCGGATGCCACCGGACTTTTCCCACCGAGCGCACTAGAGTTGTTGCGCCAGATGTTGACTGATGCTTTGGGAGGAAACAGCGACGCAGAACACTTCTGGATTACTGACGATGACAATGGACCAGTAGGCGTTGCTTACTGCGAACCGGAGCGGATGACAGACAGAACTTGGAATCTGCAATTGATTGCGATCCACCCCGCTCATCAAGGGCAAGGACGTGGTACGAAACTGCTAAACTACGTCGAGCAGGCGTTGACAGGGCGTGGTGAGCGAATGCTGCTAGTAGAAACGTCTGGGTTACCAGACTTTAAGCGCACGCGGACATTTTATGCAAAGTGCGGCTATGAGGAGGAGGCTTGCATTCGCGACTTCTACGCAGTGAATGATGATAAGGTCGTGTTCCGCAAAGTGTTGAATGCAGATTAGCGATCTTGTGTCACTCCAGGAAAATCAACCTAGCAGTCAACGGATGAAATCCCTATCCAATGGACAATCTAGCGATCGCTTTCCTAATAGAAACCTAGGTCTTAAGCCCCTAGGGTGAAAGTGCTTCTATGTAAGGCTTTCAAATTTTGTTCGGACGAGAGTGACTAATGACTCAGTAAGGATATCTAGACTATGAAAGTTTTTCTAGAAACAGAAAGATTAATTCTACGTCAGTTTACTGAAGATGATGCTGACCACTTATTTGAGTTAGATAGCGATCGCGAAGTGATTCGCTTCACCAATATAGGACTCATTAATGGAGGAAACCCTATAGATACAGACTACGAAGCTATCAAAAATAAAAAGTTACCTAGATTTCTTAAATACTATGAAAAGTCGGATAGATTTGGATATTGGGCAGTCATTGAAAAGGCAAGTAATGAATTTATCGGTTGGTTCTTTCTTAGACCAGCCTTAGACGACATTACAGTGCATATTCATAGCGAGAATGAAATTGAGCTTGGGTATCGGCTGCGGAAAGCATCTTGGGGCAAAGGCTATGCAACAGAAGGTTCACGCTCATTGATATTAAAAAGCTTTTGTGAGTTAGATACTCAACGAATCGTCGCCACAGCTTTAGCAACTCATGCCGCTTCCATTCGTGTTATGGAAAAAGTGGGTTTAAAATTTGAGAAGACATTTATTGATCAAGAAACAAATCAAGAGGGAGTCAAATATGCCTTAAACAAAGATGAGTTTGAGCCTGAAAAATATATCGCAACAATCTAGTTACGGTTGCTCAAGCTATTCAATTCTGAGCAATGCTTGGTTTAGCTCTTCCTTCAAGTTAGCCAAGCGAATAGTCAAACATCCTCTTAGAACTAAGAAGTCGTCGGTATCGTCGTACTTGTGCCCCCAAATTAGTGGTTATTTTACTCCTTTCGGAGCCAGAAGATTACCCATTCTCCTCTCCCCCTGCCATCTCAACAGAGGCATTCTTAGAGCGGGAAGGGAGTAATTGCAGGGAACGAGAACCTGCGGGACATTGGATTTCCGATGAACCTGCTATAGGTGCAGTTGGCATTGCTGGGGGGGAAGTTGAAGGTTGAGCGGTTTCACAAATCTGAGCAACTGTGGTTACTTTCCCATTGACTTGAGTGACAAATACAGCGCTTGTGTAGCTAGGAAGCTGAGCCTCCTTGGCAACGGCTGTGATCATCACATTTTGCGTATTATCTCCCTGAGGTACAATTTGGTAGCGATAAGACTCAGTTTCTGTTCTGAGTCCAATGCTGACTTCTTCTATTTCTCTAGCAAATTTCCCTTGCTCCAAATAATGTGCCTGTTGCACTTGGGTTAGAGCATACATATAGTTTTTTGCTTCATCTTCTGGTTTTTGGGCACCCTGATTGATCAAATTCTCGAAAGCTTCTAGCTCAATTACCTGAATATTCTCAGGTACGGTTGTTGCTTCAGATGCTTTGTCAAATAGTGGTGTGTTGGGTTGAAATGCAGTTGGTCTGGATTGTCCCGGTGTAAGTCCATCTAGATCTAAGCGCAACTTCCCATCAGCCGTAAATTCAAAAATCGTTAAAGCAGTTTGCTCAGGACTTAGTTGGATATCAAGCTGCATCGGCTGAGTCGCGGGATTAACTCGGTAACCAACCTTGAGTGCAATAGAAGATCCATCAGGTGCTGGCAGCACAAAAAATAAATTGTTGTCCGGCGCAAAAATAAATGTGAATAGCTTATCTGATGTCGGGTCTTTGGCTTGCCACTGCCCTAATAATTGTTTTGGAACGGTGTCGGCTTCCGACGTGTCTTGAGTCTGAGCGAGTGGGGTTGATGAGGGCACTTGAGCATTTACGGATGTTCCTAGTACACCTAGTAGTGCTACAAGTAATCCTGAAGTGATTAACTGGCGAGAAATCCCAAATCGCCGTGAGGGGTAAGGCAGTAGCGCCACTAGGCTAAATTTTGCTTGGCTATTGCTAACAGGCGATACCTGTACCCAGTGTGAACGTGTAGGAAGTTTAAAAGTAGTACGACTCATGAAACTACAGTCTAGGAACTCACTGGATTTTAACAGCCAATGCTGTTAGTCTGCTTCACAAGTGATATCCGCTCATGCCTGATAAGGCTTATGACAGAGGGATGCCGCCATAAGCCCTAAGTCTTATAAGGTGCATCGGATGTTTAGGAGAGTACAAGGGATAGTACAAGCAATCAGACCCAATATCAATTGCCTACATTCGCATCAATTAAGGTTGATAGAGCCGTCTGAGCAAAGGTTGCACCCTCTGGTGACTGTTCAATAGTTGCCATTAAGCTTGCGCCGCCGATAAGCAGCAAATACTGCCGCGAGAAAAAGTCAGGGTTTTTGATGCCTGCCTCGGCTGCTAATTGCATAATGATTTGGCGAATTGACTCCCGTAAATCGATTGAAACCTGATGTGCTTTGTGTGAAGCATCAGCAATTTCCAGAACGGCATTGATGAACGGACAGCCCCGAAAGTTCGGACTAGCGTACCATTCTCGCAGCACGTCAAAGGTAGACAATAACCGTTCTTTCGGTGTATTGCCACGCTCGGATACGGCTGTCTCAAACCAGCATATCCACTGAGCGGCACGATAGTTCATGACTTCTTCGATTAACAAGTCTTTCGACGGAAACCATCGATATAGCGTCCGCTTAGCAACTCCAGACTGTGCAATCACTTCGTTAATGCCCACATGCTGAATGCCCTTTTGGTAGAAGAGTTCAGACGCTGTTTCGAGAATTTGCTGTCTAGCGTGACTGGATTCAGTACTCATAGAAAGTAGACAAGTTTGTCTCCATCACCATACAATAGCATTTTGATGAGGTAGACAATTCTGTCTACTCTGTACCTTTGGAGGCAACTGCCAATGGACTTCCCTATTTACACTACCGATACCGCTCCTGAAGAGTCCAAAGCCGCGTTAGCTCAGGCGAAAGAAACATTTGGATTTATTCCGAATCTTGAAGGGATTTTTGCCCAAGCTCCATCACTACTAAAAGGCTCGATGGCACTGTGGGACTTATTTGAAGCCACCAGTTTCAGCCCCGTCGAGCAGCAAGTGATCTACCTAACAGCAAATTATGAACACGAATGTCATTACTGTATGGCAGCCCATTCTGGCTTAGCGAGGATGATCGGTATGTCGGCTGACGATATTCAGGCGCTCCGTGACGGAACACTTCTGAGCGACCCAAAATTACAAGCCTTGCGGCAGTTCACCCAACGCCTGATTCAAGCGCGGGGTTGGTTAGATGATCGTGAGATTGAAGCATTTTTAGTAGCAGGTTATACCCAACAGCAAGTGCTGGAAGTCATTCTTGGAATTGCGATTAAGATCATGCACAATTACACGAATCACATCGCCAAAACGCCGCTCGACAAACCTTTCCAACCTTATGTTTGGTCAAAGCCTGCACTTACTGCCTAAATCGCATTCAAGCTAGCTAGAGAGGCAATTGCGTTCTGGTTGTCGTGTGCAATTGCCTTTAGTTCTTTTTATAGCCATCAGCAGTCAGCTTTCAGCGGTCAGCTTTGGGTCAAATCGGCTCTAGTTAACGGGACTTGGCTCCCCTTAATGTCCTAACATTCGTGGCTACTGCTATACCGACGAAAAAGTAGTCACTTACTGTTTCAAGCGATCGCATCTTCAAAAAAGCCGGTTTGCAGTAAGCGTTCAGCTTTAAAACAAAAGCTTCCTCACTGATAGCTAAATCCAAAGGCTATGAAACTCGGCTATTGATGTAGTAATCTCTCGTCCCTTTAGCATTCAGTGCTTCTCCTAGCCGATTCAACGCATGAATATAAGCTGCTGTCCGCATCGGAACTGCCAGTTCCTGAGAAATTGACCAAATACGGTTACTTTCCTCGACAATCTTCTGCTTTAAACGTTGATTGACTTCTTCAAGTGTCCAATAAAGTCCACTGCGGTTTTGCACCCATTCAAAATAGCTAACGGTAACTCCCCCGGCATTCACCAGAATATCAGGGAAAACGTAAATTCCTTTGGCTTCTAAGACTCTGTCAGCCGCAGACGTAACAGGGCCATTCGCCGCTTCAAAGATATACTTAGCATTGATCGTATTGACATTTTCCTCAGTAATTTGATTTTCCAAAGCAGCGGGAATCAAGATATCAACATCTAAGGCTAAAAGTTCCTGATTGGTGATGACTTCATGTTCAACAATGTTGCAAACGCTGTTCCTACAGTAAACAGCTTTGACACCATTACCTGCTGCTTTATAGTGTCGAATGCTAGGAATATCTAACCCATTTTTAGCGTAAATTCCCCCTTGGGAGTCACTAATCGCAACAACTTTATAACCAGCTTTGGCAAGGAGTTCTGCCAGCACAGCACCCGCATTACCAAAGCCTTGAATAGCGACAGTTGTCTCTTGGGGCACCTGCTCAAATTTGGGCATGATCGATTCAATCACAAAAAAAGCACCTGTCGCGGTAGCACCGTCACGCCCAAGGCTACCTCCCATTGTGATCGGTTTGCCTGTAACAACGGCTGGACTAATTTGACGGCGAATGATGCTGTATTGATCCATCATCCAGCCCATGATCATTGCATTGGTGTAAACGTCAGGTGCGAGAATATCAACATCAGGGCCAATGAAATCTGCGATCGCATCTATATATCCACGACTCAGGCGTTCTAATTCCAGCTTTGATAAAGCTTTCGGATCAACAGTGATTCCGCCTTTTCCTCCTCCAAATGGAAGATTCAAAGCAGCACATTTAAACGTCATCCAAAAAGCTAATGATTGCACTTCATCCAAGGAAACATTGGGATGGTAACGTACACCCCCTTTTGCCGGGCCTCTTGTATCGTCATACCGAACCCGATAACCTTGAAAAACCTTTAAAGAGCCATCATCCATCCGAACTGGAATCGAGACACTCAAGCTCGATTTAGGATACTTGAGGTGTTCAATGGCATCATCAGAAATCGAAACATATTTCAGAGCGGCTTGCAATCGTTTACTGGCATCAGAAAATAATGAATCAGACATCCTGCTGTTTCTCCTGTTACATAACTGGGCTAGGAGAGAAGGGTGCATTTACAGGAAAGTATTGGCGCAAGCTTACTCTTGCCTTCGCTAGAGTGTTCCATCGCAAGCGTTTGCTTGCGCCTATTCCCACTCTCCTTAAAATGGAAAGGTTTAATCACCAGAACCTAGCACTAGTTAAGTGTGTTTAGTTTTTTGTGGTACACGAAGCTTGTTTCAAACGCTATTAATTGACTCGAATTTGAGCCAACTAACCGTCTGTTTCCCCTTCTCTATAAGGAGAAGTAACTGTTAGGCAAGACCAGTGCTTGCTAAGTGTTTCCCTATAAATTCATTAAATCACAAAATCTGTATATTTAGCTACATTTCGCAAAATAAATCCTGGAAACTTAGACTGCAACTGGGATTGCGGGTTATTTGGCTAAATTTTTTTGCTGAATTCTGACGAGCTAGGGGAGATTAGCTCTGCTTGATTACTCATTATTAAAATTCATCAAGAGTGGTCATTTGGCGAGGAAAAGGAGTTTATTATGGTAGGTGATTAAACGGATTTGGTAGGGTGAGCCGTTTAATGGGTGATAATGCGATCGCCTGAATAGTCTCTACAAGTTCAGTTCCGTTAAGCGACTCAAAGAGAGCTGCCACGGGATTGAAATCACCAAGACACACGATTGCTTCACTAACTACTACACTAAGAAAGCAGACTTAGAACTCTTAACTCGGTGGTTTTCCAACCGGATTGAGAGTATCTTTTCGCGTGAGCCATAACTCAAATGTGGGATTAACTAACTCAATTGGGTCGTAGCCACTAAGCAACCATGATTGAACTCTTAGCCGCCCTCTCCGCATCGGCAGCGGCAGGAATGAGAATAGCCCTGCCTCTTCTCGTCATTGGTTTGTTACGAATAGATAGTCTTTGGGCTAGCGTACCGCTCCTGTCTCAGATTAATCCTTCAGTTTTACTTGGTATCCTCACCACTTGGTCAGTATTTGAGCTATTTGCATCTAAGCGGCTTTTGGGGCAGCGTGTGTTGCAAGTCATCCAGCTATTGTTAAGCCCCCTAGTAGGAGCCATTATGGGCATTGCCGTGGCTCGATTTGCGGATACTCCAACAGCACTAATCTGGATAGTTGGTATCATCGGTGGTTTACTCGCGCTTGTACTCCAACTCGTTCAAGTCGGTTGGTTCTTTCGCTTGCGAGGCTTGCCGTTATGGGTTGTCTTTGTTCAAGATGTTTTGTGTGTTGCGTTGGTTATCCTGGCTTTTGATGCGCCTCAACAAGGAGGAATTGTTGCTTTACTGCTACTGTGGCTCGCGATTCGTAGCTCTAAGCAGTGGCATGAGTGGTATACAGAAAAGAATCGCACTAAAAAGCGCCGATTCCGTCGCCATATCCCAGATGAGCGAACGAAGTGATTAACCAGTCTTGATATGACTTGCATAAATTTTCGGAATCAAGCCTATCGAGTAGCGAAGCACTACTGGCACGGAACTCAGCGAACCGCTTCTCCTGAAGAAACCTTAGAACGAGTTCGACCCTATTTTAAATCCATTGGGCTAACTCGTATTGCTAATGTTACGGGCTTAGATAGAATTGGCATTCCAGTTACGATTTCCTATCGCCCCAATAGCTACAGTGTTGCTACTTCCTCCGGCAAAGGAACCACTCTTGAGGAAGCAATGGTTTCAGCAGCAATGGAGTCGATTGAACTTTACTGTGCTGAAACGAGCAACTTACCGGAAATTGTCCTTCCCTATGCTCAACTAGCAAAGCATTATCAAGTCATTGCCTTAGAACATTTACCGCTACGCGAGAACTCACTCTTTAGTGTCAAGCGACCCGAACAGTGGTGCTTGGGTTGGGATATTGTTAATCAAAATGAGGTGGCTGTTCCCATTCAGTCCGTTTCAATGAACTACCACAGGTATTGGTACAACGATTTTTCCAGCCTAGGTTCATTTGATATGGGTTCTAATGGCTTAGCCTCTGGCAATCATTTTTTGGAAGCTGTCAGTTCAGCGTTGTATGAAGTGATTGAGCGAGATGCTGTCTCTTGTCACTTAGAAGCCTTATTAAAAGGGTATGGAATACCGAGAGTGCCTGTAGAAACAATTGAGTATCCTCTGGTTTTGGAGTTGTTAGCCCAGTTTGAATCAGCACAGATAGTTCCAACTCTGTTTGACTGCTCGGTTGATACGGAAGTACCTGTGTATCGAGCTTATGTTTATGATCCAAGTGGCTATGCACCTAGTAGTCATGGTTATGGCGCTCATCTAGATCCAGAAGTCGCTATGGTGCGAGCGTTGATCGAGGCAGCTCAAATCCGTGGCATCCTAATTTCAGGAGCAAGAGATGACATTTTTCATCAATACTACACACTGCTGAGAGGACAAAGTAATCGAGGCTCTCAAGCTGTTTATCTTGAATCCCATTCACCAACCGTAGAGGCAACGCAGACATCGCAAGCTACTCCTACATTTGAGGAAGATATCGAAATTCTCTTGAAAAAACTGAAGCAAGCAGGGCTAGAGCAGGTGATTGTGTTCGATTTAAGCCCGCCAGATTGGAATATATCTGTCGTTCGGGTGATTGTGCCAGGGCTGGAAGCCTCGTTTCACAGAAAGTACAATCCAAAACAGCGTGCGATCGCGTTTGCAGAACGTCAGTATGCAGCGAGTATGGAATCAAAAGCTGGGCTTACTCGTGAAGCCGATACTCATCTACCAGCAGGTGGCGCGTTTTAATCGTAGCGACAAAAAATCGTTATATTTTTAAGGACATCTCTGGTTGAATTCTCGTCCTTCTGACAGATCTACCAGGATTACTAAGCCTGATTAAAGGAATTCAGCGAAATAGCGTAGAGAATTTGAGACATATTGCTGAGGTAAAAGCTTCTCGTGGAAGGAGAAAATTTTAGGTGGCAAACACGCCAGAAGTATAACTAAGCTTCTGCTCATGTGTAATCAACAACTAATCAGGGCTGAATTTACAAGTTACTACTTGCAATTATGAACTGTGTAGATTTAGAAATCATTCCGAACGCTGAAAGCTTAGTTATCCCAGGACTCACTTACATTCCTGACTACATTAATGATGATGAACACAATCAACTGTTGGACATTGTAGACCGACAACCATGGTCAACTGACTCTATAGAAAAGACAAGAAAAATTCAACAACACGGGTATCGGTTAGATTATCACAAAGACTTCCTTGTTGCCTCTAGCTACTTAGGCGATTTGCCAGATTGGGCAGACAAACTTGCTACTAGATTCTTCAAGGAGGGTTTAACCTCAACGGCTCTCGATCAAGTCACTGTTAATGAATATCAACCTGGACAAGGTGTAAGAAGCCATATTGACTGCGTAACCTGCTTTGGCAAGACAATTTTTGCGCTAAGCTTGGGAGCGTCGTGTGTGATGGATTTCACTCATTCTGTAACCAAAAGCCAAGCTTCAATTTTGTTAGCTCCCGGAAGTTTACTGGTCTTAAAAGCAGCAAGTCGATATGTTTGGCAACATAGGATTGCTCCTCGTCATAAAGATAATTATGAGGGTAGAGAAATTATTAGAACGAGGAGAATATCTCTCACATTCAGGGAAATATTGTTTCCTCATAAGTAACGCTCTATCTAAGAAAGCGATCGCAACTGAGTAAGGAACTTAAAGCAAATTCATTGAGCTAAATTTAACTAGCATACGACCAAGCTATTGATAACCCCTAACAAGCTTTGAGGAAACAGCAAAGTGCTGGATAGCCAATCCTGTTAATATTAACAGTATGAAAAAAATTGTCATATTTTTAGGACCATCTCTTCCTTTAGCCGAAGCAAAGGAAATTCTGGATGCTATTTATCTTCCTCCAGCAAAGCAATCAGATTTAATAAGTGCTGTCACTACTTATAAGCCAGATATTATTGGTTTAATTGATGGACTCTTTATGACTTACCCCTCAGTATGGCATAAGGAGATTTTGTATGCTCTTGAACAGGGAGTGGCAGTTTATGGAGCCAGCAGTATGGGCGCGTTACGAGCCGCTGAAACCGAGGCTTTTGGGATGGTTGGAGTTGGTGAAATTTACCAATTGTATGCTAGTGGAGAACTAATTGATGATGATGAAGTGGCATTGGTTCATGGGCTAGAAGACACAGGATATCGTCCTCTATCAGAACCAATGGTAAACGTTCGAGCAACGTTTCGCCGTGCTAAAGACGAGGGAGTTATTAGTAAAAAGCTATTTGAACAACTAACAGCGATCGCTAAATCTATATATTTTCCTAAACGAAGATTTCCTGCCATCTTTTCTAAAGCGGCTACGGTTGGCATATCACAAAAAGAACTAGAGGGAATAGCCAATTTTGTCAAGGAAAAGTATGTAGATATTAAGCGTCAAGATGCAGTGTTGCTTCTTAAAACCCTTCGGGATTTACGTGAATCTCTACCTCAGGCAAGTTCAAAGTTTGACCTTGTTAAGAATCAATTTTTTTCAAGCCTTTATTATCGAGATCGGACAATACAACGGAATGATACGGCTGTTCCTCTAGGAGATATTGCTGGGTATGCCGCATTACATCTACCTGACTTTAATGATATCAATCTACAAGCTTCCAATCGAGCTTTAGTGCAGATTTTGGCAGGGATTTTAGATATTAAAGTGTCTCAGGTAGAGGTGGATAAGGAGAGTCGGCGCTTTCGTTCCCGTTATACTCTCCGTGAGGAAAGTGCCTTCCTAGAGTGGCTAGAGCAAAATGATCTCACTCTAGAGGAATTTAATCAGCTAATGTCTGAGATGGCGTGTTGTCGTCGCTTACAGAATTGGTTATTCACGAGAAAAGCCAATGAGACAAATACAAAGATTGTATTAGATGAATTGCGATTGCAGAATCGTTATCAAGAGTGTGCTGAGGCTGCTGCCAAAAAAGAACAACTGGTTGAAAAATATTATCCTGACTTTAGTGAAGAAAAGTATGATGATCTAACGATGGCGCGGCTAGCGATTGAGCATGAACGTTCTACTAGTTGCTCAATCAGTTTCCGTGAGGAGTCGGTGAATGAGGCAGGTTTTCTGTCTGGTGACTTGCTGAAACTAGAACTAATGCGATCGCATCTTGCCAGGAAAGCTTTGCAAAATCGTCAAAAGCTTGAGCGTTCAACAGAGCAAAGCCCATAATCATCTTTAGATGAACAACGCGCTACGACAACAACTATGCCAAGAAGAGGGCAGAAATCCTCAACCCCGTTTGGCTCAACTGGCGCAATCGGTTTAAATTTTAAGTTGAGATCAAACTCAGGAGTGATAGAGGCTACTCTGCGGTTTGGTAGGATAACCAAAATACGATAAGGAGTTTATCAAGTTATGCATTTATTAATGGATGTCGGAGTCGAGGCAGCACCTCATTTTCCAATCTCTGCTACTCTTGTGTATGTTGTGGGCTTTATCGCCGCTGTCACTATTGGTTCAATTGCTTGGTATAATTCCAAGCGTCCTGTAGGCTGGGAAAACAAGGAACGTCCTGATATTGTGCCGAAGGTAGATAAAGAAGAGACTCCTGGTCTCTAAAGAATCTAAAGAAGAAATAAGTTTAATTACATCTAACTGCCTCAATTTCTTCCTGCCTCTTGTAGTGATTTAGAGGCAGTTAATTTATTTGGCAAAAATAGATACTGATGGTCAGTTGTCGCTAAAAGCCAATTCAAAATGTTTTTTGAGCAACCTATCAAAGCGGCATGGCTCATTGGCTGCCATGTAGCGAATTTGGCAGCTTGATAAAGGGCATTAATGAAAAATTAAAATTCCCTTAATGTTTGAATCTCGGCTTGATTACTCAGGTAGTGCCGCGTAATCACTACTTCTCAGGCGTCTGAGCAACCAGTCAAATCTGGCTTTTGCCAAGGGCACGTTATCGATCATTTCAGGCGATAAATCTTCTACATTGTTATCTTCATTCACTAGTTGATCTTTGGCATAACCGAGATATCTAACCGTACCCCGTAGCCGGGTGGATAGAAAAATTGCGATCGCACGATAGAAGCGCGAGGCAAATCCCTGATCTTCTTGCAGTTTCTCAATCAATAGCTGTCGAGGTATGGATAACACGAGCGAGGTTTCCACCGCTTGAACCGTTGCCGAGGGAGGACGAGCATCAGCAAAGGACATTTCCCCAACTACCGCGCCACTCGTTAAACGAGCAATGGTTTTACCTTCCAGAGCAGAGACAGATACCGATAAGGTTCCCTCTAAGAGAATGTGTAGCGTATCAATCGCTTGACCTTCCTGAATCAGGACAGTACCCGCCTCAACCTCCTCTCGACGACCGCTAGAGACCATCCAATCAATGTCATCATCGTCCAGTTCACCCAGTAAAAAGAATACTTTTTTCATGACTGACTTCTTTCTCACTCATCGTGGTTGCAGGAGACCGTTTGTAACTTCCTGAGATGCCCTGATTCCAATGTTTTCTTATCTTAGATTTGAAGTCGCTGATTAACCACATCGTTCACTACCAGTTTAGGGTCGTCAGGAACCAAACTTATTTTTTAATTTTTAGTAGCACCTACATTCTAGTGTTTGCCTAACTGAGGAAGATCCAGGAGTACCGACTCCAGACCCAATAAACAAGTCTGAGGCAACCTGCCCTCTCTCAATTCCTCCATTCGTATGACCTTATCCTGACTCGTCACACACTTCAATCTCTGCCACGGGCAAACATGGTCTTTCCAGTGTAGTAAAACTGTAGTATTGATGTAGCCTGTAGGCGATCGCAATAGAGTGTGTCCTTTCAAGAGCGAGAGAGCTTCGCCATGCAGGCGAACCTTAGAGGGATTATGCTAAAGCGAGTCAAGACTCAAGTTTCGACACTACTACTCTCAAGGTCGCTACGATGAAGTTACACCTACTTGTCTTGAGACGGTTCACCAGGAAATTGCTGGGTCAGAATGGGTGCTTTTTGATCAGAGTTCTTATATGCCCCATCTGGAAGAAACCGAACGATTTATGCAGGTGTTGAATGAGTTCTTGAGCCGAATTAAAGTATCGGCTGGATCATGAAACAATCGACTAAGCCTTTAGATAGAGATATTATCAGGCAAGTTCTCAACCTGATTGCCATTCTTGCCGCCTTTGGCGTGAATGTTCTGGCGAATGTCGCCCCGTTTAATGGACTGACAATTGGAGAAATCTCTAACACATTCTTCAGAGATGTTCTAATTACGCCAGCAAATTATGCTTTTGCAATCTGGGGACTGATTTATTTAGGGCTAATTAGCTTTGGAGTCTATCAAATACTCCCTGCACAGCGACAGAATCCCCATCTGCGTCGGATGGGATATCTGTTAGTAGTGGCTTGTCTTGCTCAGATAGCCTGGGTGTTTTTCTTCCAGTATCGACAGTTTACACTCTCGTTGGTGGCAATGCTGGCGATTTTGCTGCCTTTGATTGGAGTTTATTTGCGTGTCGGGATTGGACATACACGAGTCTCCCGGAATGAGAAGTGGTTTGTTCACATTCCCTTGAGTATCTATCTTGCCTGGATTAGTGTGGCAACAATCGTTAATGTAGCGACAACACTGTACAACTTAGGCTGGAGTGGTTGGGGTATCAGTGCCGAAGTGTGGACAGCGATCGCATTAATTGCAGGTGCTGCGATCGCGTCTATCGTGAGTATCCAACGAGCTGATATTGCCTTTGTCCTAGTTATTGTTTGGGCATTTATCGCTATTGCGGTGCGTCAGGCGAACATACCAGCAATTGCTATAACAGCAGGAGGGTTAGCCGTTGCACTTGTCTTGTTACTCCTATTTAGTGTCCTACGTCGCCGAAAGCCGAGCCTAAATTCCAATGAGTAGGGACATTTTCAGCAACAAAGAAAAGTTCTTTGATTTGTGGGCACCGAACTATGATTTCTTGTTCACTACGGTGTTCTACCAAGCTGTTCACAAACGACTCTTAGAATACGTTGAACTGCCTGAGCAACCGAATGTGATTGACCTCGGCTGTGGTACTGGTCGTCTCTTAAATCGTCTTGCAACGCAGTTTCCCACACTCCGAGGAACTGGACTAGATTTATCGGCAAAAATGCTTCATCAAGCCCAGCAAGGCAATCGACACAAAGAGCGTTTAGTTTACAAGCAGGGAAATGCAGAGTCTCTCCCATTTGCGGAAAGTCAATTTGATGCTGTTTTTAATACGTTGAGTTTTCTGCATTATCCAAACCCCCAACAGGTTTTTCAAGAGGTTAATCGAGTACTTTGTCCAAGTGGGAAGTTTTATTTAGTAGATTTTACAGTTAGAGAGTGGAAAGGGGCTAATTTTCTGCCACTTTCTTCTGGTGGCATTCAATTTTATAGCACTCAGCAACGAGAGCAATTTGGTTTAGTCGCACATCTAAAATGTTTGGATCATTACTACCTTTTGGGTTCTGTAGTACTAAGTATTTTTAGTAAGTAGTTTATAGCCGTTTTCAGTTGGATGAAGTGTGGCTCAGATGTGTGAAACAAGATCGCCTTTTGCAAATTCCTCTTCCTGAAAATAAGCAATCGCGTTTTGAGTTTAAAAAGATGCTCAAAACGGATTGCACGATAAGCCACTGTAAAACGGCTAAAAAGCTATAACTGCCTACAGCGTTAGTGATTGTGGATCGGTTTCAATCAACTTCGCCAAGTCTTGTAGGAACGCTGCTGCATCAGCACCGTAGATGATGCGATGGTCACAGGTAATATTTACCTGCATCTGACGCCGTACTCCCATCATGCCCTCTGCGGTTGCCACAACTTGTGGACGTGATGCCCCAATCGCTAAAATTGAACCCTGTCCTGGTGGCAAGATCGCATCAAAGCGGTCAACACCAAACATTCCTAAATTGGAAAGGGTGAAGGTGCCAGAGCTATATTCTGCTGGTTGCAACTGCTTGAGCCTAGAGCGTTCTACCAAGTCTTTCCAGTTCCGAGACAGGGAATAAATATCTACCTGATCAGCATTTTGCAATACAGGTGTAATCAATCCACCGTCTGCCATTGCCACTGCTACAGCAATGTTGATTGAACTGTGATACTGAATGCCCTGATCTGTATAACTGGCATTCACTAAAGGATGTTTCTGCAACGCCACTGCCACTGCCTTGGCAAGCAGCGCTGTCATCGTCACGCCTTTGGATTTGATTTTTTTGTATAGACTATCCAGTGCATCGGTGGTGATGGTGTAACCTACGCGGTATGTAGGTACTTGGAGGCTGGTAACCATATTCCGTACCACTGCATTTTGCAGCGTATTTAGTGGTACGACTTCACCAAGCGGCGCAGTAGTGGAAGCGGCTGGCGCAGGTGCGGCGGCGGGTTGGGGTGCGGGGGTAGCTGGGGAAGGAGCGGTTGGTGCCTTGGCGGGGGCTGTTGTCACAGCGGCTGGGGCAGGTGTCGGCGCACTGCTTTTGCCAGCAGCGGCTTCCACATCTTCAGCAACAATCCGTCCGTGGGGGCCACTACCTTGTAATCCGCTTAGATCGACCTTTAATTCCTTGGCTAACTTCCGCGCACGGGGCGAGACAACAATTCGACCATTACGACCATTAGGAGTATCTTGAGCGGCTGGCGCAGCGGCTACAGGTTCTGGTGCAGGTGCTGTTTCCTTGGGTGCTGGGGTAGCAGCCGGGGCTGAGCTGTTGGCTTGTTGTTTGGCTGTCTCAATTTCTGCTTCTGTTTCTGCCACAAGCGCGATCGCAGCACCGACAGGAGCAGCTTCACCCGCAGGCACTGTGATTACTGCCAAATAGCCTTCATAAAAGGACTCTACGTCCATATCCGCCTTATCCGACTCAACCACTACCACGGTTTCGCCTTTTTCTACGCGATCGCCTGGGGATTTCACCCAAGAGACTATTTTGCCTTCGGTCATCGTGGAACTGAGGGCGGGCATGAAGACTTCGTGGATCATGGGGGGTATTCCGAATCAAGTTGGCGTGGGCTAGCAAGAACGTTTGCCAGCTTGCATTGTAGCTTGAGGAATGCCTTGGGGACTAGGGAGTGTTTCAACTACCCCGACTTACTCCGCTCCACCCTGAGGCGTGAGACGTGTACCAATGGGTGGACTGTATAACTGTTTACTGTGAACAATCCGCCTCCAGGCGGTCTTCCTCCTCTTTGACACGCCGATAACACTCGCAGCTAACTGCTTCCAAACCTTGGTGATCGAGGATAGTCATCTGTCCGCGACTGTAGCGAATCAGCCCTGCCTTTTGAAGCATACCCGCTACTACCGTAACGCTGGCGCGGCGTACTGCCAGCATTTTTGCGAGAAAATCATGGGTAATCGGAAACTGGTCTGAGTGTACGCGATCGCACGTCATCAGTAGCCAACGGCAGCAGCGCTCTTCTACTGAGTGGTGGGAAATGCAGGCAGTCGATTGCGAAAGCTGGAGCATCAATGTGTTGGTGTAGCGCAGTAGCAGAGCGTGAAGCGGGCTGTCTGGCTTGACCAAATTTTTGAAGACATCTGTTTTCATTCTCATTGCTTCGCCTGGAACCTGCACAATTGCCTCGTGGAGGCTTGTCTCGACTCCTAGGAAAATGGGGAGACCAACCATTCCTTCATTGCCCACCACAGCGACTTCGGCTGCCGTACTATCTTCCAGAATCGTGACTAGAGAAACTACGCCATGATTAGGGAAATAGACGTAATCGATGGGGTTTGTGGCTTGGTAGAGAACTTCCTTAAAAGGCAGTTCAACCCGTTCCAAGTTGGGCAGAAGATGTGCTTTGAACTCACTGGTTAGAGCGCTCAGGAGGCGGTTTTCAACAGGTGAGCGAGGCGGGTAGACAAGAGACATCAAGACACTCCTTAAGCCAGTTGTATTTAAAAAAGACAACTTACGGCACAAGGGGCGGTTTTAAGATTCCGTTTCCGATGTCAAAAGGTGAATATTCTAAAGAACAAGCTCTACGGCTAGTTGCTTACATTGTCATCTTAACAAACTTAGGTTGTACATTGGCGTACATTAGCGCTATGATTAGTTGTGAGTACCATAACGTACTTAAAAATTGCCGTTGCTACCGCTTCGGAGGAGCCAGTAGGCAAAAAGAGCCATTTAGGTAAGCGCTGAGGAAGTTTGACAAAGTTCCAGAGGTACAGCGCCCTCTTTAATATCCCTAGCTCCGCCCTTCCTACAACATAGGCTTCGGACTCTCGATATCATCCACTCACCAGCATCATTAGGTAAGCCTTAAGCCATAAATAAGTTTTGTCTGACTTCTTCCCGAACTATCTAGTAACCAAGGTTTTATAACGTTCTCCAGGTGGCAATCTGCAAAGTTTTGCTGTCTGAGTTGAGATTCGTTCGTGTAGAAACAAGGCTTGTACTTCAAGGAATAATTCAGGTTGAAAGCCGTGGCGGATGAATGGCATTCACCGCTTGCTTTGCCTACTTTAGCGAAGGAGCTACTCACTCAATTAGCCGAGTTATTAAATGAATAAAACATCTTGGAAAGATACTGAAGAGTTTTTTACGTCTTACTTGGAAAAGAAGGGAATGGCTTGGTGGGTTGAAATTATCACCGCGCCGCCCAAGTGCATCTATTACTTTGGACCTTTTGCAAGTAGCTACGAAGCTCAATTGTCCTCAGGTAGTTACATTGAAGATTTAGAACAGGAAGAGGCGCAAGTAATGGCTGTCGATATCAAACGCGGTCAGCCAAGAGAGCTAACAATTTTTGAGGATGAATTGGTAAAGGTTCTTCAGCAGAGGCTTGAACCCGTCACCTCCAGCTTTACTGAAGCTTGGGTCGGTTAAGCTGTAACACATTTAAATGGCTTGTTGAGACTTTCGGGGAGATGGGGTGATCGTTGGTTGCCTCATCTTAAAGTCATGCAGTTTAGATGCACATCAGCTTAAGGTTTTAGAACACTTAATAACAAAAAAACAATCAATGACTACGAATTTAAATAAGCAACAAAATCAGCTTCTTATTGAGACATACTTTAGCACAACTAGTAATAAATTTGATTTTAATGAATGGGCTAGTGAAGTAAGAAAACAGATGATTGCTTCACTAGAAAAAAGACGTATTAAAAGAGATAAAAAGTGATGATTCTAAGCAATTTTAATTAATTTCAACAACAATTACCAGGCTTAAGAATGAGTGTTCAAGAGTTAGATTCACTCAATCAATCAGATGAACCCGCAAGAGAATGGGCTACTAAACTTCAAACGGCTCATAACTGGGCAGAAGTCTTGATGCAACTGAGCCAACTAAAAGTAGATTTCAGAGATGAGGTTTGGAAGTTTTGGCAACTGGATATATTTGGGGAATCCGATTTCCCATCTAAGGTAAAGGCAGAAGAGAGTCAGGAGTTACACCCCTAAATTTCTTTCACAAGGCAGCAGTGTAGGGGATAGGAATTTTCATCTTTTTTGTGAGCGCAGCGCATAGGCGACTGTCTTGAAAATTAAAGCAGAGGGCAAAAGGCAGACGGAGTAAGAAAAATTTTCGTTCCTACTCCTGCGGAGAACGCTACGCGAATGTTGTGAGCTTTCGTCTCATGGTGCCGGTGCCTAGCTTGAAAGTCGGGATAAAGAGATGTGTGTACACCGTAGGTGCTGATAAAGCGGGGGGTGGAGGGAGCTGAATTTGATGGGGAAGGCAAGAAAACCCGCTCAGTCCCGATTTTCTAGACAGATTTCAGTAACAATAAGCTCTAGAAGCTCTGCTTGGGAAAGCTTGTTTGCTCAATCAATTCCTTACGACCAAGCCTCATGCTGAAGTTATGCCGCCGTTTGTTGAGCAAGATTAATCCGCATCGTAGTCTCAAAGCCCGTTTGGGACTGGCAACTGGTGGTATTGTCTTGTTGCTCTCAACCGTACTGAGTCTGTTAGTTGGATACACGACAAGCACTCAGCTAGAAACTACGATTGGGCAGTATGCAGGAGAAATCGCTTATCAGATGGCGGATAAGCTTGACCGGGGAATGTTTGAGCGCTACCGCGATATTCAAATTCTTGCCAGCCTCGACCCGATTCGTGAGTCAAATTACCCTTTAGCCGCGAAGCGATCGCTACTAGAAAAGCTACAAAGTACTTATCCCGACTATGCCTGGATTGGGTTGACAAATCAGCAAGGTGTGGTTTTAGCAAGTACTGGAAAAGTTTTAGAAGGTGTAGATGCATCCAAACGTCCATTCTTTGAAGGGGGACGTGTAGAACCTTACGTTGGTGATGTCCATGAGGCTTTGCTGTTAGCGAAGCTCTTGCCCAATCTGACTGGAGAACCCTTACGATTTGTTGATTTAGCCGCGCCTGTGAAGGATACTCAAGACAAGTTTCAGGGTGTAATTGCCGCACATTTGAGCTGGGCATGGGCGACTGAAGTTGAAAAATCGCTACTCCAACGGCTTGGGGAGTATCACAACGTTGAAATCTTTATTCTCAGTCAAGATGGCACAGTTTTGTTGGGACCAAAAGCGTTTCAGGGGCAGAAATTGACTCTGGCAAGTGTACAAGCCGCTCGTGCCAATCAAAACAGTTATTTGATTGAACCTTGGTTAAAAGAAGGAAACTATGTAACAGGATTTGCGAAAACTCAAGGTTACAGGGACTATCCGGGTTTGGGATGGTTGGTGCTGGTGAGACAGAAAGCAGCAGTTGCCTTAGCACCAGCGCGATCGCTTCAATCTCAAGTCTTTGCCTGGGGAATTGCCTTAGGCACACTCTTTGCAATCTTAGGCGGGTTGAGCGCCAACCAAATTGTTCGCCCAATGCTCAGGATTGCCGCCGCAGCAAACCGCATTCGCCAAGGAGATGCGCTGGCTAAAATCCCGCTAGTACGTGGACAGGATGAACTTGCCGTCTTATCTGAATCACTGAGACACTTAGTCTCTACCTTAAATGACCAGCAGCGAGAGCTAATTTCCCTCAACGAACAGTTACAACTGGATATCACCCAGCGCAAACAGGCAGAGGAAGCTCTCCGGCAAACGAATGAGCGCTTGCAACGGTTATTTGATTCCAACCTGATTGGTGTTGCTTTCTGGAATATTGAGGGCTTTATTGTGGATGCCAATGATGCCTTCCTTCGCTTTGCTGGCTACACTCGCGAAGAGTTTGCCGCGATAGGGAGACTGGATTGGACAGAGTTTACGCCTCCAGAGTACAAGCACTTGGATGATCATGCGATCGCAGAAACTCTCTCGGCTGGAGTTTCCAATATTTACGAGAAGGAATATATTCACCGGGATGGTAAACGAGTACCGATTGTTCTAGGGATTGCACTACTAAACGATTGTCAGCGCGAGGGAGTTGCCTTTGTGTTGGACATCACCGAGCAAAAACGAGCGGAACAAGAGCGTGAGCAACTCCTGAGTCGTGAGCGACAGTATGCCAAGCAACTGCATGGGTTAACCGAAGCTGCATTAGTCATGAATTCGGTACTCTCTATTGAAGACGTATTGAGAGTGATTACCGAGCAAGCACGGGCAATCATCGGCGCACACCAGTCGGTAACAAGTATGACTATCGACCAAAACTGGGCGCAGGCAATCAATAGTGTTTCACTTTCAGACAAATATGCAGTATGGCGAGACTATGATGCAAAGACCGATGGATCGGGGATTTATGCCTGTGTCTGCCATCTGAATCGTTCGATGCGGTTGACTCAAGCAGAACTAGAAGCTCATCCAAAATGGCGAGGATTTGGGAAGGAAGCTGGAAATCATCCACCAATGCGCGGCTGGCTAGCTGCACCCCTTAGAGCGCGAGATGGTCAAAATATTGGTCTAATTCAGTTATCTGATAAATACGAAGGCGAATTTACCGAAGAAGACGAAGCAATTATTGTCCAGTTGGCGCAGATGGCATCGATTGCGATTGAGAATACTCGGTTGTACGAAGCGGAACAAAGCGCCCGCACTCAAGCAGAGACAGCTAATCGCCTCAAGGACGAGTTTCTGGCGGTTCTCTCCCATGAATTGAGGACTCCGCTCAATCCAATCTTAGGTTGGTCAAAACTCCTGCGAACGCGCAAATGTGATGAAGCAACGACAACAAAAGCTTTAGAAACGATTGAGCGCAATGCCAAGTTACAAACTCAACTGATTGAGGACTTGTTGGATGTCTCTCGAATTCTACGCGGTAAGCTGACGCTAAATATTGCTTCCGTTGACTTGGTACCCACGATTGAAGCTGCTATTGAGACAGTACGGTTGGCAGCGCAAGCCAAGGCGATTCAAATTCAAACAGTGTTTGATCATCATGCAGGGCAAGTTGCAGGGGATGCCAACCGCTTACAGCAAGTCTTTTGGAATCTGCTCTCGAATGCAGTGAAGTTCACGCCCCAAGGGGGACAGGTGGAAATCCGGCTACAGAGGGTTGGGACGGAGGCTCAAATCCAAGTGAGTGATACAGGTAAGGGTATCAGTCCTGAGTTTTTACCCTATGTCTTTGATTACTTCCGTCAAGCCGATAGTACAACAACAAGAGTCTTCGGTGGGCTGGGTCTTGGTCTAGCGATTGTTCGCCAGTTGGTAGAACTGCACGGTGGAACTGTCTGGGCAGAAAGCGCTGGTGTTGGTTGTGGTGCAACGTTTACGGTGAGGCTTCCACTGATGGCTGTTGAGTCAGATAGTAGCCAGGAAAATGAGTTAATGAGCAGTTCTCCCAATCTTGAAGGGGTACGGGTTCTTGTTGTGGATGATGAGGTAGACACCCTTGAGTTGCTGGTCTTTATGCTGAAAGAGTATGGGGCACAAGTGCGTGGTGTTACGGAAGCTAGCGAAGCACTGTTGTTGATTTCCGAGTGGCAGCCAGATTTGCTATTGAGTGATATTGGGATGCCGAATGTCGATGGCTATAGGCTGATTCAGCAAATCAGAGAATTGGAGTCAAAGTTAGGAAGACAAATTCCTGCGATCGCACTTACTGCCTACGCTGGAGAGACTGACCATCAACAGATACTCGCTTCTGGGTTCCAGAAACACGTTACGAAGCCAGTAGAGCCAGCTAAGTTGGTAAATGCGATCGCTAGCTTAGTTGAACACCAGCAGGGTAAGGAGCGATTCTATTCACCCTAGAACTGATCACCTACCCCATTGAAAGATAGTAGCGCCCCACGTTAACCCCGCACCGAAGCCAGCAGCCGCAATAACATCACCCGATTGAATCTGACCCGCCCGCACCGCTTCATCCAATGCCAGGGGGATAGAAGCTGCCGAGGTATTGCCGTAGTGGGCAAGATTACTCAGAACTTTCTCTGCCGGAATATTCAGACGTTGGGCAACAGCATCGAGAATCCGTTGATTCGCTTGGTGCAAGAGCAGCCAGTCTACTTCATCGGTGCTAAGGTTTGCCCGGAACAGCGCTTTTTCTATCACTTCCGGCACCTTTTGCACGGCAAAACGATAAATTTCCTTGCCGTTCATGCTAATGGGCTGATAATTGCCTTGGCTAACTGTAACGCCCTCGACAAGTTCTCTTGTTTGTGCTTTGAAGGCTAACTGGAGAGATTTATTTAGGGTGCCATCGCTGCGGAGTTCAAACCCCAAAAAGCGATCGCTTTCATTCACCTGCATTACTATCGCCCCAGCACCATCACCAAATAATATACAGGTACCTCTGTCTGTCCAATCGACCCAGCGTGAGAGAATATCTGCCCCGATCAGCAAGACGTTTTGGTAAACCCCCGTGCGAATAAACTGAGCGGCTGTCACCATCCCAAAAACAAACCCAGAGCAAGCGGCTGTCATATCAAACGAAACCGCTTGAGGTGCCCCTAGAAGGTGCTGAATTTGGGTTGCTGTACCAAATAAATCATCCGGCGTTGAAGTTGCCAGGATAATCAAATCCAAGTCGGTTGGCGCAATCCCTGCCATTGCGATCGCCTTTTGAGCGGCTGTAGATGCGATCGCACTTAGACATCCTTGAGCATCAACCAAATGCCGTTCCCGAATTCCCGTCCGAGCCGTAATCCACTCATCAGACGTCTCAACCATTCGCTCAAGTTGATGATTATCGAGAGCAACTTCTGGTGTCGCCGAACCGCTCCCCGTAATGGCAATACCTAGCCCTAATTGATTCAACACTGCTCTCCATTAGTTGCTGAACGATGCACACACTCAAGGTTGAGTCGGTAAACAGCAAGGATTAATAAACCAGCCGCGAGTAATCCTGCTACCAAAAAGCAACTACCCAAGCGGCATTCTAGCTGCTTACTCCTCACTTCCCTGAGCCTTAGCTGCTGGTTGCTCTTCACTCTTGAAATCTTTAGACTGAATTCGCTCCAGTACCTGATTATCAATCGCTTCTTTCGCCAAGCGAATCGAATTAAAAATCGCTGGCGCTTGGGAGCTACCGTGACTAATAATACAAATTCCTGCAACCCCTAGAAGTAATCCTCCCCCATGTTCCGCATGATCGATGCGCTGCTTAATCCGCTTGAGGTTAGGTTTTAGAAGCGCTGTACCCAATTGACCTGATAATCCTTGGGGCAGTTCCTCTCGGAGGATTTGCAGCACTATCTCACCTACCGCTTCGGCAAACTTGAGTAAGACATTGCCGACAAAGCCATCGCAGACAATCACATCAAAATTTCCGGAGAGAACATCTCTACCCTCAGCATTGCCGATAAAGGCGACTCTCGGATTCTCTTGCAACAGTTGATGCGTGCGAATCGCTAAATCATTCCCCTTACAGCTTTCCTCACCAATATTCAGCAGCCCGACCTTGGGTTCATTAATCCCCAGCACATACTGGCTGTATATCGAACCCATTATTGCAAACTGCTCTAGATACTTAGGACGACAATCGACATTCGCCCCCACATCTAGGACAATCACGGGTTTACCCGCCACCATTGTTGGAAATACTGCCCCAATTGCCGGACGGTCAATCCCTTTTAAGCGCCCGATGCGTAGTAATGCCGCCGCCATTGCTGCCCCAGAGTGCCCAGCAGAAACCACAGCATCAGCTCGTTTCTGCTTAACCAAATCCATTGCCACATTAATCGAAGCCTTGGGCTTGCGCTTCAAGCTCACCAATGGCTCCTCATTCATCTCAACGACTCCCTCAGCCGGAACAATTTCCAGCTTGTACGAATCAGTGTGTTGCTTGAGGGAGGATTCAATGGCTTGAGGATCGCCCACTAACAAAACCTCTACGCCTAACTCCTCCTGTGCCCTAATAGCGCCAGCAACGATTTCGGCGGGGGCATGATCCCCTCCCATAGCGTCAATTGCGATCCGTGCGCGAGTCGATGCCATTACTCAAAATGATAGAAACCTTCACGCATTCTACCAGAAGCCCTCCACGCAACATTAAACCTGATGTGATCTGCCTGACATTGAATAAAACTCAGTAAAGAAAACTTTTCAGGATTGCCATCGACTCTTTAAAATAAAGCACCGGGGAGGAAGGATAGTGATGTTACAACGATTTGGCTCTGGATTACTTGCATCAGGATTTGTGGCTCTACTGCTCAAGGTCGTGGGACTCTCACCTGCGGCGCTCAAGCCCGTCCAACTGCTGGAGTGGCAAGATCTACCTGTCTTTGCCTTACCAAGTGAGCCAGACCCAGTTGCTGAGGTAGCGATGCGCCAATCGCTTAAAGATTGGAGTATTAAGGGCCCAACAGCGAGCCAAGGGGTGTGGATGCAGTCAGGGATGACAAGATTGGCAAATCATCAAGGGACTGTTCCTCTTCCTGCCGCTTCGCTAACCAAAATTGCCACAACCTTGGCAGCCTTGGATAAGTGGGGGCCGGCTCATCAGTTTGAGACTGTCGTTAGTACAACGGGAGTGGTCAAGGACGGGGTAGTTCAAGGAGATTTGGTGATTACGGGCAGTGGCGACCCCTTCTTTGTTTGGGAAGAAGCGATCGCCTTGGGAAATAGCCTTAATCAGCTCGGTATTCGCCGCGTTACAGGGAATTTAGTGGTTACTGGCGAGTTTTACATGAACTACCGCGAGGAACCAGTAATATCGGGTCAGCTACTCCAGCAAGCCCTCAACTCCAGCCTTTGGACACCCGCAATTGCCACTCAACACGCTGTGATGCCAAAAGGGACAGCAAAACCCCAAGTTGCGATCGCAGGTACAGTGAAAGTCGCAACCATTCCTCTACCCAAAAAATTCCTAATCTTGCGTCACCGTTCAGTGTCTCTGACTCAAATCCTTAAGGAGATGAACATCTACAGCAACAATGTCATGGCTGAGATCTTGGCAAAATCAGTCGGCGGGGCAAAAGTAACCGCTCAACTAGCCGCAAACTCTGCTGGTGTCCCCCTTGAGGAGATTCAATTGGTTAATGGTTCTGGGTTGGGTGTCGATAATCGAATTTCGCCTCGTGCAACCTCTGCCATGTTGATGGCGGTTCAACGCTTTTTGCAACCTCACCAACTTGATATTGCTGATATTTTCCCGGTTGCGGGACGCGATAAGCGGGGAACCATGCAAGCGCGAAACTTTCCCATTGGTACTGCCATCAAAACCGGAACTCTGCGAGATGTAAGTGCCCTAGCAGGTGTCATGCCAACACGCGATCGCGGTGAGGTTTGGTTTGCGATCATTAATCGAGGTGGTGATGTCGATGGCTTTCGGAGGCAGCAGGACGAACTGCTAGGACGCCTGTCAAAGCAATGGGGTACCTCACCCACCGTTAACGCTAGTACAACGACCGCACCCGCGCTTCTCGGCGATCCCAAGCGTAATGAAAAGATTTCTGGATTCCAAACCCAGCTTTAGACCAGAAACTTTAATCCGGAATTGCCTATCGTCCAGTCCCTAACCCTGCCAGTTAGGGGATAATCTCCGTCACCACTCTATTGCCAGTCGCACCAGTAACAACAACGCTTTGATCTTGAAGTTTCCCCACTGCCACAGGACCCGATGTATTAAAGGGTGGGTTAACTTGTTCGTAAATCACATTACCCGTCGCCTGAACGTTCTGAGTTGGGATATCCCACCGTAATTGATTGGCGTAGAGTTTAGCTTGATTCCGGCTACCAACACCTTGAACTCCACCTGTCAAATTTGCCACTTTTCTCGCTAAATCTATCTGACCTTGATTAGCCGTGAGAATGACATTTTCTTTCTGGTGGACAATCCTAACTGGCTGATCGGAGAGTACCGTTTCAGTTTTTAAGTTCCAAATCGCTGAATTGCTGGACATCAAAAGTGGCGGGTCTATTGATGTCAGTTGGATATTCTGCTTGAGTATTGCTACCTTGGTTTTCAGGTTAACCTCAGACTTGTCCGCCTCCACTCGGTCAGTAACAATTTTGGCTTTGTACCGTTCCATCTGGGTGCGCTTATCGCTACTTACCTTCTGTGCTTGGATTTGCCAGAGCAATTGCTCTGTTTTCATTTGCAAGTCTGGGTCTTTTGCAATCGCAGCAACTTGACCCAGTAATTCCACCTGCTGCTTTCGAGTGAAGTATCGCCCTTCTTTTGCTGTCGCCTGTAGTTGGGGATGGATACCCTTCAAGTTGTTGCGGACAACTAGCAAATCTTCCTTTGGACGCCACTCCAATTCATCACCTTTGAACACTGCGCCATTGCGGGTATCGATAGCTGTAATTTGTCCTTTGAGAAAGACTAGCTGACCATCCTCTCGGATTTCCCCGGTATCGGCTGACACCTGCAAGACAACTTTTCCATCCTGGTACAAATCGCCACTAGGATTATCGATCCGACCCAGTTTTTTATCTTTAGTGTAGGTAGCTTGCTTTGCCTTAACTTTCCAGAGAGGACGCCCTTTTTCATCCGCCTGATCTAGCGTGACATTTTTAAAGACAAGGCTTCCTTCGATTTCTGTTGCAGCGGTATCCTGCTTAATTTTCTGTTCTGTGCGGCTTTTCCCCTCACAAGCAGATAATGAAGCACACGTTACAAGGCAAAAGGTAAAAGCAAGAAATCGCTTTGATCTGAAAAACATTCGTCAGTTGCTAATGGCTAATAGCTAATAGTTAATGACTAACAGTTAATGGTCAATTAGCGACTAGCAATTAGCAATGACTAATGACCATTTTGTTATTCTTCCTGCTCGTCCATCAGCCCAATGCCGGACAATGGACGGTAGGTATAGTTTTGTCGTGGTGTTTTTTGGATACTTTCTTTGATGTGGTCTAGGTCAATATAGCGATCAGCAACATTGATGAGACTATCACTCGTCATCGATCGCAAGCTTACCACCTCAACCCTCACGCCTCGATAGCTGACAGCATCCACCGCATAGGCGAGATCACCATCACCACTAACAAGAACCGCTGTATCGTAGGAACCAACCAGCGCCATCATGTCTACGGCAATCTCGACATCGAGATTTGCTTTTTTTGAGCCATCTGGCAGTTGCACTAAATCTTTGGCAATCACTCGATAGCCATTACGGCGCATCCACAATAAAAATCCCTGTTGCTTTTCGTTAGTGCGGTCAACACCTGTATAAAAAAAGGAGCGTAGTAGTCTGGAACCTGCTGTCAAACGAACGAGTAGCTTAGTGTAGTCGATTTCAATTCCTAATTGCAGGGCGGCATAAAATAAATTTGAACCGTCGATAAAAATGGCGACTCGACCACGATTTTCTAAAACTTGCTCAGGTGTAAAAACAGGATCGGTACTAAAGTTATTCAACATGTTATTAAACCTCGGTTTTGTATGTAATAAAAAAGCTGATGCCTCCTTCCCTATAATCTGCATTTTGGTTAGCCGCCGATCAACCTGATGGTCAAGACGACGGAACAAAATCACGCTTGTTCCAGTCGTACAAAGACTGGTCTAGGCTCCCCCAATTGCTGCTGAGCGGGTAAGGTTCCCCAGGTGGCGTGAGTATCATAGGTTACAGAATCGTTAATGAGGGTTTTTTCGTTAAAGTTGAGAGAAAAGCCTAGTTGCTGATAAATATCGGTACTGATGCTCGGAATAATCGGTGATAACAGATAGGCAGAAAGTCTAACTGATTCCAACACGGCGTACAATACTTGTTCAACCGCTGCTGAATTTCCTTGCTTGTACAAGCTCCAGGGAGCTTGCTCATCAATGAATTTGTTACAGGATCGAACTAAAGTAAAGATTTCCCGACAGGCTTCACTAAAGGCGAGTGCTTCGTAAGCTACGCTTGTGCGATCGCTTAATCCCAAACCGATTGCCTTTAGAGGGTGATCTGCAGGAATATCTTCACCGTTGACATTAGGGACAAGAGCATTGCAATACTTCTGCACCATTTTTAATGTCCGGTTGAGCAGATTGCCCAAGTCATTTGCCAAGTCAGCGTTGACAATATCGACAAAACGGGTTTCACTAAAATCCCCATCCTTCCCAAATTCTATTTCTTTGAGAAAGTAATAGCGAATCGCATCAGCACCATAGCGATCGACTAACTCAACTGGATCTAGGGTATTGCCAAGGCTTTTCCCCATCTTTTGACCATCCTTGGTAAGAAAGCCATGCCCAAACACATGACCTGAGACTGGTAGCCCTGCTGACATTAGCATGGCAGGCCAGTAAACAGCATGAAAGCGCAGAATGTCTTTACCAATCAGATGTAAATTGATCGGCCACCACTTCTCTAATGCCTTCTCCAGTGATGGATCACTATCCGGATCGAGTAGGGCAGTAACATAGCCAAGGAGAGCATCGAACCAAACATAAATAGTGTGGTTCGGGTCAACTGGCACCGGGAACCCCCAATCCAGATTAACTCGCGAAATGGAGAAATCCTGAAGTCCTTGAGCAACAAAGCTTAAAACTTCATTACGGCGGCTTTCGGGTTGGATGAAATCAGGACGCTCCTGGTAAAGCGCTTCTAACTGGCTTTGATACTTAGACAAAGCAAAAAAATAGTTTTGCTCATCTCGCCACTCCGCTTCTTTATTCGGATGAATTGAACAACGGTGCCCTTGTAGGAGTTCGCGTTCTTCTTTGAATTCCTCGCAGGAGACGCAGTACCAACCTTTTTGTTGACCGAGGTAGATGTCACCCTTGTCCCAAACACGCCCAAAAAACTCTTTGACAATCGCTTCGTGGCGAGGGGATGTTGTCCGGCTGAAGCGATCATACTGAATATTTAGCTTTTGCCAAAGGGCATCAAACCCTGCCGCAATTTTGTCACAGTGTTCTTGAGGCTGTAAGCCGTTACTTTCAGCGGTGCGCTGAATTTTCTGTCCATGTTCATCTGTGCCAGTAATCATCAGCACAGCTTTTCCCCGTAGCCGTTCAAACCGAGCGACTGCATCAGCCGCCATTGTTGTGTAAGCACTACCGATGTGGGGTAAGTCGTTTACATAGTAAAGCGGTGTTGTTATCGCAAAGGTCTTTCTAACGGTATCGGTATAGGTCATGTAAGTGTAAAAAACGCCCTAACATAAATTACTTTGAATTTCTAGCGTATGGCCACTGAGTATTTATTTTAGTTGTTACTTTATCTAGTCAGCATCTAGTCAGCTTCACGGAGGGCTTTTACTGTAAAAAGTATCTCCTGTTACCATTGATTAATCAATATTGCTTAAGTTATTGAGCATTTTATAAAGCAAAACGCAAGGAAAAATTTATTGTTCAGTACGCGATCGCTTATTGTGATCTAGTTGACAAATAGTATCCTTTGCTCAGTTGTTGTAAAAATCTGCAAAAGAAGTACTAGTGGAAACAGACAACCCTTAGTTGTGTTGGCTGTAGGGTTTTCTGCCCTAAGGCGTTTGTCAAAAAGCGACCTTAATGAGTATTGTTAAGAAAGATTAAAAAATGGTGACGGTGATGGCTTTAATCCATGTTTTTCAATAGTCCGCTACAAAATTCTCGTTCACTGCTGGCAGCAATGGGAACGCAGATGTTTATATATCATGAGGATCGCATCCCCACTGATTCCGCCGTTGTGGTAGTGAGCAACCATCGCAGCTTTATGGATGCCCCCCTGCTGATGGCAGGACTGGGGCATTCTATCCGTATTGCTTGTCATCATTACATGGGGCAAGTCCCAGTGATGCAGGAAATTATCAAGCAATTGGGTTGTTTTCCTTTAGAAAAACCAGAATACAGGCAGCAGGCTTTCTTACAACAAGCAACTAGGTTACTTACAACCCATCAATGGGTTGGAGTATTTCCAGAAGGTGCCCAACCGATGGTGCAGTTGACGAAGCCTCATGAAGTGGGTAGGTTTCAGCGGGGCTTTGCTCACCTCGCTTTGCGGGCACCAGTAAAAGATTTAGCAATCTTACCCGTGGCGATCGCATCCCTTGAAGAAACCGTAAACTCTACCGTTCCCTTGAGACTTTTGCGTCTGTTTGACCCCTCAGAACCCCTATTTGAGCAACCGGGTCGGCATCCAATGGTTCTCCATCACCGTGTCTCGGTATTAGTGGGGCATCCCTATTGGATTACGCCAAAGCATCGAGAACAATACCAGGGGAAACAGGCAAAAAAGGTTGTCGCGCATGTGGCTGATACCTGTCGTGACGAAATTGCCAAATTACTGCATCAGAGTTTTAGTGGTTAGAAGAGTCAAGTTCCTTAACTGCTGACTGACTTCAGAAGACATTGAATGAGTTGCAAACAGACGTATAACAACCAACAACTAATCACTAAAAACTGTTTTAAAACTGAGTTGAAATCCTCGTGAGGGAATGGAATTGAGCAATGCCAGACGTTAAGAGTCGTCCTTGTTTTTTAACGCCAGTACGTATTAATCGCAATTATCCACTGTTTGTGTTTTTGCCAGGAATGGATGGAACAGGTCATCTTCTGCGATCGCAAACCCAAGGTTTAGAAAAAGCGTTTGATGTCCGCTGTTTCGCCATTCCTCCGAATGACTCAACGAATTGGGAAGACCTAGCAGAAGCTGTCATTCACTTAATCGAAGCAGAACTAGTCAATACACCCTCTCGTTCTATTTATCTATGTGGTGAGTCGTTCGGAGGCTGTCTGGCAGTCAAGGTGGCGCTGCGATCGCCTGAGCTTTTTGACCGGATTATTCTGATTAACCCAGCGACTTCCTTCAATCAACGACCTTTGCTGCGCTGGGGATCGCAATTGGGTCGTTGGGTACCAGACTACTTTTACGAAATATCTGCCTTTGCTCTTTTACCCTTTTTATCCGCTTTATCAAGAACATCCCCTAATGATCGCCGTGCCCTTTTGGAGGCGATGCACTCTGTTCCTCCAAAAACGGTTAACTGGCGATTAGAAATGGTGACTGAATTTGAAATTGATGAAACCCAACTCCGGCAGCTTACCCAACCTGTCCTAGTCATTGCTGGTGCTGCTGACCGATTGCTGCCCTCCGTTCTTGAAGCTGAACGTTTGGCTAGCCTGCTGCCAAATGCCAAGAAGGTCGTGCTACCAGAGTCGGGTCACACCTGTCTGTTGGAAATAAACGTTAATCTTTTTGAGATTTTGAAAAGCCAAAACTTCCTAGACGACTCGGTTCCCAACACAGACGTTGACTCGGCTTTGATGCCGATGGTTGAGTAGTTAGTTGTTGGTTATTGGGTGTTGGTTATTAGTTGTTAGGCATCTGGATCGCTTATTGCTAAAGCTTTTGTCGTTGGTATTAGTAATGACTAAAAGCTTAGTTAACGAAACCTGTTTGGATTTAAGCGTGGGTTTGAGCGCATTGGGATGCCGCCTTGTAGCTGGGTGCCAGTACCACCGTCAGTTCGGTCTAAGAACGGTCGCAGGTTGATGTTTCTGGAACTAGAACGTCTTGTCGGCTTATTATCAATGCCTAATACAGACAATCCTTGGTTGATTACCTGATTGAGCAATTGGGAGTCCCTATCTCCATCAACAAAAGTATTGACAGCATCGGTTGTCTGACCACTGTCAGCAACGGTTAAGTTTTCAAATACGCGATCGCGTGTTAACTGCGCGTCTTGACCCGGAGGCACTGTTAGCACAATGCGACAGGCTGGGTCTTGTTGAGTTGTAACGCAAACGATATCCAGATTATTTTCTACAGACGTTTGCATCTCTAGTAAGCCGTCAGGTCGGTAAAGTTCTAAGCGTCGGCTAATCTCATCACAACGTCGCTCAGAAGTCCAGCCACCACCTAAAGCAGTAGGAGTAGCCCAAGCGTACGCTTGACTCGGTTGACTTTCTGGGTGATACATTACCGTGTACTCACCATCCACTAACTCACAGCTAAACCGAGGTTCTTCTGACGCATCAACGTCACCTTGAGATGATTGGGGTTCTGTTTTTCCTTCAATATCAGCCGCCAACGTTGTGTTTTGAAGCCGTGGTTTTTGAAGAGTTGCTGGTTCGGGATGGGGGTTGAAGGCAAGCGCACCACTACTTGCGATTAAGATTGCTACGCCAGTGGATAAACTAACACTCTTAAACACCAAAGACATCAGACCTGAATGATGATTCAACTGCCTTAGCGTCATTGCCTTTATCCTCCAAAGTTTGACTACAGCCGCTGTTGTTGTTGAGTTAAAAAGAGCTTTTGCGATCGCACCCTGACTAAGGACTTGCAACAACGAGTGCAAATACTATCGACATCTACATTGGCATCATAACCTTTTCGGCTCAAGAACACACAGTCCACAAACTTAAGAATTCTTGCTGTTGTTGAAATATTTAATTCTTAAGGTTCATAACGGAATTTGAGTTCTCAACATATATTTTAAAGTAAATAGCCGTAGATAAACCTCCATTAAATAACATACCTTCCTGAATCTTACAGTTCTTATATTAAGCCGAGCGTAGTGTCTGCCATTGAGGTTTTTGTATCTGTTGTAACTGACGGATGTGATTAAACAATTTCCAATAATACTGCTCTGGTAGTCCACAAGTCACGGCTCCTCGTAGGACAACATTGGAATACCATTCGTTAGGAGCCAGTTCTTCAGTTAATTTGTGTACTACCACGTAAGTCCGAACATTCTTGTAGACCATACCCTTACACTGAACTTCTATCATTTCATGGCGGTAAACATTAAGAGGAACTTCTTCCCGCTCATCAAGGGCATTACTTAACCGATTGGGCAAGCGATATAAGACTCCTTCAACTGAAGCTGTTGGATCTGGAACTACATCCAGTACTCCACATTTGCGAAGTTGAGATTGCCAGTAAAAACCTAATTTATAACTTTTAAGTGTTGCGGGTCCAATGACATAGTTATGTGTGTTTTCACCCAGCGATCGCTTTAAATCTACTGGGCACATGCAGGAGCCGTAAGCGAAGTAGTAGAACATAAATTTTCAAAGATTTAGTGGATTAATAACGTTGAAGCCTTAGTCAAAACGAAAGGAAAGTCTCTATCTTTGATAAGATAATCTGATTGTTAACAATCCATTGGCTTGATGGATTTAAAATACTCTGCCTTCATCTAGCCTTTTATTGCCTAATTCTAGGTTTGGCAAAACTCTAATCAGAGTAAAATTGGTTTAGTTTTATACATAATTAAAGGTTCTAATCTTCATCTTGAGTATGAATTTTAGCAAAAGTACCTAACCAATGCAACAAATGTCGATAAAGAAACCGTAGATTTAAAATAGTGGAAGTGCTAGAGCAGGATTCACTAATCCCACGAAGCAGTGTTGTCAAGGGCTAGGAGCCAAATGAAACAGAGATTGACAAGATGTCTTCTTGTCAATCTCTTGATCAGCCTACACTTAGAACGTAGTGGCGTGGATTCTTTTCAGGTGGGGTCACAATCCCCATCAGCCAAAGCATTCTGAACTCCTGAACTCCTCCGTTCTCCCCTCCTTTCAAGGCGTGACTTTTGATTTCTGCATAGCGATACTAGTGCAACGGGGCAGAAATAAGTGACGAGTCAATAATCTCCCCATATCCCCATCCCCCTGCGAAGTGGTCAGAAACTTTTGCCTTGACGCACTAGCTACCACTAGCAATTTGATTCCAGGCTTTAACAACTTCTTGCAATGGCAGAGGGAGACGGTTTGCAGCAATATCTACATACCTGGTTGTACCCGCTTTGCCAGTAAGGGTGATGGTAATGTAGTCAGCACCTCTGGAAACTGGGTAACTTAGCTGATCGAACTGAGAAAATTCTGTTCGCTCTAGAAGCTGCTGAAACTTTTGCACATCTTGGCGAGAAATACGAGAAACCTGCATTGGTGCCATTAGACCATTGCGTATCACTTGCAATCGAATCACTTGTCCGTCATCCTGGAGGCGGGTTTCAGTGGTTTGACCTGCGATGCCACCACTTGCGATCGCACGGAAGATTGTGTTACTTGGCAAGGGGGGTGGTAACTCGCTTCTGGGAATTGGAACAGCACCACTCCCTGCATAAGTCCCTGGTTTGTCGAGTTTAACTACAGAACCAGAGTCATTCGTGCGATAGACCAAACGGCTGTCTCCAGCTTCTACAGTCACTCGCCAACCTGGTACGATCGCCATTGTGCAGAGAACATTCGGTTCATACAAACCCAAGCAGCCATCCGGCCAGCTTTGCTTATCTGCCTGGACGATCCGCAGATTAGAGGTGCGTAACCCAGTTTCTTGGGAAGCACTCTGCAAAACCCGATCAGAAACAGATTTTGGTAAGTTGCGATCGCTAATTGTGCTAGCCGCTTCATTCAGCCTGACCTGGGAACCGTTGGCATCAGAGCGATAAACTAAGCGTTGTTGTCCAGCTTCTACAGTTACCTCCCAAGCTTGCAGGGCAATCCTGGTGCAAGCTTCCCCAGGACGCGGCAGACCGAGACAGCCGTCAGTCGTAATCTGTTGAGATTTAACAATGCGTAACTCAGACGTGCGTAACCCGGTACGCTGGGAGGCAGCTTGCAAAATGGCATTGCTAGCCGCTTGAGGCAAGGTACTACTACCCATATTGCTTGCCTGTTCATCCAACCTGACGAAAGAGCCATTGCGATCGGTGCGATAGACCAAGCGTTGTTGCTTCGTTTCAACGGTCACTCGCCAACCTGGTGTAATTGCACCAGTACACCGCTCATTGTCACGGGCTAGACCCAGACAACCATCTGGCCAATTCTCCCGTTCCGATTGGGTAATGCGTAGTTGGGATGTTGAGATGTTCAACTGCTCAGACGCAGCTCGTAAAACCCCATTAGCAACAGAATCTGGCAAGCTTCCACTCGGAGGGGTTTGTTGACCTTCTAGGCGCAATAGACGACCCGTGCCATCCGTGCGATACGTCCAATTTTGCTCTCCGTCAGACATGACAATCCGCCAGCCATTCTCGATGAAGATTTCCCCACAAGCTTCACGCGGTCTACCCAAACCCAAACAGCTATTCGGCCAGCTTTCTTGACTGAAACTAGTCACTCTTAATTGACCAGGGGGAACTCTGAACTCACGCGCAATCTCACGGCGAACGGCATTGACAACGGGACGCGGTAGCTGACGGTCGTTTTGCTTTGGAGTAGTAACCGCTTCACTGCGGTTTTTCAGTGTGGAATTAACAGAACCTAAGGAGGGTTCTACAGCATTAGCGGCAACACTTAAGGACAAAATACTGGTTAATGTCAGAGCAGCAAGCATCTGCTGCCTTTGACGAGTTTTTTGGCGGAAACGTTTCATATTATTACCTAGGACGCGATACGTTGCGCTATTTAATACAGATTGCGAACGTATAGGGATATACAGCTATTTGGACGCATATCTGATACTTATAAGTTCCGTAGTCGCGTCATTACGATCTTCGTTGTGGACTACTTTCCAGGCTAAGAGCAGCGCATGGAATACGACCTCGCCTTATCGATTCACCTAACTGGGTGATTTTTGAGCAAAAATAGCAGAAAGCCGTCAGCTATCAGCTATCAGCTTTTTTGTTTTCCTTGTTCTGTCTAGGTTTGACAGATCTAAGCTATACTTCATGTTTCCCGGAAACCGCTATGGATCATATTGACCCCTTCTCTCGCTCTAGCAGTAGCGTTACGGGTCCATCATTTTCAATTGAGACTTGCATCATTGCGCCAAACTGACCCGTTTCCACGCGCAAACCACTTTGCCGTAACTTCTCGACAAATAGTTCGTATAGCTGTTGTGCTGGTTCTGGTGCGGCTGATTGAGAAAAAGATGGGCGGCGTCCTTTGCGACAGTCACCGTAGAGGGTAAACTGGCTGACGACTAATAGTTCACCACCAATTTCCTGAACAGATTTTTCCCATCGATCAGTGCCAGTTTCATGACCTGGAAATAGGCGTAAGTCTAAGCACTTTCGTGCCATCCAGTCCAATTCGGCTTCGGTATCAGTATTGGCAATCCCTACTAAGAGATTGAGTCCTTGTCCAATTTTGCCAACAACAACACCTGCCACCTCAACCTGAGAAGATTTGACTCGCTGGATGACAACACGCATAAGCGGCTAAACACTTTGGCAACTGGGAAAAATTTCCAAAAATTGGTCGAGGTTGAAGCCCCTTCCCTAATTTTTCGATTGTAAACCCAATCCCCAGTCTCCTTCACGATAGCTGGCAAAATGATTGAGTTGCCTGCCAAATCTCTAGCATTACGTCAGTCAAGGCATGGTCACTGTCGAGTTCAATTAGTTGCACCCAAGGACGCTCACGAGCATAGTCGCGTGTCGATTCAATTGGGATTACTTCATCCTTGCGTCCGTGAAAAATCAGTGTCGGTACTGATCGCAATAGCTGCGAGTCTTGATACTGATGGGCATCTTCTACAAACTGATAATGCAAGGGAAGCGATCGCCCTTCTGTGTAGTGGTAAACCTGAAGATATCCTAATGTCTGCCACTGTTGTAATTGTTCTGCTCCAAGTTTAGGCAACCAATGCGAGAGAAAGCCAAATGCAGGAGCGAACAAGACAAGTCGTTGAACTTGGGAGTGCCGTTGCCCTAGCCAAGCAGACGTTAAACCACCCAAACTTGAACCGATTAGCGTTACAGGTGTCTCGGCGTTCGCCAACATTGCCTCTACTTGAGTAAGCTGGCGCGTAATCGTCAAGTGGGAGAAGTCACCTTGGTTGAGGTCAGGAACTTCTAAAGAAATGCCAAGTTTTGTGAAGCGATCGCATAGATAGATTGCCTTCGCTGACTCAGGACTCGAAGCAAAACCGTGGAGGTAAATAAACCTCACTCCTCTAACCCTCTTCTAGTTTCGTGCGTCAGTGCGGAAATTTCCTTTTTGCTGTTGCATCAGTCGAGCAAATTGCCGACGTTGCTGTGGGGTCAGGATTTCTCGTATCGCTAACATACTTTCTAAGTGTAATTCTCCCTTCTGCTGCCGCAATACATTTACCTCACGATACTTGTCACGGATTTGCCCTTGTGAGGCTGTCCCTGCCATCAACCCACTTAATTCTTGCTGAGCTTGCTGCAATTCTTGGCGCTGTTGAGCCATCTGATCTTTATACTCTTGCTGAATAGCTTTCAGTTGCTGATCTTGCTGTGGGGTAAGATTGAGTTCTTCCACAAGGCTTTGGCCCTCCTGATTCGGACGGGCTTGACCCATAACGTTTTGCTCAATTTGTGAGGTCAACGGCTTAGGATTGACAAGAGCAACAACGCCCCCAATCGCAAGCAGGAGAACTGACCAAATAGAAACACGACGTAACAACATGGAAATAGCCTATGATTTGTTTGGAGTTGAGAAAATTACTGGAAATTTAGAGTCAAAGATTTTGACAAGGAACAAGGGAAGAAAAGGACTTTTTTCCAATCTCCGGCTCTATCCCATCCCGCTTCTTTTCACGGCACTCCTAATATTGATGATAGCGAAACCCTAGTTCAGCCCTATCTGTAGAGTCGAGCTTTCCTCTCTCCCTTCTCGTTTAACCTGTCAACTCTCAACGTTCCAAGTTCAACTCAAATACTGGATTGTTAACGTTTCATTCTTGACAAAATAGCTTATGGTGCTGTTTTGGCATATACCATCCAATCAGTTTGTGTATTATTGCTTTGCGAATACGTTGAGGTTTCTCCGACAACACCTTCCCAATTGTTCTCTAAGAAAGCTTCCAAGCTTGCTGAATTAGATAACTCTGGAAAAGGAATCAGAGTACGGTAGCCACTCCACGCCATCAGTAAACTAGCGGCAATTACGGGTGGTACTGCCCACAACTGCCGACTGACGGGCGATTGAGACTTCTCAACCGCGTTCATTAGCTGCTCCTCTAAATCAGCCTTAGCTGGAGGTGGTGTGGAACGATGTTGGCGCAGGAACTCTTGCCATTGTTTCTCATCGTCTGGACACTGAGTCATAGCGTTTCTCCTTGTTGCTGGATATATTGGCGCAGAGACATTCGAGCATGAAACAGGCGAGACTTAACTGTGCCAACGGCTATGCCCAAAATTTGTGCCACCTCCTTTTGCGGTATATCCTCCAAGTCATGCAGCACCAACACAGCACGATGTTCAAAACTCAACTGCTGTAGTCCTCGCTGTATGATGTCTTGATAGTGCAAGTGCATCAAGTCAGGCGCTTGGGATTTTGAGTTTTGTAAAGACAAGCTATCTGTTTCGGCTTTGAGCTTTGAGTTGAAGGAACGTTGCCTTTGCAAATTGCGCCGCTGATCAGAGGCAACATTCCAGCAGATGCGATAAATCCACGTAGAAAATTGGGCAGCCTGCCGCAGTTGGGGCAAACCTTTCCAGGCTCGTAAGAAAACCTCCTGTACTAAATCATCTAGAGCCTCAGCACCACAAAGCTGGTAAAGCGTTGACCTCACTCGCGAAGAATAACGTCGGTACAGTTGGCGAAAGCTATGCTGGTTGCCTTGTTGGCACTGGAGTACCAACTCAGTATCAGATTCAGACTGGTTATCAGCAAGGTCATTGTTTGACGCCTCGGCAGGTATGACTGACACCTGTGGGTTCCCCCTCACCGGTTTATTTTCTTGAGCCTTTAGACTGAAACTGGAAAAGAAAGGTTCAAGAGGAAGTATCTGTTTTTTGTTTGGAAGTTTCTTCCTTAACCTCGTAAGTGCTGCCAAACACTCTAAAACGTAAATATACTCATATCTAGGGGAACAGAACTCTTCCACAGGATTTAGGGCAAAAGAGAGAGGGCTTGAGCCACGTCTGAAGACAATATAAGCTTTATAACCTCTACTTAAGTTTTAGAACTGGCATCTTTAGAAATGTCTCAAAGTTATAGATTCCATCAGTTTATTCTCCTTGTCTTTTGTGCAGTTTTTGGGGTAGGTTTGATTTTTCTGGGATATTCCTTTGCTTTACCAACTGCCTAATTCAAAAATTTTGTTTCTTAAAATTAATAGTTGAAGGAAATTAAGGTTGGCTTTTGGGTAAGCTGAATTGAAAAGTTGGTGTGCAGCGGAATTAGATATTAGATGTCACGATTAACTATGTATGTACGGGTAGGTGTACAATCAGCAACTAATTATCAATCTGCTTCTATCTAGTCACTCTTAACTGTGTAATGTCCCAGCCTTCTCGTCAGCCAATTGATGCCCATACCCCTGCTGTTCAGCGTCTACGTCGGTTGAGCTATGTGCTTGATAATGCGATCGCCATTCCAGGCACACGTTATCGTGTAGGTCTTGACCCCTTACTCGGTCTATTACCGGGAGCTGGTGATTTTGTCGGAGCGGGTCTTTCAGCCTACATTGTTCTGGAAGCTGCACGGCTGGGTATTCCACGCTCACTGATGGTGCAAATGGTGACAAATATCCTGTTTGAGACAGTGGCAGGTTCTGTACCTGTGGTAGGAGATTTAGTGGATGTAACCTGGAAGGCTAATGCGAAAAACATTGCTTTGCTGGAAGAACACCTAGAGATTCCTCGACAAAGACAACGACGAGTAGATTGGTTGTTTCTCGCTCTATTGCTGGGAGTATTGCTGTTGATTGTGATGGCTATGGCTGCAATCAGCGTCATGATCCTAAGATGGCTGATAACAGTGATAACAGGCGGATAGCCTATCTACAATTAACAAGCTACTTGTGGCTACATCCCCCTGCTCCTTCTACTCCGCTGCTATTTCAAAGAGGACTCTCAATTCTGTTCTTCACTGCCAACCTTAAAGCGACCAACAGACATTTGTAATTTCTCGGCTACTTCTACTGTTTGTCGTAAAGAGCTAGAGACTTTACGAGAGGAGTCGGACGTGAGTTTAGAAGTTTCGGCAATCTCTTGAATCAAATCAGTAACGCCTTCAGATATTTGAGCTTGAGCTATAGTTGCATCGGAAATTGATTGTACTAACTCGTCAATCTCACGCGAAACTTCAAAAATCTGCTCTAGACTCTGCTTCGCATCGACAACCTGATTGGTACTATCAATGACTTGAGTTCTACCTTCTTCCATTGCCTCCACCACTTCTTTTGTACCTAGCTGAATCGTTTCAATCACCTGTTCGATTTCTTTAATTGCGTTAGTTGATTGAGTTGCTAGTGCGCCAACCTGTGCGGCAACGACTCGGAATCCTTCCCCTTCCTCACCCGCACGGTTCGCCTCAATACCAGCGTTTACAGCCAATAAGTTGGTTTGCAAGGCGATTTGCTGAACTAAGGAAACTACCTTGGCAATCTGCTGGGAGGAATCACCGAGAAGCCTTACCTTGTCAGCCGTTTTTACTACCGTTGTTTGTAAATTCACGATTTTATTTACTGTGCTATCAATGGCTGCTCCACTAGTTTCTGCGGCTGTGGCGGCAGTATGAGCGACAGCCGCCGCTTTGCGGGCATTGTCGGCTACGGTTTGAATTGAATACATCATCTGCTCAACAGAGTTTAAGATGCGGGTAACCTCTGAACTCTGCTTGAGTGCTGCAAGGGAGAGTTGCTCAACAGCCTGTTTATCTTCTTCAAGTGAGGTATTAACTTGAGCCGAGGCTTGTTTTACCTGCACGACAATCTCCCGCAGATTCTCAATCAACAGGTTGAAAAAGTCAGCGACTGTACCAAGTTGACTTTCGCCCACATCAGCCCGAACTGTAAGGTCACCTTGAGCTGTTGCTTCAATATCATCAAGGAGAGCAAGTACTTGGTGCTGAAGTGCTTCTTTTTGCTGGCGTTGCTCAAGGGAATTTAACTCTGCAAGTTGACAGGCTTGTTCGACTTGCTTGGAGACTGATTCCGCTTCCTGACGTGCTAATTCTGCTTCCTGACGCGATCGCTTTAGCTGTTCAAGTAAACTTGCATGGTTGAGGGCAAACCCAATCTGAGCTGCCAATTGCTTTAATAAAGCAGTTTCCTCATACGTCCAGTTTCGGGTGGCCGAGCATTGGTGAGCGCACAACAAAGCTACGAGTTCGCCACCTTGCAAAATTGGCGCAACCATGTTGGCTTTGACTTCTAAGCTTTCTAGAATTTCACAATGACACTGTGAGAAGCCCGCTTCATTAATGTTATTGCAAACGGAGACACGCTGATTTTTGTACCTGTCAATCGATTCTTTTGTGAATGGGTCATAAATGACTTGCCCAATCGCTGAACGCCAGCCAAGTACAACTGATTCTGCCGAGACTATCCCAGTATGTCTATCTTCATAGAAGCGATAGATAACCATGCGATCGGTTTGCAAAACTTTTCGGATTTCGTCAACGGCGATACTGAAGATAGCCTCTGTATTCAAAGATTTATAAATGCGGCTGGTAAATTCTGCAAGTACCAAGGAACGCTCAGCTTGGGCTTTTTGGATGTCCCTCTGTTGTACAAGAATTCTTTCAGAGGCAACGATATTGTCTGCCATTTCATTAAACGTTTGAGCCAGTTGTCCAAGTTCATCGTTGCACAGCGCTTCTGCACGGACTTGGCGATCGCCATTAGCAAATTTTTGAGTGGCTTGTTGTAGTTTTTTGATGGGTTGAGCAATTGTTTTATTTAGCAACTTCACCAAGAGTATTTCTGCTACTAATGCCAAGATGGCAATAACTAGCTGTAGCAATAAGCTTTCTCGGATCAGTGCATTGAGGGCAATTTCTGGAGTTCCTCTCACTAAAACACCAACAGGCTCACCCTTAAAATCAAGCAAGGCTTTGGCAGCCATGGTGTAAGTTTGTACTCCCGGTTGATGAACTCGTCTTGTGACTACCTGTCCGGGAGCAGCTACAGCTTGCTTTAGCAGTGTAGTGTCGTGCAAGGGGCGATGGATTTGTACTTCTGTAGAGTTATCTTGCTTGTTTTGGTTTAAAGAAGTGGCTAGGACAAATTCCCCCGTCGGTTTATGCAGATAAATGCCACTGTAGCCGCTACCGAAAGCCTTTAATGTTTCCTCGACAATTGGCAACTTGTTGTTCACAATATCTCCGGAAACCAAAGCACCAAGAACAGTACCACTCACTGGGTCTTTTATTGGTGTAACTGTATAACGAATGAGTGCATCTTGCTTCACAAAATCTTGAGACAAGGATGGTGACTCTTTAGCTAAGTCATTCCAACTGATAAGACCACTTGCTTTGATTTGCTCTGGCTTCTTAAAAACTTGACTAACTAGATTATTTGGATCGAATGTTTCTCCAATTCTATTACCATGAGCATTAACAATAATGTGCTTATCCTTGCCGACTAGAGTGGCATATTCAATATTACGAGCTTTAATTTCATTTTGGAGAATCTGTTTAACTTGCTCTTGTAGCTCTGGTGTTAGGGATTTGCCTTCAGTATTATAAGTTGCGGATGCAACAATAGCCGGATTATCAGATTGACCCCGGAAGCCAAACCCCATTTGGTTGACTTTGATGTTGTAATTAATTTCAGTAACCGCTAGTTCCGCTTTTGCTTGGTTAACTAACTGAGTACGTCCTGCTGTTATAACTATCAAAGCTCCCACACCCACAAATCCAAAGATAGAGATAAATTGAGAGGTGTAGAGCCGAGTAATTTGCTTACTCTGAATCGGTAAGTTGTAATACCATTGCAAGGGTGAGAATCGACGTTTCTTGGGGCGAGTTATGTAAGGTTGGTCTACTGACTGTTCCTTGGGCAATTTGAGTTCAATCATTCTGTAAGTTTCCGAGACTAACTAATAAATTGATAATAGTTACCACTACAATGGAAGCCCTTAATTCTAGTATCGAATAAGTGCGCGTTCTTTTCCGCTCTTAATTTGACTCCTAGATTTCCCAAGACTCTAACCTCGGAAAATCACCAGAGCGTCGAATTTATTGCCTTTGAACTTTAATAGAGGAATGGTCAGAATTACCTACTTCTTTACTGACCCTAAAGTTTTACCGACTTAAGTAGCAAGTACATTGAACAATGGGGAGATGCACTCAAGTTATACTGCAAGCATTTGTCGGCTTCCTTGACATCCTATTTTAGGTCACTTCTACTATATCTGAGTTATATCGAGTGCGTGACATTACAGTTCTTTTACAAAGGACTAGTAATTAACCGACTGGATACCAGAAATTTCACCTTGATGACCCAACCCCTATTTAAAAGGGAACTAAGAAAACTCCAAGGAATGAAAAAAACATTTTTTCCTCAGCATCTTCTACAGTAGCTCAAGATTTAAAAAGATTAATTAGGTAAAATAGCTGAATAACTTACGCATAAAAGCTTAGAAGCAGTAATTTAATTTAAGTTTTGCTTTAAAATTATTCTTGACTTCATTAACCTAAAAATTACGTAAATTCTAATTGAAAGTAGAATAATTATTACACTTTAGAAAGTAAATATTCGTTGCAAAAAGATAATAGAGAAGGGTATCAGGATTACAACAAAAGCGATCGCACGCTAAATTTCTGGTAGAACTGGCAAGCTTGTCTTGACGGTTGCGAGAGAAGCAGAACGATAAAATGAAAGGTCTTGTCCTCTCTGAATCGTTCTATGACTGGCATCTATCCGGCAACAACACAGCTCGAACGCCATCGGCAGCAATTTCCTGCCCTAGCCAACAAAGCTTATTTTAATTTCGGGGGTCAAGGCACATTGCCACAAGCCTCGCTGGAGGCGATCCAACAAGCCTATGCGTATATCCAGCACAATGGACCCTTTTCAGTAGGGGTCAATGCTTGGATTATGGAAGAAGGGAACCAAACACGAAAAGCGATCGCATCAGAGTTTGGCGCACCTGTAGAAACAATTACCCTTACTGAAGATGTCACAGTCGGCTGCAATATTCCCATGTGGGGAATTGACTGGCAAGCAGGTGACCATATGCTTCTCACCGATTGTGAACATCCCGGCATTATTGCCACGGCTCAAGAAATTGCACGTCGCTTTAAGGTAGAAGTCTCTACCTGCCCAATCATGGCAACCCTGAATGAGGGAAACCCAACAGAGGTCATTGCTCAACACCTACAACCTCGCACAAGGTTGGTGGTACTGAGTCATCTGCTTTGGAATACAGGTCAAGTCTTACCCGTTACCGAGATTGTTGAAGTTTGTCGTAACTATTCTGCGAGTACCCAATTAATCAGAGTTCTAGTTGATGCCGCACAGTCAGCGGGTTCCCTACCTTTGAATTTGACAGAACTAGGAGCAGACTTTTATGCCTTTACAGGTCATAAGTGGTTGTGTGGGCCAGAGGGTATTGGTGGCTTATATATACGACCGGATGCCTTGGAAAGCATTAGCCCCACGTTTAGTGGTTGGCGGGGAATTGTTATGGATGAAGCAGGTAAACCCGTAGGCTGGAAGCCAGATGCACGGCGGTTTGAAGTCGCAACCTCAGCTTACCCACTGTATGCAGGACTACGAGAAGCGATCGCAACTCATCAACAATGGGGAACACCTCAAGAACGTTATGAGCAAATTTGCAAAAGAAGTGAGTACCTCTGGCAGCGCTTATCGGAGTTAGATAACGTTCGCACTCTTGCTACCTCACCCCCAAAAGCGGGTTTGGTTTCCTTTGTCTTAACTAATGGACAATCCCACAAACAACTGGTAAATTCTCTCGAACAGCAGGGTTTCATGCTCCGAACTATCCTTGACCCCGATTGTGTTCGCGCTTGTGTCCACTACTTTACCCACCCCACCGAGATTGACCAGTTAATTGAGGCGATTAAGTTACAACCTAATATCTAGACAAAACACACTAAGAGGTGATTTATAAAGTAAATATTAAGAGCTTGCCTTGCTGTCTTATGTGGCGATCCCCCCCAGCCCCCCTTTTAAGGGGGGAGAATGAGTGTCAAAGTCCCCCTCTTTTTAAGGGGGATTTAGGGGGATCAGAATCTCACGGGGAAGGTAAGAAAACACGCCATAACCCTGCTTTTGAAGGGCGTTGGAGAGCAGATTTTCTTTATAAATGACCTCTAAGACAGGAAGACAAAATAGACGAACTACTCTAAATTTTGAAGCCAATGATGCACAGTTATATTCCACCTGATCGCTTTTTTCCTTATCTGACTTGGACTGATATTCAAGCGATGCCGGATAAGGAAAATGTCGTAATTATTCAGCCTGTTGGGGCAATTGAGCAACATGGGCCACATTTACCGATTATTGTAGATAGTGCGATCGCCGTTTCCGTCCTTGGCAAGGCTTTAGCGAAGCTCGATTCATCGGTACCCGCTTATGCGTTGCCACCTTTGTACTATGGCAAATCAAATGAACACTGGCACTTTCCCGGCACGATTACCTTAAGCGCACAAACGCTTTTGACTGTACTGGTAGAAATGGCTGAAAGCATCTATCGCTCTGGGTTCCGGAAGTTGGTGCTGATGAACGCCCACGGCGGACAGCCTCAGGTGATGGAAATTGCTGCACGGGATATTCATCAGAAGTATGAGGATTTCCTGGTTTTCCCGTTATTTACTTGGCGAGTACCGCACATTGGTAAGGAGTTGCTGTCACCGAAAGAGTTGGAATTGGGTATCCATGCTGGCGATGCAGAAACGAGTTTATTGCTCTCGATTTTGCCAGAACAGGTGAAGATGGAAAGAGCGGTAGCTGAGTATCCTCATGGTTTACCGGAAGACAGTTTGCTGAGTATGGAAGGTAAATTGCCCTTTGCTTGGGTGACGCGAGACTTAACCCAGAGTGGGGTGTTGGGTGATGCAACCGTGGCGACGAAGGAAAAAGGCGATCGCTTGCTAGAATCTGTCTCTGATGGTTGGGTACAGGCGATTCAAGATGTTTACAAATTCCGTCAGCCTCAAGCCTATAAATCTCAGTGATTTACCGGATTTGGGAGAGGGTGCGATTCGCACAAAATGGGAATAACCTTCCCTGGATATCAAAGAATATGCCTGACACAGAACTAGATATAACGTCTCTGCTTGCGAGGATTTCACAACTCGAAGAGCGGCAAAATATCGTGTCGAAATATATGGTAGGGCTGAAACGCCAGTTTGACGGAATGACTGAGGCGTTGCAGCAGATAGAACCTTTGAGGGAACAGGTTTCGGAGTTACAACAGCGTTTCAATCAACTACCAACTTCGAGCAACAGCTTGGACGATGCCGAAACTGCTAGCGGTGCGACTGAATCTGTGAGTGTTGATGATGCCGAAACTGAGGAGCTGTCTTTTGAACAGGTTGAACAGCAACAGCATCAAGAATTGGTAGCGTCAACAGAATCAGTGGTACATCATGCTGAAGTCGGAGTGAATGCTGAAACGGCTGAAGCTGAAAAAGATGAGGAGATTGATGCAGTTGTAGAAGAGCAAAATCCTACAGCTTTCAATGATGAGGAATTTAAGACAGAGAGAATAATGTGGCTGCTCAACAGAATTTATGCGGTTAAGGAAGAGAGCCAAGAAACACCTATCAGTGCTGAAGAATTTTTGAAGCGGTGTAAACAGGGAGAACAAGATTTTACTGAGATTAATCTCGCTGGAGTAAATCTAAGTGAACAATACCTCAATGGGAACTTGAGTAAAGCGAACCTGAGTAGAGCAAATCTCAGTTGTGTAAAGCGGGGTACGCTTAACCTGAGCGGTGCAAAGTTGAAAGAAGCTGAACTGTGTGAGGCAGAGTTAAGCACGGTAAATTTCGGTGAGGCAAACCTAAATGCTGCAAACCTTCATAAAGCAAGACTTTATGGGGCAAAGCTAGCAAAAGCAACACTTATCAAGGCAAACCTCAGCGAAGCTAATCTTCAACAAACAGATCTGAGTGAAACTAATTTGACTCAGGCAAACCTCAGTGGAGCAAATCTATCGCTACAGGCAAATTTGAGTAGCGCAAACCTTAGTGCAGCCAACTTGAGTAGGTCAAACTTGAGAAAGGCAAACTTCAGCAGAGCTAATCTGAGTAATGCCAATCTGAGTAAAGCAAACTTGTTGGATGCAAACCTTGAAGGAGCAAATCTTCAAGGAGTCAATCTTCAGCAAGCAATTTACAATGCAGCCACTATCCTTCCTCCAGGTTTTAATCCTGCCAAAGTAGGTGCTTACTTCATCGCTCCAGAGGCATTACTGATAAAGGCAAACCTAGCTGGTGCTGACCTAAGTCAAGTCAATCTGACCATGGCAAAGCTACAAGGGGCAAATCTGATCAAGACAAATTTTGCTAATGCAAAACTCCTTCAGGCAAATTTGAGTGGTGCTAACTTAAGTGAGGCAAAGTTAGAGGGAGACTTTACTGCGGCAAACCTGAGTGGCGCTAACTTAATGACGACCAGCTTGAGTGGTAACTTTACTGCGGTTGACCTGAGTAATACGAATCTGCAAAACGCAAACTTGTCTCAGCCAAATTTTAGCGGAGCTAATCTGACTGGGGCTAATCTGGTTGGTCTAAATCTTCAGTACATGAACCTGAATGGGGCGAACTTAAGCGGGGCAAACCTCTGTGGTGCTGTCCTCTATGGAATCAAGCTGAGTGGGGCAAACCTCACTTGCGCTGACCTTCGTGGTGCCGATCTAAGAGGAGCAAACTTGGAGAGGGCAAACTTGAAAGGAGCAAACATAAGTGGGGCAGACTTTGGGCAAAAAGCAAACCTCACTGGTACTATCATGCCTGATGGCACAGTTCATGAGTAGACTTTGCTGATGTTCTGAATTAGCTGGGTACGCAAAAGAGTTATGCCTTTGGTAGGCTTCGCCAACGTTTTTTGAGCTAAATTATGGTATTTTTCAAGTCAATGAAGTACAGATTGCTGGTAGGGGCGCACGGTTGTGTGCCCTTAACTGTATTGCACTGAATCGAAAATTGCTGTAAAAAGCGATCGCACTTTCTTCCTCTCGTTAACAATTGGTACTTCGTCAATTTTTACCGAGGTGTTCCAACAACTCCAATGTCTGCTGCGGTGTAACTAAAGTATTAGCGCAGAGGATGCCAGAAGCCGCAACTGCCGGAACTCCAATTCCTGGCATAGTGCTGTCACCAACACGGTATAAACCAGAAATCGGTGTTTGTGAACCGGGAAACATCCCTTTACCAGCCGCTATAGCAGGGCCATAGGTTCCTTGATAGCGGCGTAGATAATGGGAATGAGTTAGGGGTGTACCAATCAGTTCAAGCACAATGCGATCGCGTATATCCGGAATCACTCGTTCTAGAGCCTTAAATAAAGGTTGCGATCGCGTTTTTTTCTTCTCCTCATACCCCTCATCCCGATGCCAGCCTTCGTAAGGTTCCAACGTGTAAGCATGAACAACATGATGCCCCTCTGGTGCAAGACTTGCATCCCATACAGAAGGAATGGAAATCATACAGGTATTACCAGGCTCTGTAATATTTTTACTCGCATCGTGAACAACCACATGATGCCCTGTTAGATTCTCTAACCCCTCCGCCCGGATACCCAGGTGTAAGTGCATAAAGCTTTCAACGGCTGGTGTTTTTAGAGAAGATTCTCGATAAGACGGAGGTAAGTCTTCTTTGAGTAGCAACGTGTTATAGGTATCCCAAATCGTTGCATTGGAGATGACTACAGGCGCTTTGATAATTTCACCTTGCCGCAACCGGACACCAACAGCTTTACCCGATTCCACCAGAATTTGCTCGACATGAGCATTCAACCGTAATTCACCACCCCAGCGCTTCAAGCCACGCACCAAAGCTTCAACAATTGCACCACTTCCCCCCACTGGATACTCAACACCAGCACGAGTACGTTCGCCCAACATGAACGCTACCTCTGGGGCGATTGTGCCATGCGCTTTCAGTCCAGAAAGGAGAAAGCATTCTAAATCAATCAATCGCCGTACCCATGAGTCATGCACCTCTTTGTCCATGACATCACCAACAGAACCCTGGATGACACCAAGTTGCGGCAACATTTTTAACACCGAGGGGAAATAGCGTCCTAGTAAGACAGAAATAAGCTGCCAATCTGCTCTCAGGGCAATCGTTGGAACATCCCGTAAGGCTTCATAAAGCGGTAACAGGCGTTTTTCAAATTGTTCCAGTTCCCTTGCTCCAGTAGGAGTAATTTCTGCGACAGCTTCCCGGTAGTGTTCGGCGTTGCTGTAAACCGGAAACGTACCTTCTGGAAAATGGTAATGTCCCATCGGGTCATAGGGAACAACTTCGATCGATTCTCCCAGAACGTCTAGCACTTGTCGTAAAGGGTTGAGACTGGGGCGTTGCTTACCCAAACCACAGTAGAACGAAGGCCCAGAATCAAACTCAAAGCCTCGTCTATGAAAACTATGAGCGGCACCACCTGCGATCGCATGACTCTCGCACACCAGCACAGCTTTCCCATAACGAGCCAGCAAGGCACCTGCCGTTAACCCGCCAATGCCGCTACCAATAACAATCACATCAAGGCTCATATTAAGTGTTGTTGGTTGTTTGTTGTTAGTTGTTTGTTGTTATAGCGGTTGTCAGTTGGATGAGGTACAGCTAAAAGCCGTGAAACTGCGCTACTAGTCAGGAAAACAAAAAAGCTGATGGCTGATAGCTGATAGCTGATAGCTGATAGCTGATAGCTGACTGCTATATCACTCAGGCTTACCCGTTGGCGGAGTTGTCTGGTAGGTTCCTGCACCTTCTGTTCTAGTAGGTCGCCCAATGTCAGTAGGTGGTTGATACTCACTACCTCCCCTAGTCCCTCCCCGACGAGAAGGACTACCAACAGGATTGGGCGAACTTTCTCCCGTAGTTGGTTCTGAGTCAGAGCCAAGTGTAGGGTTCATCGGCAAAAGCGGCAACGATAGCCCCAAAGCACCGACTAAGTTAGCACCAAGTACCTTTGCACCTGTTAAGTCGGCTGTACTTAAGTCAACTCCGGCAAGATTTGCTGCACTAAGGTCAGCACCGCTTAGCTTAGTACCGTCCAGATTAACGTTGACTAGATTGGTATATTTCAAATCAGCCTCACTCAAGTTGGTATTGCTGAGATTGGCTTCAACCAAATTGGCACCCGTGAGATTAGCGCGGCTCAAGTTCGTACTGAGGAAATTCACCCCAGCGAGGTTGCTACTCGATAGATTTGCCTCACTGAGATTGGCATTTTCTAAGTTAGCGCCAACTAAATTCGCTCCACTCAAATCAGCACCCACTAGGTTAGCGTTCTTGAGGTCAGTACCACTCAAGTCACATCTTCGACAAGTATTGGTTGTTTGTAATTGTCTAACGTGGTCAGGGTTTGCCGCCAACGCTGGTGCAGTCAAGCAAACTGATAGGAACAAAGTAGCGAGTGAATAAGGTTTGAGTTTCATCTTTTTTACAGAGAACAATGCCTGTGATGCAGGCTGTTTCGGTTTTGGCGTAGATGTGTCCCTGAGCGAAATTAAGAACTTAAGCGATCGCTTCCAGTCGTACACAAGCGCGATCGCAACTTGCAACATTTAGGAGAAAGTCAGACTAAAAGCATCAGCCATAAACGACAAAACCCTTGCCTTGGCTTTACTTCAGAGCCAAGGCATCTGACTTTTAACTCCAAAGCTATCAAGTATACCAATCGGATGAGTAGTTGCTCGGCCTTCAGAAATGCGTCCCATGACATAAGCAGGTAGACAGAAGTAGTCATTCCTAAATTTTGCTTTCTTTTAGAAAGGATCGCATAGGATTTGGGGGAAGTTCAGATGGCAAAAGAGGTACCAGACCAAGTAGCTTATGCTGCTGGAGGCTTTTTCAGTTTTGCGATTACTTGCATTCTGATGGCTTTTCTAATAGGGGTTGGCATGGGTATCGGCGCTCGGCAGTTTTATTCGACCATATACAGCCCAGATGCAGTTTTGCCACAAGCTAATGAAAATGAATAATAAGCTGCTCTAACAGTCAGAAAAGGGCAAAGTTGAAGAAGGCAGAGGGTTCGTTGCCATTCCCTCTGCCTCCTGCCTTATGCCTTTCTGGGTCAAAGAAAATCCTTTTCTCCTTGCCTTGCGATTTACCTGTAGTCGCTTAATTGGCAAAACTATAGATTTTTTGAGTTGTTAAATTGTTGCAGATCGAGGAAGGTCGCTCAGTTAAGGGGAAGGTTTGCCGATCTAGCTGGACTTGTAAGCTAGTGAGTGGGTCAGTACCGGAGGACACAAGGAATTCCATGCGTCCTAGTTGCTGCCATTCACTCAAATTATCCAAAATTTGAGCGATCGCTTGCACGTAGGGATGGCGTTCTGATTTGAACCAATCTGGTGCAGCTAGATGGGCTTGGTCAAAGCCTAAGTGAACAATTAAGGACGGTTTGCTAAATAAAGCGATCGCAACAGGTCTTGCTTCCTCTTGCAATAACAGGTGTTGGCTATGGACTAGATGCCTTAATTTCTCCAAACGCTCGTAACGTTCGGTTATAGGTTGCGGTGCATCTTGCCACTGAATTGCGACAGTGACTAAATACGTCTGCAACAGCATATGACCCAATTTTTGAGCCTTGGTTGCAAGATAAGTTGTGTTGTAGTCGTTTGATTCAATCAGCAGTGGCACACGATCAATGACCTCAATCCCGTAGCCTTTTAAACCAGCAATTTTTCGGGGATTATTCGTAATCAAGCGAATTTTTTTGACACCGAGGTCATTGAGCATTTGCGCTCCCATGCCATAGTCCCGCAAGTCTGCTGGAAATCCTAAGCGTTCATTGGCTTCAACGGTATCTAGTCCCATATCCTGTAGCGAATATGCCTTTAACTTGTTAACTAGACCAATCCCTCGCCCTTCTTGTCGCAGATAGACAACGACACCTTGTCCAGCACTTTCAATCATTTTCAGCGCTGCTTGCAACTGCATCCGGCAATCACAGCGCAGCGAACCCAAAGCATCACCCGTTAAGCATTCAGAGTGCATCCGCACCATGACAGCATTGTCTTCAAACTCAGCCAGGTTTCCCTTGACAATTGCCACATGTTCTGAACTATCTAAGGTGTTGCGATAAGCGTAAATCTGGAAACTACCAAAGTTACTAGGTAATTCGGCGATCGTCTCTCGATAGACAAAGCGATCGTACTTGAGGCGGTAACTAATTAAGTCAGCAATGCTGATAATTTTTAGTTGATGCTCTCTAGCGTACTGAATCAACTGGGGTAGACGCGCCATTGAGCCATCTGGATTTTGGATTTCACAGATGACACCTGCGGGATAAAGTCCGGCTAGCCTGGGGAGATCAACTGCGGCTTCTGTATGACCTGCCCGTTTTAAAACACCTCCCTCTCGTGCCCGGATCGGGAAAATGTGACCAGGACGGCGCAAATCATCCGGTTTTGTTTCTGGATTGATAGTCACCTGGATTGTTCGTGCCCTGTCTTCTGCGGAGATGCCAGTTGTAACACCCAAGTGTGGAGACGCATCAATACTTACCGTAAAGGCAGTCTGGTTACTATCGGTGTTTTTGGTAACCATTAAGGGGAGATCCAGGGCATCAAGGCGATCGCCCATCATGGCTAAACAAATCAGCCCCCGTGCTTCGACCGCCATAAAATTAATCATGTCGGGCGTTGCAAACTGCGCGGCGCAGATTAAGTCCCCTTCATTTTCACGGGATTCGTCATCAACCACCACCAAAGCACGACCTGCTTTCAGGTCTGCCAAAGCCGCATCAATCGAGTCAAATTCAAACGAAACAGTTTGAGACGCTTCCACTGCAAGTGTACGAGTTGAGCAACCCGTAAAGATTTCTAAAGTTTGGTTCTAATTTGATTGTATCCCGTTTGTTTAAGCAAAGGCATTGAGGATGTTGCTCTTGAAAATTCTCGAAAAATCCCTCAAATTTATACCACCAAAGTTCACTTTTGATACTAGAATGCAGCAAATGTTAAACCCTATTCAATCTCAGCTTCTTAGGAAAAAAATATGATGGGTGATTTAAAACGCCTACCCGTAGGAATCATTGGCGCTTCAGGTTATGGTGGCGTGCAACTTGTGCGACTGTTGATGGATCACCCTGGAGTGGAAGTGGTTTATTTGGGAGGAGATAGTAGTGCTGGCAAGCCATTTGCTGAACTCTACCCCCACTTAGCCCATCGCGTTGATCTGATAATTGAGCCGATTGATCTCGATGAAATTGCTAGCCGTTGTCAAGCGGTATTTATCTCATTGCCAAATGGTTTAGCCTACCAGATGGCACCAACCCTAATCTCAAAGGGATGCAAGGTTCTCGATCTCTCCGCCGACTATCGGTTCAGTAACCTGGAGACTTATAAAAGCTGGTATGGTGGAGAGCGACAAGACCAGGAAATTGCAGCAACGGCAGTTTATGGATTACCGGAACTATACCGCGATCGCATTACTGACGCTCAGTTAGTAGGTTGTCCTGGTTGCTATGTCACGACGAGTCTACTGGCGCTCGCACCACTTCTCAAGCAAGGCTTAATCATCCCAGAAACAGCAATTATTGACGGAAAATCTGGGACATCAGGTGGAGGACGAGCCGCAAAAACCAATCTTTTACTCTCAGAAGCCGACAACTCCCTAGCGGCATACGGCGTTGCTCATCACCGCCATACCCCAGAAATTGAGCAAATTTGCAGTGATTTAGCAGGGCATGATGTCACGGTACAGTTTACGCCTCACCTAATTCCAATGGTGCGAGGCTTACATGCTACCGTTTATGCAACTATGCGCGATCCAGGACTAGTTAGAGAAGATTTACTAACAATTTATACCGCATTCTACCGAGCCTGTCCGTTCATTAAGGTGCTACCTGGTGGTATCTATCCCCAAACGAAGTGGGCTTGTGGTACCAACCTGTGTTACATCGGCGTTGAAGTCGATCGCCGGACTGATCGAGTAATTGTTATGTCAGTCACTGACAACTTGATAAAAGGTCAAGCAGGACAAGCCATACAGTGTCTGAATGTGATGATGGGTTGGGAAGAAACTATGGGATTACCGCAGTTGAGTTTTTATCCCTAGATATTCGCAGCGAAATCCCACCAGTTCTGAAAGCAGGGGAAGCAGAGGGAGAGTTTTTGCTGGTGGGTTATTTCTACCAATTCTGTCTGGTAACCAACGCAGTCCTTACCAACCAATAACCAATAACTAACAACAAAAAACCCTCAGCGTGAACTGAGGGCAGTCATCAGGGTGCATCTACTGTTTCTTAATCCGGCATCACTCCTGCGGTGTCCGGAAAAATTAAAATCCTAATATCAAATTTCTTCTGGCACTGAGCGATCGCTTATCTTACTGTTATCCTCCGGCTCTGGCATTGGATCAAAAACAATCGTGTAAGGGACTGAGGGGACAAGCCTGCCAACCACTTGCACAAGCGACTCCGCATCACTGCGACGACGACAGCGTGCGACAACAAGTCGTTGCAAATTAGGTAAGGGGCGGATAACACACCACGGATGCAGTTTTTCAAAATAAGTCATGACACTCTCCCTGCTCTACCTGTAGATTGCTGAACTAATGCACGTTGAATAACTGTTTCAAGACTATGGCGTTCAGTCTTGCCGTTCTCCTTCAAACAGTCACTATCCTCGTTTTGTGGGTGAAGTACCCAACTGCTAATTGGAGCAGGTTGATAGGTCAGCATATAAAAATTGTCATCAGTAACGTAGATGCTCCAAGAGGCTTGCTTCGGGCGCTTGCGAAGATGGTAGCCACGTTTCTTCAGTGCTGTACGAATGGCAGCAACCTCTTGGGCGACACGCAGAGCTTCGGTCGCTTTTGATTTCCTCATACCTGGTTTAATTGGGACTGTCGCCACATTAGTAGAAGATAGCTAGCTAAAAAAGTGACAGGTGAATTTGACATTATGACGTTTATGTGCTGGCTAAAATTATGCCTCCTCGGCTTCTTCACTGACCCAAATTGGCACTATATAGTAAATTTCGTAAGTTAGAAGGAATCTCCTCAAAATGTTCTAGGAGAAAGTCCATAAGAGCGAGATGACGCAAATCAGTGCGAGTCGGACGGCGATGGTTGCTACCTTTCATAAACCAGCGTCGGACTGTCGAAATTGAGCGATCGCAAATTGAGGCAAGATGCTCGTAACTCACAAACCATTTGGAATAAAATCTCCTGGGTGCCATTCCCAATTGACATTGGCTATAGAGTTCAATCAGATTTTGCTCTCGCTGAGTCAGCATCCTAGGATTGTTTCTATCCCGTCGTCCAGGATTATAGGTTCCGGGGGGTAGACGTAGATGTAGGGATTTGGGGATGAGGGGATGGGCTAATGAGCGTAAAAGCGTTGTAGAACTCTCAGATTTAGGGGGATGTTGTTCAGGGAAGAGAGGTAAGACAAGTTGCTTGCCTTCGAGACTAGGTAAAGAATTCTCTCCTTTGGTAAAGTCAGTATCGCTACTTGCGATCGCTTCTATATCTTCTTCCCACGCCGTATCAGTAACAGTCCAAGCTGCACTAGGGGAATCTTTATCCAACCGGATGAGGTAGCATATTCCCCAATCACACCGATGTTGGGCGTAGGTGTAATAGCGTCCAATTACAATTCCCCAATCTGTATTCTCACCGAGAGCTTGCCACCTAACGCGATCGCCTTCTTTATAGCTCGGCGTAACGCCATTCGGAAAGTTCACTGGTAGCTCAATTGTTGGTAAAGGAAGTTCTAAATGGCTTGGGTCACACAGCACATCCGAGTCACCGTGGCGGATAGCATTTAAATAACTGGCAATCTGCTTACCTTTCAAGCTACTCATTAACCGTTGGATTAGAGTTGCAGCTAAGCAATCGAGTTCATGCTCATTCAGATTCATCAACGCTGCATCAAAATCTTCATCAACGTAGCTGCTCAAATGTGACAGCAACTGATTGATGCAAAATGTCTCTAAAACTTGCTGTTCGGTTTGAGAGCGATAGCCTTTACAGGTCGCTGAGGCTAACGGTTCCTCCCCTTGCTGCATCGCTAACCTTACCTCCTCTGATGCAGTTTTGTTAACACTCTTTCCGCTTACGGGTTTCACCATGGTTAGAGTCTCCTGATACTGGGGAGTTAGAATAATGCATTCAGACCTTAAGATTTGCTTCAAAAATAACTACTAACCCCCTTTCCCTCGCTTTTTAAGGGGAAATGGGGGTTAAGTTTATCTTCGGTTTATTTACGCTCTGTATTTAACAAAACTTTCAAGCAATTTCGACCAACTGAATATCAAACGTCAAGTCTTCTCCAGCCAGAGGATGATTAGCATCTAACGTCACTTTGGACTCCGTTACCTCTGTAACAAACACTGGGATAGTTTGCCCATTCTCTTGCTGAACTTGTAATTGCTGACCAACTTCGGGTTCCAATTCTGGTGGGATCTGCTGTCTGCTAATCTCCAGAACCATTTCATCACGATGCGGGCCATACGCTTGATCCATCGGAATCTTTTGGGTTTTTGATTCCCCAGGACTCATTCCTAGTACCGCTTCGTCAAAGCCAGGAATGACTTGTCCTCCACTGAGAGTAAATTCTAAAGGCTCACGGTTAACCGAGGAGTCAAATACTGTGCCATCGTCTAATTTGCCTGTGTAGTGAATTTTTACGATATCACCAGGTTTTGCTTGTACCATGCTTATTTCCCTTAAATTTTGTCAACACCTACTAGGTTACCAACTGCCTCCGAAATGGTTACTTCCAATCTGAAAATAGGTGTTAGGTGGTAGGGAACCCCATTCCCCATTCCCGACTTTCAATATAGGTCTACTGATTGTTGACACCAACAGGCTGCTTCGCCCCATTTTGTAGTAATCCTGTTAACAGCGAGGTAGGACGCTGAGGATGGGGCCAAGCAAAGGCATGGTGGAATGCCGCATCTTGGCAAGCTTGCAACTGTTCAAAACCAATAATGTCGTAAGTGAGTAAGTTTTCATACTCAAATTGCAGACGGACATTGTGCAACCCGGCATTGTCTGTACAGATTGCAATATCTACACCAGCCTCAAAACAGCGGTCAAATACTACTTTTAACTGATGGATATCATCGAGAGTACCTGTTTTTAAGTACGTTGTGGGACAAACTTCTAAACATTGCCCCAGCTCTCGCACTTCTTTTAATAACTCTGGATGCTTTAAGGGAATCTGAATTCCATGACCAATTCGCATCAGGTAAGGGAGGAGTTCCGGGTAACAGCCATCAGTAGTTTCGTAGAGATGACCTGTTGTTTTTAGACCTAGCGATCGCGCATATTTGTACAATCCAACAAACTCATCTAAACGCTCTGCATAATGAGCGTCTCCTCCAGCCAAATCTACTGCACAAACATATTCTTTCGAGCCAGCCGCGAGGTCAACAATTGCCTTGTTTACCTCATACGGTAATCGCGAGTGCATACACAATATTTGGCTGGTTACAATCGGATACTCATTGACTCGACTGGCTTTACCAACAATCTCCACAATCTTCGCCATCTGGTCAATCCGTTCTGATTGACTCAACTCTTCAGATGTTCGTAGGTATGGGGTGTAACGCAATTCCAAATACGCCATATTTTCAAAAATATGAGCGCCACGAATTAGCCGATAGATGAAATAGGGTAATGTTTCTATTGTTTGAACGCTTTCTACCAGCGTGTGCAATTCTAGATATTCATCCAGAGTCTTACGCGATCGCGTGTAAAATCCCTCAAATTCTGGATATTCTGGAAACCGCTTGGCTAACTCAGGGTTTTGGCGATGGAAATAGCGCCAGAGAATCCGAGGAACGACTGAACCTCCCAAATGGCGGTGTAAATCAGCGTATAAAGTCACAATAAATTCTCCAAATAAGTTTAGGTTTGTTAAAGGTAAGCTGTTGTCGGCAAATTAGATAAGAGTAGGGGAGACAAGTTGTTCTGTGGCTCCCTAAGTGTCAATGTAATTGAGTCGTGCATCGACTAAGTAAAAGCCGATACGCTCATAAATGGCTTGTGCGATCGCATCACCTGCTGCTAGCCAAACTAGCTCACCTCCTGTCTGAAAATGGTCTTTGATTAAAGTGCTGCATAACGTTTTGGCTACACCCCGGCGCCGTTGCGCGGGTAAGGTGGCAACACCAACAAGTTCACTAATTCCCAACATCGGCAGGGTGAAACCTACACCAGCAGGTATCCCGTTAATGTAAGCTAGCGCCCCCTGCATCATCCCTTTATAAATCTGCTCTTTCAACTCATTAATTTCCTGAGTTGTCGGAGCTTGGGCAGTATTATGCAAGCTAAAGCATTGCTTTGGAATCGTCACACAGGCTGCCAGAATATCAGGATGAGCGTCTGGGGTAAGCAGTTGGACTTGTACAGCAGGCGCTTGATAAGGCTGAAAGTCAGTTGGTGTACACAGCATCATCGGGTGACGTACCTCTCTTGTGAGTCCAGCATCCTCCAAAGCGGTTGGGAGTGTAGACCACAGGGATTCGGTAAACTCAAAGCGGAGAATGCGATCGCGTTCTCTAAAAACATGACGCAGTTCGACAAGTGCTTGCGCTACCTCAGCACTAGTTCCCAAAGGCGCAATCGGCACTGCGTAATTTAGCCACGTCATATCTGTTGTTGGGTTAATCATTGCTTGAAATGACCCAACGATTATGACTTCCCGTTGTTTTGCCGTCACCTGAGTATTCGCCGCTTCAATACGACGTAACAGAGTTTTTAGTAATTCCTCCACACCTCCACCTTTTATCGTCCTACAAGCTATCAGCTATCAGCTATAAGCCTCCAAACTAATTGTTTAGAAATGTTTTTCGGCTCAAAGCTGACGGCTGACGGCTGACGGCTGACCGCTGGTTGACATTGGTTAAACCTAATGCTAATAATTATAGTTTGTGAAAACTTAAACACTATAAAAAAAACCCTTGGCTAACGTCGTTGTAATCGGTGCCCAGTGGGGCGATGAAGGAAAAGGAAAAATCACTGACTTACTAAGTCGCTCAGCAGATGTCGTCGTCCGTTACCAGGGGGGAGTCAATGCAGGGCATACCGTTGTTGTTCAGGGTCAAACCTTCAAACTGCACTTAATTCCCTCTGGAATTCTGTATCCCGATACCGAGTGCATTATTGCCTCTGGCACGGTCATTGACCCACAAGTACTTATTGCCGAACTCGATCAAATCGAAGCGTTAGGCATTTCCACCAAAAACCTACTGATTTCCGAAACGGCTCACGTTACGATGCCTTACCATCGGTTAATTGACCAGGCATCAGAAGAGCGTCGAGGTAGCCATAAGATTGGCACAACAGGTCGTGGCATTGGGCCAACGTATGCCGATAAATCAGAGCGCACTGGGATTCGGATGTTGGATCTGATGGACCCAGACATACTAAGAAAACAACTAAACTGGACAATTAACTACAAAAACGTCATTCTCGAAAAGCTCTACGATTTGCCGCCTTTAGATCCGGCGACCGTGATTGAGCAGTATCTAGAGTATGCCGAACGGCTACGTCCCCATGTTGTTGATTGCTCATTGAAGATTTACGAGGCAATTCAGCGACGGAGTAATATTCTGTTTGAAGGCGCTCAAGGGACGCTGTTAGATTTAGATCATGGTACCTACCCCTATGTGACTTCCTCGAATCCGGTTGCGGGTGGGGCGTGTGTGGGTGCGGGTGTCGGGCCAACCATGATCGACCGCGTGATTGGTGTGGCGAAAGCCTACACAACTCGCGTGGGAGAAGGGCCATTTCCGACAGAACTTGATGGTGAACTCGGAGATTTATTATGCGATCGCGGTGCAGAATTTGGAACAACGACAGGGCGCCGTCGTCGCTGTGGCTGGTTTGATGCCGTCATCGGTCGTTATGCGGTTCGGATCAATGGCATCGACTGTCTGGCAATCACCAAACTGGATGTTCTTGACACCCTAGACGAAATCAAAGTCTGTGTGGCATACGAAATCGAAGGTCAGCACTGCCATGACTTTCCTAGCAGCGCTCGCCTGTTTGCTCGATGCAAACCGATCTATAAAACTCTGCCCGGTTGGAAACAATCAACAGATCATTGTCGATCTTTAGAAGACTTACCCACAGAAGCGCTGAATTATCTCAAATTCTTGGCAGAGTTGATGGCTGTTCCAATTGCGCTCGTCTCCCTAGGTGCTAGCCGAGATCAAACCATTATCGTGGAAGACCCAATCCACGGACCCAAGCGGGCACTGTTACACGCCAACGGCACACCAGTAACATCAGGAGTCTAGGATTGAGATTTTAGATTTGAGATGTTGGATTTGAGTCCAACCCATCATCTTGGGTATCAGCAATCTAAAATCAAAGATCGGGCTATCGCTAAAACTTGAAAACCTATACAAGCTACTGAAATGGAAGTTACAGTTGAATGTCAAAAGCGGCCAGAAGGCAGCAAACCCAAAGCGCTGCGTCGGTCTGGTCTAATCCCTACTGTCCTCTACGGTCATAAAGGTACAGAATCTATTGCCCTGACCATCGGTGCCAAAGACGCAGAAACTTTACTCAAAAAAGCCACTGTCAATAACACCCTGGTTCAGGTCAAAATTCCTGACCTTCCCTGGAGTGGTAAAGCCCTAATCCGGGAAGTGCAGACTCATCCCTGGAAGAGAAGTTCAATCTACCACCTCAGCTTTTTCTCCGTAGCTGCTCAAGAAAGCCTTGAGGTAGCTGTGCCATTGCACTTCGTCGGAGAAGCGGCGGGTGTTAAAGAAGGAGGAGTCCTCGACCCTGTATTTACGGAACTTCAGGTACAATGTGCCCCTGAGAACATCCCAGAGTCAATTGAGATTGATGTTTCTAATCTTCAGGCTGGGGATAGCCTACGTGTCCAAGACCTTGTTTTGCCAGAGGGAGTCACGGCACTGAGTGAACCGGAGAATACAGTTGTTGCGATTGCTGCACCGCTCTCAGTTACACAGACAGAGGACGACGAGGTAGAAGCTACGGCAGCCGGAGAAGCTACCGAATCTACCTGAGGTTTGCTCTCATGAGATAGTTAGACCAGGGGCAATTGTCCCTGGCTTTTTTATAGGTATCTTTTGACACAACTGACTAAGCATATTTACGGACATTTGCACTGAGATGACTCAAACCGCTCTTCCTGCCTTGATTCAGCAAATGATGGAGCCAGGATTTTATCCCCACCCTGTTAAAGAACCAATTGAGCTGAAGCAGACTCACGTTTCATATGTATTTCTTACAGGTGATTATGCTTACAAAGTCAAAAAACCAGTAAACTTTGGCTTTTTGGATTTCTCCACCTTGGAGGCTCGTAAGCACTTCTGCTTAGAAGAAATCCGGATGAATCAACCCATTGCACCGGAGATTTACCTAGACGTGTTGCCAGTGACGGAAAATGGCGATCGCTTCGAGCTAAATGGGGCAGGTCAGCCAGTAGAATATGCGCTAAAAATGCGGGAGTTTCCCCAAGATGACTTGTTTATTTGCCTATTTGAGCAAGGCAAGCTGACGGAAGCTCACATGGAGGAGTTAGGGCGAATTGTTGCTCAATTCCATGCCAAAGCGGAAACAAGCGACTATATCCGCTCGTTCGGTGAAGTCTCCCAAGTCCGTCAGGCAATTGATGAGAATTACGAGCAAACACAAAAATACGTGGGTGGACCTCAGACTAGCCAGCAGTTTGAAGAAACTCAGCGGGCTACTGATGCTTTCTTTGCCACTAGGTCAGCGCTTTTTGAAAGCCGCATCCAAGATAATCAGATTCGAGAATGTCATGGGGATTTACACCTGAGAAATATTTGCCTATGGCAAGGCGAAATTCGGCTATTTGACCGTATCGAATTTAATGAGCCATTCCGCTTCGTTGATGTTATGTACGACATTGGGTTTGCGGTGATGGATTTGGAGGCACGGGGGCGTAAAGACTTAGGCAACGCCTTTTTGAATACCTATGTGGAGCAAACTGGCGATTGGGAAGGGCTAAGGGTGCTGCCCTTGTACTTGAGTCGGCAAGCCTATGTGCGAGCGAAGGTGACTTCTTTTTTGTTGGATGACCCTGGTGTGCCAGATGATGTGAAGCAAGAAGCAATGTTAACAGCCGCACAGTATTACCAGTTGGCTTGGGAGTATATGCACTTACCAAGCGTTGATGCTGCTTCTTCTCAACAAGGACGCTTAATTTTGATGTCTGGTTTGTCGGGTTCTGGTAAAACGACAGTAGCACGACATCTAGCACGACACATCGGAGCGATTCATATCCGCTCTGATGCAGTACGTAAACACCTTGCTGGTATTCCTTTGGAACAGACAGGAGGCGCCCAACTCTATACAGCAGCGATGAATGAGAAAACTTACGATCGCTTGTTAGAGTTGGGCATTAAGCTCGCAAACGAGGGATTTACTGTGATTTTGGATGCGAAGTATGACCGACAGGTGTTCAGAGAAAAAGCGATCGCTAGAGGCCAGCATCACCAACTACCAATACAGATTCTTCACTGTATTGCTCCAGAATCCGTTTTGCGCGATCGGCTAACAGCACGCACGGATGATGTTTCTGATGCGACAGCTGAGCTACTGACTCAGCAACAAGCCACGGCCGAATTCTTCACGGATACAGAACAATCTCTCGTCACCACATTAGACACGACACAAGACTGGACATCACAGTTAACAGGATGGGCAAGTGTTTCTTAGCCTCCTTGTACCAGTTCACGAAAGGCTTGATCAAATAGTTGATAAAGGAAAAGGAGAAGAGGGAAAGGCGAATTTTTCTTTAACCTTATAAGGCTACGATACACAAACCGATGCCTCCTCATCAGGCTAATGCTCATAAATTAGATGCCTCCCAGGTTGATGAAATTGCACAACTGCTGGTTCTTGCATTTGAGAATGGCTCTGGTCTTAGCCAAATTTGCAAGGCAGAAGGTGAAGAACTTCAGCGCCGACTGCACTTCTTGTTTCGGGCTGGACTCGCACTGCAAGCCGCTGCGAACCAACGGGTGTTGAGTGTCACGCAGGATGATCTCGTAACAGGTGTTGCTGTCATGCAGGAACCAGAGAGTTGCTTTCCTCTTTGGCTACAGATTCATTGGTTACTACAAGTAAGCTTTGGTATAAGCCCGGTTGTAGCTTGGCACCTATGGCAAAGCTTGAGGATTTTAGAACGGCACCATCCTCCAGAGCCTCATTACTACCTGATGCTCTTGGGCGTACACCCAAATTTTCAAAAGAAAGGATACGCTCGCGCTCTGCTTGAGGCACTTCATTCACGTTCAGAAGCACATCCTACTTCAATTGGTGTGTATCTCGAAACAGCGAAAGAGCAAAATGTAGCATTTTACAAATACTTTGGATATCAGCTAATAACGCAAGTTAATATCAATGGGGTGGAAAACTTTATTATGTTCCGTCCAAATTTTAGAGAATAAAAATAAAATTCTAAAGCTGATTTGAGCTATTCCTACGCTCTAGAAGTTTGAGAGAAAGAACAACAGAAAAAACACCAAGATGTCCTCAGGCTTTCGCTATGAGGATTTAGGGGAATAGCATCGGGAGAATGATTTATTGGGGAAAATTGCAACTAGAGTGAGCCAAACCTAGCACAACTTCTCCATCTGCTTCTAAACCATCCCGTCACTGTATTGCACTGACGTTTGTGTTAAAACCCTGGATACCCACAACGCGATCGCATTAGCGTTTGCGTAGCATGGTGCGCTAGCAGCAAAGCGCGGCGTTAGCAAGAGAGCTGCTGATCTTCAGATCGCGCACTTGTTTGTTGGCAAAAAAACTAGGGGGAATAATCACCGTGAAAATTCTGCTGGTGGAGGATGATGAGCTTATCGGTTCGGCACTTTTTGAAGCTCTCGTTGCTCATCATTACACGGTCGATGTGGCGGCAGACGGACAAGCTGGTCTAGAACTGGCGACAACCTTTGAGTATGATCTGATTTTATTGGATTGGCTCATTCCCAAACTGGACGGCATCAGCGTTTGCCGCCAACTCCGTGCAACGGGGTATCAAAAAGCCATCCTCTTGCTGACTGCCAAAGACTCCAACAGCGATATTGTCCAAGGGTTAGACGCAGGAGCAGATGACTACATAGTCAAGCCCTATGAATTATCGGCATTGATGGCACGCATTCGGGCTTTGCTGCGTCGGGGAAATTCTCCTGTCACGAGCGTTCTGGCTTGGGGAAACCTCTGTTTGAATCCGGTTTCGGGCGAGGTTACTTTTGGAGAACAACTTCTCTCTCTAACCCCCAAAGAATACAGTTTGCTGGAGCTTTTCCTGCGAAATCCTCAACGGGTTTTCAGCCGGAGTGCGATTATCGATCGCCTCTGGTCTTTGGGTGGCTCACCTGCCGAAAGTGCGGTTACAGTCCACATCAAAGAATTGCGACAAAAGCTGAAGACAGGGGGAATGACTGAAGAAATTATCGAGACAGTCTATGGCTTGGGCTATCGGCTCAAGTCTCCTCCTGAAGAGAAGGCGTTGGGCGAGAGTGGTGCGGGAGGGGGAAGCGAGGAAATAGCAACGGGGGACAAGGGGGAAAGGAGCCAGTCGAAATTGAAAGGTCTGGCTTCAATCAGCAATGTGTTGGAACGGTTCAGAGATACGTTTGCACAGCAGGTTACCGTACTGGAGCAAGCAAAGATAGCACTGATCGAAGGCAATTTGAGCGAAGTTCTGCGGCAGAGTGCAAGGCAGGAAGCCCACAAGTTAGCGGGTGCAATGGGAACGTTTGGTTATCCGGAAGGCTCGAATCTGGCACGGGCGATCGAACATATGCTGATGGATGACAAGGCTTTGGGACGGGAGGAAGTCTTACGACTCGATCGCCTGGTTACTGACCTTCAACAAGAACTGACGAAACCTCCCACCTCGCTCATTGCAGAACCAACACCTCCTGCTCAAACTCCTTTGGTGCTGGTCGTTGATGACGATAGGGTACTAACTGAGCAACTGAAAGTAGAAGCCACCGTCTGGGAAATGCGAATTGAGACGGCTCCCGATTTGACGACTGCCAGACAGAAGGTTGCCCAAACTCCTCCCGATGTCATCTTGCTAGAGCTTACCTTTCCCGATTCAGCCGAAAATGGACTAACGCTGCTGCGGGAACTAGCGGAGCAATCTTCTACAATTCCAGTTCTGGCACTCACCGGACGAGACAGATTGGAAGACCGGGTTGCTGTGTCTCGCTTGGGAGGGCGTGGATTCCTACACAAACCTGTTTTACCAGAGCAGATTTTCAAAGCGATTGCGCGAAGCGCACCAGCAAAGCTGATCGCTCGCATCCTCCCCCAAACTCAGTCAGTAGAAGCAAAGGTTCTGGTCGTGGATGACGATTCTGCAACGCTGGCAGCATTGAGCAGCCTGCTGCGACCTTGGGGATTTCAGGTGACGAACCTCAATGAGCCTCAGCGCTTCTGGGAAGTGCTGACGGCAACTACTCCAGATCTGCTGGTTTTAGATCTGGAGATGCCTACTTTCAGCGGAATCGACCTGTGTCAGGTCGTGCGCCAAGACCCGCAGTGGGGGGATTTGCCGATTCTGGTTGTGACGGCTCACACAGATGCCGAGTCAATCCAACGGGTGTTTGCGGCTGGAGCGGATGACTTTATTAATAAACCAGTGGTGGGGCCGGAGTTGGTCACGCGAGTGACAAGCCACATTGAGCGAGTTCGGTTACGACAGAAGTTAAAACAAACATAAGTTCATGGTTCATTGTCTTCTCAATCAACAATGAACTATAGCGGTTCTCCTGTGGATGAGGTACAAATTTCTAGGTTTTCGGGAATTGGGTGACGCTGGCATCCGGAGGCTCTCTCCGGATGAGGAAGCGCACCCCAAGGGAATTGGGAATTGGCAAGAAAGTTAGATGTACCTGCCTGATACGAGAATTGCTATATAAATAAAAGCAATGATTTTAGTATATTTAATCTGTCAAATATTGAAGTTATACACAAAACAAACATTAGACAAACATAATAATAATCATTGCTGTTGCAAGCATAATTCTCCACGCATTTAACAAATAAATTCATTGAATCTTTATCGAGTCTTGATGCCTAAAATAAACTTCTCAAAAAACTTTAGTTTAGTCTAAGAGTATACAAATTGAAACCAGGAACTTCGCTACTAGCGCTATGCAAACAACTCGTTTTGTGACTCAAAATGCGATCGAGCTGCGTCATACACAAACTTGCACATCTATTGAATTATCGAGAAATCTCCTTGTTATTCACATGGGTAAATTGAATGGACGGATTCCCCTAGATGTTGATTTATCAAATTTTCCAAACTCAGATATGGTTTCTCGCCTTCAGGTAAGGATTCAGAAAGAGGGAAACATCTACTTCATTGAAGACATGAGAAGTGCAAAAGGCACATATCTCAATCAGAAACGATTGGCGACAGGACAGCGTTACCGATTATATGCAGGTGACAAAATGTCCTTTGGTGAAGGCGATTTAATCTCATTTGTTTTTGGATTTTTCTAGAGATTTATTTAGAGTTTAGGAAAATTGATATGAGTTCAGTGCTACTGGTAGATGATGACCGAGTCCAATAGCTAGTCATATCAAAAATTCTATTGTTTAATGGCTTAAATGTAATTGTCGCTAATGATGGCATTGAGGCGCTCGAAACTGTTAATCAGCTTTTACTAACCATTAACGATAATGAGTCGTGCGAAAGATACCGAAATGCGATCTCCGTGAGCTTCGGCTTCTAAGTTGATTTTCAGCTCAAATTCTTGGCAACTGAAGCAGCGGTTCCTAGCAGTATTGCTCGTGATGGAGGCAAACTAGATTTAAGGCTTGCGGAGTTTGGCATCCTCCTTTGCATAGTCTTTTTTGAGAGTTTTTAAGATAGTCAGTATGGTAATAGCGGAATTTTTTATCCCCCACGGACATTGCTATCTCTGGAAGCCAGGTTTAGTAGGGTTACACATCGTATCAGATGCCTTGACGGCGCTGGCTTATTACTCAATTCCGCTAACGCTAAGCTATTTTGTCGCTAAGAGACGAGATGTACCCTTCAACTGGATTTTCCTGTTGTTTGGTGCCTTCATCATTTCCTGTGGCACGACTCACATCATGGAAATTTGGACGCTTTGGCATCCTAACTATTGGCTGTCGGGTTTGATCAAGGCGTTTACTGCTGTTGTCTCCTTGTATACGGCTAGCGAACTAGTCTCGTTACTGCCCCAAGCTTTGGCAATTCCCAGCACTGCACAACTTGAAAAGGAAATTAAAGAACGCCAAAAAGCAGAAGCTGCACTGTTGAAGGAGAAAACTCACCTCGCCCAAGCTCAAAAGGTCGCTCATGTAGGGAGTTGGGAATTCGATGTAGCTACCGAAGAAATCGCTTGGTCAGATGAAACCTTCCGCATTTACGGGCTTGCTCCAGGCCAAGCTACGCCGACCCTTACTGAACATTTGCACAAGATTCATCCAGACGACAAAACGTTATGGGATACAACGGTTAACCAGATTGCTGGAGGAAAATCTTGCCAATTAGAGTTTCGGATTGTACGACCCGACGGTTCTGTACGGCATCTGTTTGGTCAGGGAGAACCAATTTTTAACGGGGACGGTCAGATCGAGAAGTTATTTGGGACGGTACGGGATATTACCGATCGCGTAGCAGCACAGGCAAGGGAACGGTTATTCGGAGCCATTGCTCTCTCAGTTCATCAGTCCCTAGAACTCGATGAAATTCTCAACACCACCGTTACAGAAGTTCGACAACTCCTTCAGACTGACCGTGTGCTGATTTACCGCTTCAATTCCGACTTTAGTGGGCAAATTGTCGTGGAGTCCGTCTGTGCTGACTTTCCAGCAGTTCTGGACACAACCATTTACGACCCTTGCTTTAGCAAAGACTACGCTCAACTGTATCTGCAAGGTCGAGTCACAGCGATCGCAAATATCCACACCGTAGGTCTAAAACCCTGCTACCTGGAATTACTCGCACCGTTCCAAGTTACTGCCAACTTAATCGTCCCCATTCTTGCAGGTGGAAAGGTTTGGGGACTGTTGATCGTCCATCACTGTCGGGGTGAAAGGCACTGGCAGTCTTATGAGATAGAGCTATTGAAACAGTTAGCAACGCAGGTAGCGATCGCTCTTCAGCAGTCGGAACTCTATTCTAGGGTGCAGGCGGAACTGATTGAGCGCCAACGCATAGAGCAAGAGCTACGAGTCAGTGAAGAGCGTTACCGTTCTGTTGTCACGGTAATGTCTGAGGGAATTGTACTCCAGCAGGCTGACGGTCAAATTACTGCCTGTAATGCCAGTGCTGAAAGCATCCTGGGACTAACCGCCCAACAAATGCAAGGACTTACCTCAGTTGACCGTCGTTGGCAGGCGATTTACGAAGATGGCTCACCTTTCCCTGGCGAACTGCATCCGGCGATGGTTACTTTACGGACGGGAAAACCCCAGTCTAACGTCATTATGGGCATCCACAAACCGGATGGGTCGCTCACCTGGATTTCCATTAATTCCCAACCGCTGATTCACCCCGGAGAAACTAGAGCTTACGCAGCCGTTACCTCATTTTCTGACATCACCGAACGCAGGGAAGCTGAGGAAAAACTCCGCAAAAGTGAAGCCAATCTTGCAACAGCTCAAAGAGTTGCCCATGTTGGTAACTGGGAATTTGACGTACTGACTCAGGAAATCACCTGGTCAGAGGAACTATTCCGCATCTTTGGTCTTGACCCAACCGAACCCGAACCAACCTTCGACGAACACCTCCAGCAGATTCATCTCGATGACCGAGCCTTGTGGCAAGAAGTTGTCGGGCAAGCGCTTGCGTCGGGAAACTCCTACAAATTTGACTTTCGGATTGTGCGTCCCAATAGCGCAGCGGTAGCGACACCAGGAGCGTCTGGTCAAGTCCGGTACATTGAGGCAAGAGGAGAGGCTGTTTTTAACGAGCAAGGGCAAGTTGTTAAACTCTTCGGAACGTCACTGGATATTACCGATCGCAAGCGCACAGAAGCGACCCTGCAAGAAGCCGAACGACGGTGGCGATCGCTCTTGGAGAACGTGCAACTCCTGGTGGTAGGCTTAGATTCAAGGGGAAATGTGGAGTATGTTAACCCCTTCTTCCTCAGCCTCACTGGATATACCCAAGCAGAAGTTTTGGGCAAGAACTGGTTTGAAAATTTTCTTCCTCCATCCCATCAACAGCAGGTCAACACGGTTTTTCATGAAGTCTTGGAAGACAACCTTCACACCCACTACATCAACCCAATTCTGACCAAATCGGGTGAAGAACGATTCATTGCCTGGAACAACACCGTCCTGCAAGATGCAGAAGGGAACATCATCGGAACCACGAGCATTGGCGAAGATATCACCCAGCGTCAAACCGTTGAGCGGATAAAAAATGAGTTTATTTCCATCGTCAGCCACGAACTGCGGACTCCACTGACTGGCATTCGAGGTTCCCTCGGCTTACTGGCAATGGGAATCTATGACAATAAACCCGAAAAAGCGAAACGCATGGTCGAGATTGCCCTGACTGATAGCGAACGCTTGGTGCGGTTAGTTAATGACATCCTGGATTTGGAACGGTTAGATTCGGGCAAAGTGGTGTTGGTGAAGGAAGTTTGTGATGCCACGGCTTTGATACAGCAATCGGTGGATGCCATGCAAGCTCTTGCTGATTCCGCAGCGATCGCTCTGTGTGTTTCTCCTGTATCGGCTCAAGTGTGGGTTGCCCCTGATTCGATTATCCAAACCCTCACTAATTTATTGAGTAACGCCATCAAGTTCTCACCCTCCAATACCACAATTACCCTGACTGCCCAACTCCAGTCAGACCATGTCCTGTTCCAAGTTAAAGACCAGGGGCGAGGTATTCCAGTGGATAAACTGGAAGCAATTTTCGGGCGATTTCAGCAGGTTGATGCCTCGGATTCTCGCTCCAAAGGAGGTACAGGTTTGGGTTTAGCTATCTGCCAAAGTATCGTGCAGCAGCACGGTGGACGTATCTGGGCTGAAAGTACTCTAGGTGAAGGCAGCAGCTTTTATTTCACCTTGCCAGTACCACCAGCGCGATAACATACTTCATCCTTGAACCACAAACAATGAACCATGAACAAGCGAATTTTAGTGATTGACGATGAAGAACGCATCCGAGAAGTGGTTCGGGCTTGCCTGGAAGACTTGGGAGGCTGGGAAGCGATCGCAGCTACTTCAGCTCAGGAAGGGTTGCTTTTAGCACAAGCTCAAAGCCTCGATGCTATTCTTCTCGATGTATCTATGCCGGACATGGACGGCTTCGTTTTCTTTGAAAAGCTTCAGCAAAATCCCGCTACTCAATCCATTCCTGTCATTCTACTGACTGCCAAAGTACTACCAGATGACCGAGCGCGGTTTGCAAAGATGGGCGTAGCTGGGGTCATTACCAAACCCTTTAACCCTGTAACCATTTCTGAAGAGGTCGCTGAAATTTTAGATTGGAGCCTGTAGAGTCTAGTTTAGTCTAGAGGTGTTTGGAGCTATTCCTACGCTCTAGTAGTTTTAGTAGAATTTCCCCATGCACGGAGCGAGTAATTGGATAGAAGTAGGCGCAAACCAAACCAAAAACTAACACTAACGCTGGTACGGGACCGATAAGCCAACGGATTGCCAAGAGAGCTGATTCAGGTTGAGAAGGAAGCGATTGTCCGGGAGTTGTGGGTATGAATCCAGCCCAGTCTAAGATTTTGCCTACCAGGAAAAGTGCGATCGCCAAAGCCGTTTTTTGGAACTGCACAACCAAGCCACAAAAAATCCCCTCTCGCCGCTGTCCTGTATTGAGTTCATCCAAATCCAGCACATCTGGCAGCATCGACCAAGGTACCAAGTAAGCTGTGGACAAACCAACCCCTGTCATCACGGCTAAGACGTACATCAGCCCCACTTGACCCGGTTGAAGGAAACACAGCCCAACCAAAGCGCATATTGTCAAGGGAATCCCCATCCCGTAGATGGCTCTTTTTCCCAATCGAGTCGCGACGGCACTCCAGAAAAACATCATCGTTAAGGCTGTACCTTGGACGGCGATTGCTGTCTGGGTAAAGTAATGGTCTGGCAGTCTCATCCAGTTAATCACAAAGTAGGGCAAGATTGCTGCCGTTACCTGTAGACCTAACCAGGAACACAGATAAATACCAATGACGCACAAAAAAGGGAAATTGCTTAAGGCAATCTGAAGCTGTTGCCTGATTGGTAGGGATGAGGAGAGAGAAACTGGAATTCGTTGCGCTTGGATTGCCTGATAGCGTTTGTAGGTACCCCAAACACATACGCAAACCGCAGACATGGCGATAATTCCACACACGCCTCCTAGAATCAAATACTTCTTGGAAGGGTCAGCAATCTTGGCAAAGATTACCTGAGCTAAAGTCAGGGAGAGGATACTAGCGCCAATGCTAAAAGCTGCTTTAAAGCTAACCAGGCTCGTGCGTTCGTCATAACCAGTAGTTAGTTCGGCAGCGAGGGTACTATGAGGAACGGCAACGGCCGTAAAGGCTGTATAAAACAGCAGAGCTATCCCACTATAGTACGCAAACAGTAGCCATTGATTCGTAGTGGGTGGAACGAACCACTGCAAGCAGAAGCACACTCCCAAGGGAATAGCACCTGCAAGCATCCAGGGGTAGCGCCTGCCTAGAGGGGAACGGGTGCGATCGCTTAAGATTCCAATCAAGGGGTCGTTGACAGCATCCCAAACCTTACTGATTAGCAAGACGCTGCCAGCTAGGGTGGGATTTAACCCGGCCACTGAGGTGAGAAAAAACAACAGGAAAAACACCAAAATATTGTTAGGAATCTCCCCTCCGAGTTCTCCAACTCCATAGGCAAGTTTGGTTCTCAAACTCAGGCTTTCGCTACGAGGCTTTAGGGGAATAGCATCGGGAGAATGATTCATTCGGGAAGATTGCAACTAGACCGAGCCAAACCTAGCACAACTTCTCCATCCTAAATCCTTCAGGACAGGCGGGATGCCTACTCCAGAAGAATCATCCGTACAATGTGCAATACCTACTGGAAAATTGCCATGAACCATGAACGATAAACATCTTTATAAGTTCCTTATTTTTTAGGTTTAGTCTTAAAGACGAGGCAACCTCAGCACCACGGCAAGTGAGAAACTTTCGCCACGCAGATCTAAAGTGCCTTCTTGGAAGACACCCAGCATATTTAATTTACTGTTTACATTAAATCAGGGAAACGACTGATGACTGTTGATTTTAGAGATCTAGAGGCTTTAGCTTTTCAAAATCTTGACTTGCCGCTGTTTAAGGTTCTGGCGGGTCGGCAAGAGCAATATCAGGATGTAACCTCAGCAGAAATTCTTGATTTGCTTGAGGAAGCCGCACAAACCTACGCGATTGTGGCTTCGACACTCCCCTCATGCCTGCAAAAGACCGCTAGAAAAGAAATTACGTTTTTTCTTGAACTCTATGTTGACAGCCTGATAAATTCTCGGATTACACAAAATCCGCAGCCTCCTGAGAATAGGCTGATGCTGAAGTTAGCAAATGACCCAGCGTGGTTTGCACGCGGTGCGTCTACCCCGGTCACGACTAAGTCCGTTAACCCGGTGACTATTTCTGAACAGGTCGCTGAGATTTTGGCTTGAAGCCTGTAGGCAACCACTGCCAATTTATTTGGACAAAATCTTTCCGTCCTTATAAGTTCCTTATTTTCTTTTTTTAGCCTTGAGACATAGCAACCTCAGCACACTACCTGAACGACGGGGAGATCGTTAGAGTTGCTGGTTAACGATCGCAGACTAAAGACCATGAATACAGGACACTGGAAGTCTCCACAACACTGGAGCGATTGAGCAAATTCCATGCAAGGGGCACTCACTACTTTGTTGGAAAGCTGTTACCAGTCCACCATTTGGCTTAAAAGCTTTGCAACTTTCAGCTAGCCAGTACAGAAATTTAGATTCAAACCCAAAGTGAGTGAGGTTAAGGGAAGTGTATGAGCGTACTGGAGGTGGCGATGAACACCAAACTCGTTTTGCTGGTTGATAACGAAGCTAATGTTCGGGAGATAGTACAAGCCTGCTTACAAGATTTGGGCGGTTGGGATGTGCATTCAGTTGCATCTACCCAGGAAGGGTTGGACAAGGCAGTGGCAGTGCAACCGGATGCCATTGTTTTAGACATCTCCATGCTAGAAATAGACGGCTTGACGTTTCTCCAAAAGCTAAGAGCCAATCCGGTTACGCAACTTATTCCAGTCGTGTTGTTGACGGCAAAAGCGCGTTGGTTCAATCAACACCAGCTCCAATCGTTTGGTGTGGCAGGGGCGATCGCTAAACCTTTCAATCCTATTTCGCTGACTCACGAGATAACCAACGCTCTCGGCTGGTAAGCGGTAAAACTACGCACTGACTTGATGAGTGAAAGCTTTTTCGAGTTATCGATTCTAAAGAAGGGCGCATCTTAATCAGCTCAAAAGATACCTTAAAGAGTCAGAATGATGAGCGCCCTACTAGGCTACCAGATTATTGTCCAAATCTATGAAAGTACCAATTCTTTAGTCTATCGGGGTATCCGAGAGGAAGATAATAAAGCGGTTATCCTCAAGTTTCTGAAGGAAGACTACCCCACGCCGGAAGAAATCCTCAGATGCAAACAAGAGTATGAAATCACTCACAGGCTTAGTATTGAAGGCGTTGTCAGAGCTTATGGGTTAGAAAAGTATCAAAATACTCTGGTAATAATCTTTGAGGATTTTGGCGGCGAATCCTTAAAGATCTTGATGAATAACTCAGCATTCGCGCTCAAAGAATTTCTCTTCCTTGGCATAAAGCTTACTGAGATTCTAGGAGAAGTTCACAGTCGCCATATTATCCATAAAGACATCAACCCGTCTAATATTGTCTTCAACCCATATACAAAGCAGCTTAAAATCATCGACTTTGGCATTTCCACCGTCTTATCTCGCGAAAACCCGACAATCAAAAATCCGAATATTTTAGAGGGAACTTTAGCTTATATCTCACCGGAACAAACGGGTAGAATGAACCGTTTGCTGGATTACCGGACGGATTTTTACTCCCTTGGTGTTACTTTTTATGAACTACTAACTTGTCAACTTCCTTTTGATAGCACTGATGCGATGGAGTTAGTCCATTGTCATATCGCTCAACAACCCGTGCCACCCCACGAACTCAATCCAGACATTCCCAAAGCTGTTTCCGAGATTGTCATGAAGTTGCTAGCGAAAACGGCAGAGGAGCGCTATCAAAGTGCTTGGGGAATTAAAGCAGATTTAGAAGAATGTCTTTTTCAGTTAGAAAATAAAAGCAAGATTTCAAAATTTCCTCTTGGTCTTTACGATATTTCTGACAAGTTTCAAATCCCGCAAAAACTTTATGGACGTGAGGCGGAAGTAGAAACTCTCCTAGCGGCATTTGAGCGAGTTAATGGTCAGAAACAACCAACAACTAACAAAAGCGAAATGATGCTGGTATCGGGTTATTCTGGTATCGGAAAGTCAGCGTTGGTGCAGGAAATTTATAAACCCATTACTAAGTGTAGAGGGTATTTTATATCGGGGAAGTTTGACCAGTTTCAGCGCAATATACCCTACTCAGCTATTGTCAGCGCCTTCTCGAATTTAGTACGGCAACTTTTAACCGAACCTGAAGCATCTCTTGCCCAATGGCGAGAAAAGCTTTTAGCTGCCTTTGGTGCCAATGGTCAAGTGATTATTGATGTGATTCCTGAAGTGGAACTGATTGTAGGCAAGCAACCGGAGGTGCCAGATTTAGCAATAGCTGAGGCTCAAAACCGCTTCAATCTCGTCTTTCAAAACTTTATCTGGGTGTTTACCCAACCCGAACATCCCTTAGTGATGTTTATCGATGATTTGCAGTGGGCAGATGTCGCTTCACTAAAGCTGATTAAGTTGCTGATGAGTGCGCCCGATAGCCAATATTTGTTCTTCATTGGTGCCTACCGTGATAACGAAGTAAATACAGCTCATCCATTGATCTTAACTGTTGACGAGATAAGAGGAGCTGGGGTAAAAATCGAGCATATTTTCCTTTCCCCTCTGGACTTGTCCAACATCAATCAGGTAATTTCGGATACTCTAAAATACACTCCAGAGAAGACAATTCCTCTGGCTGAATTGGTATTATCAAAAACAGGTGGTAATCCTTTCTTCCTTCAGGAGTTTTTGAAATCCCTTTATGCCGAAAAACTGATAAAGTTTGACTTGAAGCCCCTTAGTCAGGGGGGTAGTCAAGGGCAGTGGCAGTGGGATTTAGAGCAGATTAAAGCGCAGAGCATCACCAATAATGTTGTGGAGCTAATGGCTAGCAAGATTCAAAGGTTGAATGCTTCTACACAACGGGTATTACAGCTAGCTGCGGCAATAGGAAATCAGTTTGACCTCGAAACGCTGGCGATTGTTTATGAAAAGTCTCAAAAAGATACAGCAGCCGACCTGCAAAAAGCGATCGCAACTAATCTGATCATACCTCTTAGCGATGCCTACAAGTCAATTGATCTAGATATCATCAGTCACTCGTTATTAGAAATAAACCAAGAACCAGCAACTATTGAATACAAGTTTGCTCATGACCGGATACAGCAAGCCGCATATTCTCTAATTCCCCCAGAAGACAAGCAAGCTATTCACTGGAAAGTTGGGCAACTTCTGTTACAAAATACTCTGCAACAGGTACGAGAACAAAAGATTTTTGATATCGTCAATCAGTTAAACTTTGGTATTGAGTTAATCGCTGTTGATTCAGAACGAAATCAGCTAGCTCAATTAAATCTCCTTGCTGGCAAAAAAGCTAAGGCATCAGCCGCTTATGAATCAGCATGGAATTACTTAAAAGTTGGCATAAATTGCCTCAGTACAGATAGCTGGCAAAGCCAGTATGACCTCACCCTAGCACTGTATGTGGAAGCAGTAGAGGTAGCTATCTTGAGGGGTAGCTTTGAGGAAATGGATAGATTTGCTTCTGTTGTACTGCAACAAGCTAAAACGCTGTTGGACAAAGTGAAGATCTATGAAATCAAAATCCAAGGCTATACGGCGCATAATCAACCCTTGGATGCAGTTAAGACTGCACTATCAGTATTGACAATGTTGGGAATTCGCTTTCCCAAAAAGTCCAATAAATTAGATATTATCTCTGAACTGGTGAGAACAAAGGTCAGGCTAGCAGGGAAACGCATCGAGGATTTAATCGATTTGTCAGAAATGAGCGATCCTTACAAGCTAGCTGCCATGCGTATTCTATCGGGTGTAGCTTCTGCTGCGTATTTCGCAGCGTCGGAACTGTTTCCATTAATTGTATTGAAGCAGGTCAATTTATCAATCAAATACGGGAATACTCCTGTGTCCTCTTATGCCTATGCTACCTACGGGCTAATTCTTTCTGGGGAAGTCGTAGGAGACGTTGAGTCCGGTTATCAATTTGGTCAACTTGCTCTCCGTTTACTCGATAAGTTTAATGCTAAAGAACTTAAAGCTAGGACACTCTTTATTGTTAATTACTTTATCAGACATTGGAAGGAGCATCTTAGGGAAAGCTTATCTCCTTTACTAGATGCTTACTTGATTGGGCTGGAAACTGGAGATTTAGAATATGCAACTTATTCAGCCGGTGCCTACTGCTACTATTCCCTTGTAATGGGCAAGGACTTGACACGGCTGGAATGCGAGATGGCAATGTACAGTAACGCTTTCAGGCAACTCAATCAAGAAACACTCTTTTATTACAATCAACTCAATCGACAAGTCGTATTGAACTTGATGGATCGGGCTGAAGATAAGTGCCGTTTAATCGGTGAAAGCTATGATGAAATAAAAATGCTGCCCATTCATTTGGCTGCAAATACTACAAATATTTGTCATTCAATCTATTTTTTCAAATTATACCTCGGCTATCTTTTTGAAGACTATCAGCAAGCCCTTGAAAATGCCGCATTAGTGGAAAAAAATATAAAGAGTGCTGTAGGATCTATTCCTCTTTCTCATTTCTACAATTCTCTTGTTCATCTTGCTATATATTCTGACGCTTCTAAGTCCGAGCAAAAAAGAATCCTGAAAAAGGTTGAACTCAACCAAAAAAAGATAAAAAAATGGGCGAATTCTGCTCCGATGACTCACCTCCATAAGTTTTATTTGGTGGAAGCAGAGCGACACCGAGTTCTTGGTCATAAGGATAAGGCAATAGACTGTTATGATCGCGCTATCGAACTGGCGAAAGAACATGAATACATTAATGATGAAGCGCTAGCTCATGAACTAGCAGCAAAGTTTTATCTAGCTTTAGGTAAAACAAAAATTGCACAAGTCTATATGCTGGATGCTCGTCATTGCTATCGCCAATGGGGAGCAATTGCTAAAGTCAAGGATTTGGAAGCGCGGTATCCACAGTTGCTTTTTAAAAAGTCTGATAGCATTACCACTCTCTCAAGAGTGACGGAAAGTGGCACTGAAAGTTCAAAAGTACTGGATTTAGCCACCATGATGAAAGCCAGCCAAGTAATTTCTGGTGAAATTATGCTAGATAAATTACTGGCAAAATTGATGAAGATTTTAATTGAGAATGCTGGGGCGCAAAAAGGCTTCTTGATTTTGGCACAAGCGGGTAAGCTGCTGATTGAAGCAGAAGGTGCAGCAAAGGAAGATAGCGTCACCGTATTGCAGTCAATTCCAATTGAACCTTTAGCCGTGTATAGCTCAACTCCCCTACTGTCATCAGCAATTATCAACTATGTTGCCCGCACAAAGGAAAGCGTAGTCTTAAATGATGCTACTCGTGAGGGGCAATTTACCAAAGAGACCTACATCACCCAAAATAAACCCAAGTCAGTTCTTTGTGTTCCTCTGATTAATCAAGACAAACTAATCAGTATTGTTTACTTGGAAAATAATCTTACCACAGGAGCTTTTACTCCCGATAGATTGGAAGTTATAAAACTTTTATCCGCCCAAGCCGCAATTGCGATCGCAAATGCTAAACTCTACTCGGAAGTCAAGGAAAGTGAGAGCAAGCTGACTCAGTTCAATGAAGCTTCCTCACGTTTTATCCCCTGTCAATTTCTCCAGTTTTTGGAAAAGGAAAGCATTGTCGATGTCAAATTAGGTGACTCGGTGCAGAAAGAGATGTCAGTGCTATTTGCCGATATTCGGGATTTCACTACTCTATCGGAAAGCATCACTCCAGAGGACAATTTTAAATTTATTAATGCCTATCTCACTCGCATGGAGCCTGTGATCGTCGCTCATCAAGGCTTTATTGATAAATATATCGGTGATGCGATTATGGCTCTATTTAGCGGGAATGCTGATGATGCGCTGAAAGCAGGAATTGCCATGCTGCACCGACTTGCTGAATACAATCAGTATCGCGTTAATTCTGGCTACGTGCCGATTCAGATTGGTATTGGCATCAATACAGGTTCTTTGATGTTGGGTACAGTTGGAGGACAAAATCGAATGGATACCACCGTCATCAGTGATGCCGTCAATTTAGCCTCTCGCCTTGAAGGATTGACGAAAAAGTATGGGGTATCGATGTTAATTTCTCACTGGACTTTTGCTCAATTAGAAGATGTAAATCAATATGCCTTTCGCATCATCGACCGAGTTCAGGTTAAGGGAAAATCAGCCGATGTGAGTGTTTATGAGGTATTTGATGCCGATCCACCTAAACTCCGAGAGGGCAAGTTAATCACGAAAACGGCATTTGAGGAAGCCTTATTGCATTACAATCTGCATTCGTTTACCTGTGCAGCAAGACTGTTTGAAGAAGTCTTGAGGCTTAACCCAGAAGATAGAGTCGCTCAAATCTATCTCAAACGCTGTCAAGGTATTCACTTGGTGGACATCAATAACTATACGAGTGTTCTTCAGACTCCTTCTGTTGGGAAGCCATGCTGTTCTCTGCCTATGGGACCCTCGAACCGCATTGACGTTTTGAACAGTTCAAAGCGCCCGTCAGCCGCATATTGAACCTGAGCTGACGTGTGCGATCGCTACCAATATCAAGATGCATCAGTGGTACCAATAAATTTTGTCTATTCGTCCATGATTGACTAAGTATATTTACTTAGATTAAGCTATAACAGAATGTTAAGGAATTTAAGAAACGCTAATGGCAACTTACAAGGTAAGGTTGGTCAACGAAGCCGAAGGGCTGGACACTACAATTGAAGTTCCCGACGACGAGTACATTCTCGACGCGGCGGAGGAACAAGGCTTTGACTTACCCTATTCCTGTCGGGCAGGTGCTTGCTCAAGCTGCACTGGTAAAATTACTGCGGGTGAGATTGACCAGTCTGATCAGAGCTTCTTGGATGATGACCAAATCAATGATGGGTTTGTGCTGACCTGTGTTGCTTATCCTAAATCTGATTGCACAATTCAAACTCACCAAGAGGATGCACTAGGTTGATGATGTCGATGCATCTGTAGCGATCGCACACTCAATCAATATCCTCTGCATATCTCTTTTAGATACAAGAAGCACCCATTTGTGGGTGCTTTCTGTATTGGCTGCTAAGCTTGTCTCAATTCGTATGATCAAAGTCTTTTTACTTTATCCACAAGCGAATCCCAGAAACTTTTAGGAGTTTGTTGAAACGAATCATCATTTGGTAAGGGTTCATTCAAATAGCGGTAATATTTCCAGATATCCCAATAAGGACAACCGGGTTCAATGCGAATGCCTGCCCAATGTAGATATTGCAAAGGTTGATTAACGTTTGGGTCAATGAGTTGATTCCCTTGAATTCGGAAATGTTTGCTGCCTGCCCAACTTCCTGGCGCCCCACCAGGTCTACGAACAATGTTAAATCGGCGTGGTATGTGCTTTAAAACCATGTAATTAATAATTGGCTGGTCTGAAGTTTTTTGAGAGAAGTCAAAGTATTCAGGATGAGCCGCACACTCGGTAAAGGTATCGTATAGAGTTTTCTCAGAGATTAGATTTTTCTTGGAACCCCAAAATCCTCCATTAAAAATATCCTGAATCTCATAGTTGCTAAAAACATTTTCTTCAATGACTTGAGACGTGAAAACATTCTTGATTCCACCCTTGTGTTGATAGTCGCAGCAGATGAAGTCATGGTCATTTAGGTGGTTCAGGCTATTGCTTAGCTTCTCAAAAACAACAATATCAGTATCTATATAAATAAATTCATCAAAAACACCAAACCAGCAAGCTTGTTTCCTAAATTGATTAGGTCTAGCGAAGAAGTTCTTACCAAAAACTTGGTGTAGCTGGTTAGAGAGGCGGTCTATAAATTCTAAATCTGGATAAAGCTGTACGCCATAACGCTCTTGTAAAATTTTTGCGATCGCCTGATAGTTGTCATCATAAGGAATCAGAACTACAGGAATATTAGAATCATGTAACCGGATGCTATTGAGTAATGCGATCGCTTGTTCGATCACCCGGTCATTAGCAGTAATATAGATACCACGGCTCATCCAAAAATCCTCAACGGGTGAATCCTAGTTTTCCTAATGCTTTTGTAAGCAGAGTAGGAGTTTGCTTGTACGGTACAGGTTTAGTTGTAAACTTAGGGCGCTTCTCTGGTTCATGCAGATAGCGATAATGAAAAAAAAGGTCACGGTAAGGAAAATCAATATTTTCTCCAGCACAAACTCTATTGAATAACTGGGATTTTATTCCGATGTAATGAAGGTACGTTAGTTGCTTTCCTTTGTCGTATAGAATACGATTTTGTTCTTGAAAGTGCAGTGATGTAACACAGCAGCCAGTTTTTTCATCCGCTGGTAAATGCAAGGCAAAGTTATAAATAGATAGGTTAGCTCTCATCATCATGTAGTTGAGAAGAGTTTGGTCGGGTGCCATTGGATAAAGAACCTCGGCTTCTCCTTCTTTAAGCTTTGAGATTAGCCAATTCTTTCTTTCTTCATCAAATAACCCTTTCTTAGAAGCATAGAAGCCTGAGCAAAAAATTTCTGTTTGCAGACGTTCAATCGGAAATAATTCTGTAAGTTTAGCTGAGGAACAATTATAAACATGAGTTGGGTCAGTATACTGAAAGTCATACACGACACAGTCGCATTCCTCCAACTGCATAAATAGAGGTGCAACTTGCCCTAGAAGTAAGGTATCAGCATCCATGTAGAGAAAGCGATCAAAGATACCATCAAAGGCACAGTAGCGTCGGTGAGTGCCGAAACGGTAATAAGGTGCATTGCTTATCTGACTCCAACGTTGTTGGGCAGTCGGGTGAGTATCCCAGACACGTTGAGCAAATTCATCCCAGCGCTGTATCGAATCGTCATCGTTGTAAAGATGCACGTTGGGACGACGGGAAATTTCAGCAGCAATTTGTGTTGTGTTGTCATCGTAGGGATAGACACAGACAGGGATTTCTGTCCCTAAAATTGCCTCAATACTATTGAGCAAAGCAACGAGTTGATTGTAAACTTTGTCATTGGCTAAGGTACAAATCCCGTCCATATTTTAAGAGAATTTATCAACAAAATCAGATAGCCAATTGAGGAGGTTAAGTTTGTGGAGGATAATTTCCCTAGCTTCTGCGATCGCAGATTTGGCTTCGTGCCAAGCATCCGGTGTCGCTGTCACCTCCTTTATATAAGATATTCCCTTTTCATCCAAGCTTGGCAAGCGTATAAAGCTACCGGGCGGTAGCAACTGATCAGCCGCACTCCCGCCATAGTAAATTGGTAAACACCAAGCCAGTAATGAATCCCATAATTTCTCGCTCACATACCAACTATTCTCAGCATAGTTTTCGATCGCTAAATTGTAATAATAAGGTGCCATCGCATACCATTTATTACTCAGTTCTCCAGACGTGCTTGTCCAATTTGGCAAGTTTCGACCATACAAATCAAATGGGATTTCACTCAATTGCAGTTGTTTTAAAAAATCTAACCGTTGACGATGATTAGCCGTGCGATTAACCCCTGATGTAATCCAACTTAAAGCCTTCTCTTTCTGAGGAGGATTCATTTCACTCAATTCTTGAAATGAGTTAGCATGATACCAAATTGCAGGCATATAATTTGGCGTAGGAGCAAAGTCATCAGGACCAGAAACATAGGTGCAATACTTTTTTGCTTCCTCGTAGTTGGCTTTGTTCTTGCCAACAATCTCTTCTAAAGGTGGTTCTCTTAATAGATAAATAGTTCGTTCTTGAGGTACCCCTCGTAACTTAGACTGAACGTCTACTAGCCGAACCTGATCGGGTTTTGGCTTTTGTAAACGAGTCAACCATGATTTCTTCCTAGGCAGCTTTTCATAAAAATTAAACTGATACATCAGTAAAAAATCAGGCTTCGGAGCGTTTGCCAGCATTTGTATATTGCCCCAAACTCCAAAAGGATGTGGCGTTTGTTGCCATAGCCAATCGCTTTGTGTTAAGCCTGAGTATCCAGTAATCATCCCAACGGTTTTTCTACCCATCGCCTAGCTAACCATTAACTAACAAAGTAGAGGTGGATGCATTGCCTCTTCTACGTGGCTTAGAATCAAGGGCGATCGCTTTTCTTCACGTATCGCTGAATCTTTAATGCTGCCTAGGCGCTAGGTTAGCATGACACAACAACTGCCAAGCGACTATTACCTCAGCAGGCTTGGCGGATAGCCACTCTTCCGGCTGATGTTGCTTTATTCTGTCGCTGAACTTACAAGCCTTCTTTACTCAACATCCTCTTGTACAGCTTTCCCTGTTAGGGACATTCTCATCCGTCAATCTAACTAACGACAGAGCTTAAAGTTTAAGCAAACATTAAAAATAGAAGAACAAGCTTTAAAAATTGGCACAATGGGTGTCTATTTTTCTAGCAAAAGTGATTTTCTCGCCAACTGCTTTGGTTGGTAGGCTGTGTTAGTGTTTTAGAGCAATAGGGGTGTAGATCAACAGAAAACTCTAGTTTTACTAGTGGGGATCGTTGAGATATGTCTTATTTGCTACATTTGATTAGCCAACAATCTTGCTAAGTTATCTTGTCAATAAGTAAAAACACTGACATACTTAAAAATAAATAAGGGCGATTCATTTTTCCATTTTTGCCTGTATCAAACAGGTAGTTTATTAATTTAGAGCAGCTAGAGATTTTACTGCAAAGTGTAAGTTTTTTGGGATTTTGTCTTTTTTAACTCACGAAATAAAAGGTTGTAAAATGCGCGTAACACAAGAAGTTCGCTGCCCTAATTGTGGCAGCTATGCAGAAAGACATTATTGCGTCAAAACTGAAATAACTCAGACGCAGTGCCCGACCTGTGACTACTTAATGATTAACTGCTCTCGCACAGGTAAGGTAGTTGAGGCTTACGCTCCTGGACTCTATGCTCGTCGTTAGAGCGTAGCTTAGGAGGATTTAGCTCTTGTATGTGCTATATCTCCACAAGTGTTAGTAGATTGAAAAGCTCTGATTGTGTACTAACACAATTTGCCAGGGACACAAGTCCCTGGTTCATAACTGAAATGCTCTTTCACAACATTAAATACTCACAATCATTGGATGAGAATCATTCTCCTAGGATTGATTTTTATCTTCTCAATAATTACTTTGATTTAAATTAATTAAAAAACGCACCATACATCATGTTATTAATAATCGAATTGTAATTTCTGCTACAGAATAAACTTTAAACTAAAGATCCACTTATGAAGCTATCAAAGTAAACTAATTGCGTCATAGCTCTTAGCTTATTTGTAAATCTCATCCTAAAAGTAGAGTTACTAAAAAAATATTTACCTTAAATTCAATTTAACTTCCTGTTAATTAGGTTTAGTGAAACTCAAGAAGTCAACTTCAGGGTGTGTCTACTTCTAAGCCTGAATAACCTATTTTTAACTATTCACCAGTAGGATGAGCAGTAAAGTTAAACCGTATCTTAGCAAGCGTTTACAAGATAAAATTCCTTACCCTCTACATCCTCTTGCAGACCTAGCTGCCAACTTTTGGTGGAGTTGGTCATCTGAGCAAATATCAATATTTCGTAGTATTGACCCTCAGTTGTGGGAGCAGCATCACCACAATCCTGTAAAGCTGCTAGCATCTCTCCCTGAAGAACGGTTAGCTCAATTAGCCACTGACCCGCATTACATCAAGCGCGTTGAGGTTTTGTCTAGTCAGTTCAAACAATATTTGGAAGCAACAGATACCTGGGCAAGTCGAGAAGCGCCTCAGTTTAATGCTCAACAACCTGTTGCCTACTTTTCAATTGAGTATGGTTTTGGCTTGTGTCTGCCGACTTATTCGGGTGGATTGGGTATTCTTGCTGCTGACCATTTGAAATCAGCTTCTGATTTGGGATTACCGATGGTTGGAGTAGGTCTACTCTACCGTCAAGGTTACTTTCATCAACGCCTCAGTATTGATGGCTGGCAAGAAGAAGATTATTGGGATTATCAGTTTGAAGAGTTGCCCCTAGAGTTATGTCAGGACGAAAATGGGGAAACACTAACGGTTGAGGTTCAAATTTGCGATCGCCCTGTTAAAGCACAACTATGGAAACTCGGTATTGGGCGCGTCAATCTTTACTTGCTGGACACCGATCGGGAGGATAATGAGCCAGTTGACCGTGAGTTAACTCACCGTCTCTACGGTGGTAGTAAGGATACTCGCCTTGCTCAAGAAATGCTCTTAGGTCTCGGTGGTGTGAGAGCCTTGCGGCTGTTGGGTTATGAGCCACAAGTTTACCACCTCAATGAAGGTCATGCTGCCTTTGCCATGCTAGAGGTTGCTCGCTCAGAAAGGGAACGCACGAATCAGGATTTTGAGAAGATAAAAGAGACTGTACGGCTTAAGGGCGTTTTTACGACTCATACACCAGTTCCAGCAGGACACGATACCTTCCAGCCTGAGCAGATGGAGCGCTATTTTTCTAGTTACTGGACTCAATTAGGGCTTTCCCAGCAGGAGTTTTTGGCTTTAGGGAAGAAGCCATCCGATGAAGAAAGCTCCTTCAACATGACTGTTTTAGCCTTACAACTATGTCGCTCAGCTAATGGAGTCAGCAGGCGGAATGGGGAAGTTTGTCGCCAGATGTGGTCAGAATTGTACCCAGATCGCTCTGTAGACGATGTTCCAATTAGTTATGTTACTAACGGCATCCATCCCACAACCTGGACAGCACCCTTGATGGCGGATTTATATGCCCAATATTTAGCGGAGGATTGGGTAAACCATGTCAAGGATGAGCAGATGTGGGCAAAAGTCGAAAAAATCCCGAATCGTGAAATTTGGTGGCGTCATCAATGCCTCCAAGAACGGCTAATTGCCTTTGTTCGTAACTATGTCAGACAAACTCGTCAAAAGCGAGGCGATAGTGCCGAGTCAATTGAGGCAGCCGCACAACTGTTTGACCCTGATGTCCTAACGATTGGCTTTGCACGTCGCTTTAGTAGCTACAAGCGGGGTAATTTGATTATGCATGACTCCGAACGAGCCAGGAAAATCCTCTGTAATCCTGAACGTCCTGTGCAGATGATTTTTGCAGGTAAGGCGCATCCGGCAGATGAGAAAAGCAAGCAAATTATTCAAGAGTTAATTGAGTGGAGTCATCATCCAGATATTAAAAACAAAGTCGTTTTTATTGAAGATTACGACATGCACGTTGCAGAAAAACTCGTTCAAGGAGTAGATATCTGGCTGAATAATCCACTTCGACCTCAAGAGGCTTCTGGAACTAGTGGTCAAAAAGCAAGTTTCAACGGTGGCATCAATTGCAGTGTTCTCGATGGTTGGTGGTGTGAAGCGTACCAAACAGCTCCAGAGGGTAAAGGCTTTAATGGTTGGGTAATTGGAGAGGGCATCCAAGGTGATGATAAGGACTTACAAAACAAAGTGGATGCTGAGTCGCTTTATCGGCTATTGGAGGAAGAAATTATTCCTTGTTACTACGATAGGAATGAGCAAGGATTACCCGATCACTGGATTGGGATGATGAAGGCTTCAATCAAAACTATTGCTCCTTATTTCAATACTCACCGCATGGTTGAGGAGTATATAAAAAAGGTCTACCTGCAACCTGTTAATACGCCTGAGCCTATAGCAGCTTAAGCGGTTTTGAGAGAATTTGTAGGGTGCGTCGTGACACACCCTACTGCTTTTGTTGAGGCTGAGTTCTTTTAGACGCTTGCAGCATCTTCAGCTTTTTTCGGTGCTTGAGTGACACCTAGGCGAATTTCTGAGGAAAGAGATGCCATACTAAATCCGCCAAACCGCTTGAGGATGCTGGTGCGTAGGCGTAAGTTAGGGCTGGCAAACCATAAGCGTTCCTCAGAATACATTGTTTCGTAGTCTGTAATCAGTGTCAGTGCCCCATCATCACCCATGATGTAGCGACCTGCAACGGGCGCTTTCTCGGCGTAACCCATTTCTCGTAGTAGCTGACCTTCATTAGGCTTGTCAGCGTCGGGAACAGGTACAAGTACGGTGGAACCCTTGTGCTGTTCTTTGTCTTCGTCCCATTCCATCGTGCCGTCCCAAGCTACTCTCGCACCACACAGAGCTAGTTGTGGGTCGATGTTGTATTGTTCACAGAGTTTAATAACCTCTGGAGCATCGGCAGAGAGCATTTCAATCGTGATGTTCGACTTACCATTCTCCGCTTGCTTGAATGCAAGATGATGGCTGCTACGTTGGGAAAACCATTTGCCAGCACTCTGCTCGAAAAACTCTTTAATATCCATGAACGTAGATGAAGGGTATTAATGCTTTAGTGAATTTACTGTTTAGATCTTAAGCGATCGCTTTATCCTTGAAGGACACTGCTCCCAAGAGGCGATCGCTTTAGGTTTAGTTCGAGGCTTCTTCCAAACGCTTTAGCGAGATGGATGCCGATTCGGAAACTTGGGGATGGTTGTCTTTTTCCAAAAATTTTAATGCCGAAATGCTTTTATCACTCCTGAGCTGACCTAGTGCTTCGGCTAAGCGTTGACGGATTAACCAATCATCTGACTGAGCAAAGCGTAGGATATCATCAACGGATTCTGTCGCTTTAATTTCACCCAAAGCTGCGATTGCTGCTTGTTGCAGAACGACTTCATTGCTATTCAAAGCTTGGGTAAGAACTTCACGAGCGCGAGGGTCTTTTATATTGCCTAATGATACTGCTGCGCTGAAGCGCACTAACCATTCTGTGTCTTCATAGAAAGCCCGAACCAGAGGTTCAAACGCTCTACCGTCACCTAAATAGCCCAAAGCACCTGCTGCATCAGCACGAATGCCGTAATCTGGGTCAGTTTCGAGTAATTTTACCAAAATTGGATAGGACTCTTCGGTTCCCTTAACCCCCAAAGCAAATACTGCCATCGAGCGAATTTGTAAACTCTTATCCTCTAAAACTTTTTTAATCAAAGGTACTGCCTCAAACGCTGGCACATCGCGCAGCGAGGCAAGCGCCACCATGCGATCGCGTAAGTTAGGGCTTTCAAGCTGAGTCGAAAGTTGCTCGATGTTGGAACGATCCATGGGCAAATATTAGCGAGTGTAAACTTTCTTAATAATATCGAAGTACCCAACTAGAGCGATAGGGGAAAATCAACCTCTGTGAGTTCGGTGATTACTCAACTATTAAACTTAGAAATTCCAATCAGCCTTGCAGTGAAGTTCTAGGATAGAGATCTATGGTGAATTTTTAATGTATATATGTCCGTTACGCCTCCTATTTCTCCAGTTCAGGCACACCGCAGCAGCAAAAGTCAAAATCCGCCAAGTGTGGCTCAGCCAGTTGAATCCCAGTCGCTAGCAACCGCTATTCCTCCCCTTTTAGGGGCTTCTGAAACTGAGTTAACGCAGTGGGTGCAGGAACAAGGGCAACCCGCGTATCGAGGATGTCAGCTACATGGATGGATTTATCAGAAAGGAGCGCGATCGCTTTCTGAAATTACCGTATTTCCTAAGCAGTGGCGTGAAGCCTTAAGCGATATTTCGATTGGTCGTTCTCAGCTACACCATCGCTCCGAGGCACCGGATGGTACAGTGAAGTACCTCTTGCGATTGGCAGATGGTCAAATTATTGAAACAGTTGGCATTCCTACGGGCAATCGGCTGACGGTTTGTGTCTCTTCCCAAGTTGGTTGTCCGATGGCTTGTGACTTTTGTGCCACAGGTAAAGGGGGATTTACACGCAACCTTGCTCGTCATGAGATTGTCGATCAAGTTTTGACGGTGCAGGAAGACTTTCAAGAGCGTGTCAGCAATGTGGTGTTCATGGGTATGGGAGAACCCTTGCTGAATCTGGATGCTGTTTTAGGGGCTGTGAAATCCCTGAATCAGGATGTTGGGATTGGCGTGCGATCGCTTACAATCTCAACGGTTGGTATCCCTGGTCGTATCCGCCAACTCGCAGAACATAAACTGCAAGTTACCTTAGCTGTCAGCCTCCACGCTTCAAACCAAGCACTGCGAGAAAAACTTATTCCTAGTGCCCGCCGCTATCCTCTAGAGGCGTTATTAGAGGAGTGCCGGGAATATGTACAACTAACGGGTCGTCGAGTAACCTTTGAATACATTGTCCTTGCTGGACTGAATGACCTACCGGAACACGCCATTGAATTAGCCAGACATCTGCGTGGATTTCAGAGTCACGTTAATCTGATTCCTTACAACCCAATTAGCGAAGTTGATTATCAGCGTCCTAGCCCTCGCCGGATTCAAGACTTTGTCGAGGCTTTGGAAAAGCACAAGATTGCTGTCAGTGTGCGGCGTTCTCGTGGACTAGAAAAAGATGCTGCTTGTGGACAACTGCGAGCTTCTAAAGTTACTCTACCGGAGCAGCTTGTTTAGGGGGATTGGGAAATTAACGCCGACTCTGCATAATCAGCCTCACACCCGTACCTGGAGCCAAAGTCACCCCACGCCGCTGGGGACGTTCTGGCTCCTGCTGGGCTAAGGTCAGTTGATAGCGCGACACAATCGTTGCTAGGACTAACTTCATCTCAAATAGTGCCAAGGCTTCACCAATACATCGACGTATCCCACCCCCAAACGGCAAGAACTCATAGGGAGAGAACTGGCGTTGTACAAACCGCTCTGGTTTAAACTTTTCCGGTTCTGGGTATAAGTCCTGGCGATGATGGATCAGGTAAATGCAGCCATAGAGTCTTGTACCTGGTTGTAGTTGATAGCCCATCAGTTCGACAGGTTCTTTCACCGCCCTCGGCACTGTTAGCATAGCAACTGGGTAAATCCGCAAGGCTTCATTGCAAACCGCAGTGAGATAAGGTAGACGGACAATCTCCATCACAGAAGGAGCCTCGCCTAAGGAATTCAACTCTTGGAGCAGTTGGCTATGAACATGGGGTAATTGGTATACCCAATACAGCGCCCAAGCGATCGCTGTTGCTGTAGTTTCGTGTCCTGCCAACAACAGCGTCATCAACTCGTCCCGCAATTGTTCATCTGTCATCGACTCCCCATCCTCATCCCGCGCCTCTAGAAGTAGAGTGAGTATGTCTGAACGAGAAGAGTCATGCTGTTGACGACGCTCACGAATTTCAGCCAGAAGCAGTCGATTGATTTGCTGCTGCTTTCGGAGAAAGGAACCCCAAGGACTCCAAGCGCCTAAATCCTTCTGGAGAGATGGAAAGAAGAGTAAGCCTGATGTAAAGGGAGACTTGAATCCATTGGTTAGGGCAACAATGGCTTCTTTCAGTTGATGAAAACGCTCTCCCTCGTGAAGACCAAAGACGACATTCAGGATTACCTCTAGGGAGATTTCCTGCATCAGGGTACGCGCAGTAAAGACTTGACCGGGGAGCAATTGCTGCATCACCTTCTCGGTGAGTTCGCAAATGAGCTGTCCGTTGGAGAGCATCCCCTCACCGTGGAATGGTGGCATCAAGAGTTTGCGTTCCTTCCGATGGCGATCGCCTTCAAGCACAAACACTGAATGATCTCCCACAATGGGCTGCAAAAGCCTATTCGGAGGAGCTGTAAATTGATTGGTCTGGCTAGAGAAAATCTGCTGAAGTGCCTGGGGGTTGCTCACAAACAACAGGCAGGGATGGTTACCAATTACGGGGGCGTTGAAGATGTCACCATACCGTTGCCCAGCAGCATCCATGTAACCCAGAGGATTAGTAGTCCACTGAATCTTCTGCAACCACTGGGGGGATTGAGGTCCATCAGGAAGTTTTTCTTTCAATTGGGGCATTGCAGTATTTACCTGGGGGCTAACACACGCCATGCAATAAAAACAGCAAAGGCTAAATAGCCCAACACGGTTACCCAATCCTGCCAGTGATCAGGAAGCATCAAAACGTTGTCATCCACAAGCAACCCTCACATTAGCCATTTCATTACCGTTATTTTAATAGCCAACGTTTTTGTGCTTCAACTACCCCAACTTACTCCGCTTCGCCTGATGGCTTCGCTTCGTTGAAGTTGGGGATTGTATCTTGGCTCCATCTGAGTCCTGAATACCTTAAGCGGTAGTTAGGTTTCGATTTGAAAATGAGTATCTAACTGAGCCTATTGAGTCGTTCTCTAGGCGCAAATTATTTGTTCGCAGAACCTGGCTCGCTGAGTTGGCGGTGCGCTTCAGCACTGACCGTATCAGGCAAAACTTTGCTCACGTTGCCTTGAATCTTCGTCATGAGCGAACCTGCGATGATGTGGTCTTTGCCTGCCATGAGTGCCTCAAAACCTTGCTTGGCAACTTCAGCCGGGTCATCCTTCTGGTTCGCACCCACATTGGTGTCGTCCATACCTGCACGGTGGAAGAAGTTGGTATCAGTTGGTCCTGGCATGAGCGCGGTAACGGTTACACCTGTGTCTTTCAATTCGTTGCGTAGTCCCTCTGCGAAAGAGTGTACAAACGCCTTGGAAGCTGCATAGACTGCCTCAAACGGCCCAGGCATGATGGCGGCGATGGACGAAGTGAAGAGAATTCGACCTTTACCCTGTTCAACCATGTCCTTCACGACCCGTTTGGCGAGGTGTACAGATGACACGACGTTCAGATTGATGAGATTAAGCTCGTCCTTCAGGTCAGTCTCGCGGGCAAAATCACCACCGACCCCGACACCTGCGTTAATTGCGATCGCATCCACGGGTCGTCCAGTTGACTTAATCTGGTTGTAGAGCGTTTCAACACCGTCATAAGTGGCAAGATCAGCTTGTACAGTCTCAACCTTGGCACCTAGCCCCTCGCAGGATTGAGCCGCTTCGTTGATACTCGATCCGGTAGCTGTTATTAAAAGATCGAAGCCGTTTTGAGCGAACTGTTTGGCGAGTTCGTAACCAATGCCGTTAGAGGCACCCGTCACGACAGCTAGGGGTCGAGTCAACGAACTGTTCATTACCATCTAAACTCCTACGTCACTGCTCCACGCTTGCTTGCCCTAGCTTGCTTCTCTCTGGCTACCAGGCCAGCTCGGACTCTGGGCTTTCAACCCCTACAATGCTAGGGAGGCAGCTATTTGATTACCTCTTTCCAACGACGTATCGCTTGTCTTCGTTGCAAATAATGTTGGTTGAGAAATGTCTTGATTACAGGTTAAGTCGATTAGTCTTGCAGGTTGCTGCGTCTAATGCCTCGGCAGCAAGATAAGCATCAATTTCGGCACGATTAGTCAGGTAAAACGCGATCGCTTCAATTGAACTCATGTGGTAATGGCTTTTTGCCAGCATGATGCCAGCACATCAGCAAAACTGTTCTCACGCACAGCAGCACGAACGTCTTTCCCAGTTAATGGCACTACAAGTGTATGTTCTCGACTTCCACGTAGCATTTCTTTAGTAAGAGTGTCTTTGAAACCATTCCATGAGATTAAGAAGCCAAGAGAACACCGATTGCTGCGGTTTTCAATCTTCTCCTTGAATAGAACGAACTCGTTCTTGCCACACTTGTCACTCCAATTTTTACACTCAGCCAACAGAACAGCCGATTCCCGTCTAAAACGAGGCTCATTGCTGTCGTTGAGGACAGCAATATCAATTTCTTCTGTCGCTGTCTTGATACGATCTGTCACGGTAAAACCTGGTATTGTCTCAAACAATCTACTAATGAGTTCTTCTAGAGATCTTCCACGCTCATCGCTAGAAGAAGCTTTTTCAACTGCATTCACAAGTGCATCTAAACTTTGGCTACCCCATCCAGACAGTCGGCTTGCAATTTCAGATAGTCGTTTACCTGCTTCATCAGCAGCTTTTTCAGCTGTTTCTTCTAACTCATGGCAGAGCCGCTTTATGTGCTGGTACGCTTTACCAAGATTCTTTTTTTCTGTGCTTATAACAAATTTCAGATGGATATAAGCACCATCATCGTCATAGTTAGTTATCTCCACATCACCATGAACCCTGTTACGCAACTCCACAGCGCGGCGTATCAAATCCAGATAGTGTTCTAGTCCAATGGGAGAGTACCAATACTTTCGTGTCCAAGTGTAGTCTGCTTCACCTTTAATCTGATCATGGTCTTTGAACAGCCTACCGCTCCAGTCAAGATGCATAATGCCATCTTTGAGTAAGCCAACCTCAATCATTACCTCATCAGGAATGTCATCTAATGTTATTTTGTCCAATACACTTGCAGGAAGGAAAACTGCTTCATCTTCGTAAGCAGCTTCCAGCAGGGCTTTAGCTTCCTCAGCGTTCATACTTAACTTAACTTCCATGCAGAATGATTGAAATAGATAACCCTAAAATATCGCCTGACCACTTACTTTGAAGTAACTTGACCCTGACATTGAAAGATGACTTTCCAGCTACCGCCGCAACCGATAAATTATCCACCTAACTCTTTATTAAGGTATGGGAAATCGAATAGATGCGAGAAACATTAGTTAGGTTGAAGGGAGGTTGCTCTCTTCTATGACAATCTGCTTAACGCCCTAATTTATTAAAGTTTTTGAAAGCGCGATCGCTTTGGTGTACGCTGCTTTGTGAGGCTCAAACCTACAGATGAGGAGGTGTCATGACTGCACAAGAAGCGACGAATGAGCGGGTGCTGGTCACAGGGGCAACAGGAGGGGTTGGGCAGTTGACGGTGGCAATGCTATTGGAGAAGGGCTATCCAGTGCGTGTTCTCACCCGTAGTGCCGAAAAAGCCCAGGAAATGTTCGACAACCAGGTGGAAATTGTAATTGGTGACATCCGCCAACCAACAACTCTCCCCTCTGTTGTGCAGAACGTTACTCATATCATCTGCGCCACCGGAACCACAGCCTTTCCCTCCGCAAAATGGGATTTTGACAACACTGACGAAGTTAAAGGGATTGGAAGTCTCATTGAATGGGGCAAGATTTATCTCGACTCACACTACCGCAGCAGCAAAGCGAAGAATAGTCCGGAACAAGTCGATGCCCAAGGGGTCAGCAACTTGGTAGCTGCGGCGCCGAAAGATCTAAAGCGGTTTGTTTTTGTATCCTCCTGCGGCATTCTACGGAAAGATAAACCACCTTTTAGTCTTCTCAATGCCTTCGGTGTACTTGATGCCAAGCAGAAAGGTGAGGAAGCAATTATTCGTTCTGGCTTACCTTACACGATTATTCGTCCAGGACGGCTGATCGATGGTCCCTTTACTTCCTATGACTTAAACACACTGCTGAAGGCTAAAACAGGGGGAAAGTTGGATGTGGTCGTGGGAACAGGCGATACTTTATTGGGTGATACCAGCCGAATTGATGTTGCCTCAGCCTGCGTAGAATGCCTAAGCAACCCAGTGACGGCAGGAAAAATATTTGAGTTGGTGAACAAGGGAACAAGACCGTCAGTGATTGACTGGACAGCACTTTTTTCTAATTTGAGTTAACAACGAGTTAACTATCTTTGACCCGTGTCCACAGTGCTAACCCACCTCCTCGACCTCTAGCCGCAAGGCAAAGGTTCTCTACTAAGAAGTAGGTGAAAAATGCCTGCTCTTTCACGCCTTGCTCATAGAAGCGAACTTCCCGCTCTTGACCCTTACGAATATAGCCGTCGTACAACTTCAATCCGGACAATGACACCCGCATCCGAGTGAAGTCGAAAGCTAGCATATTCGTCTTCGACCAGAATTGCGTCGGTCCTGTGAGAACCATTTTTAAGAGTCCAAGTTCAACGGAATTTTGAACGGTTCCTTGCTCTTGATTGGACTCGGATTGCAAGTAGGACAGATGAATCTTGACCCAAGAAGGCAGAAACCGTCCAGCTCCTAGGATAACTCCTGCTCTTTTACGCGATCGCTTTGTTCCGGTAATAAATCCCAATCGCCAAGTACCTAGCAACTGCGGGTAGGTATGGCGCACTTTGCTCTGTTTAGCCGTCTTCTCTGCCTGAAGCAGTGCCTCAACGACAGCCTCAGGCGCAGGCGGTTTGGCAGATGGCGTGGTTAAAAACGCGATCGCTTGCTCTAGTGCTGGGTCGATTGAGGGTGTCGTCTGAAGTTGGTTGCTGCTCGTCTTATAGTTATCCATCGGACGTTGCCACTGAACCCTTAGAACAAAACTTTGATTGTGTTCAGTATAAAGGACTGATGAACGACCCCTCGTTGCTTGGCTGACCGAGGGGTTTGTGACGTTTCTTTTATCCTCAGTGCATACTCCCAGCACTGCCTTCTATCTTTCTATAAGTGTTGGAGGTGAAACGCCTTTGTCCATCAATTGCACCAATCGCTGTCGTAAAGTATCTAAACCTAAGCGTTGAGTCGCTGAAATAAATACAGCTTCGCGATACTCTTGCTTCGCTAAAGCTAGGGTTTCACTATTGACCTGATCCACTTTGTTAAAGGCAATCAAAGTTTTCCCCGGAATGGCAGGCATTTCGTCTAACACCTCCATTACTGAGCGGATGTGACTTTCCCACGCTGGATGAGAAAGATCGACGACATGTAGCAAGGCATCCGCCTCTATCACTTCCTCTAGTGTGGCTCGGAACGCATCCATTAGCGGTGGCGGGAGTTCGTGGATAAACCCAACGGTGTCTGTAAGAAGAATGGTTCTCCGCTCTTGGGTTTCAGGGTCTGTAATGACCAGCTTTCGTGTTGTTGGGTCGAGGGTCGCAAACAATTGATCGGCTGTATAAACCTCGGCATGAGTTAATACATTCAGTAGGGTGGATTTACCTGCATTGGTGTAACCCACTACAGCAATCGAGGGGACTGCTTGCTGTTGTCGCTGTTGTCGTAAGCGGGAACGATGCGCTTGTAATTGGTTGACTTCCTGCTGGAGTTGTGCGATTCGCCGCTGAAGGGTTCGCCGCTCAGTTTCTAGTCGGGTTTCACCAGGGCCTCTGGTGCCAATTCCGCCTCCTAACCTAGACATACCCTGACCCCGACCTCTCAACCGAGGCAGCATATATTCCAGTTGCGCCAGTTCCACTTGCAATTTACCCGCTTGGGATTGAGCGCGTTGAGCGAAGATATCTAGAATCACCTCAGTCCGGTCTACTACAGGAATGCCAATTTCGGCTTCTAGGTTGCGAACTTGAGAGGCAGAAATGTCTCGATCAAAGACAATGAGATTAGCTCCATGCTTATGAGCGCGGAGGGCAATTTCTTCAACCTTTCCCTGACCAACGACTGTCTGAGGATGAGGACGCGATCGCTTTTGTTGCACGATTTCTACGACCTCTCCTCCTGCACTCTCAACTAACCGAGCAAGTTCTTCGAGACTATCTTGAAACCTTTGGGGAGATAGATCCTCAGTCATCAAGCCAACCAAGAGAACGCGATCGCCATCAGACTCACTCTCTTGAAATTGTGATGTTTCAAAGCCGGATTCTTGAAACTCGTTCTCCAATTCATCAACTAAGTCGTCAAAGTCCTTCTCACTTAGCTCATCCAGACTCAAGGGAGACGAAACGATCCAAGGCGTTTCTAAATCGGGTACAAGATGAGCGAGATAAGCTTCCTTAACAGAACCACTGGGTGTGCCGCCTCGTTGTTCACCCCCGTTACCCGTTGGGATTAATACCGCTAAAGCGTCTAAACGCTGCCGTGCCATTGCTGTCAGTGCCGCTGCATCTGGTGTATCTCCTTTGAGTTGAGTAGCAAGGCAACGAATACCACTCAATCGTTGAGCGCCTTGGCGAGGCAGTTCTTGGGGAGGAATTTGAGTCTGACTGGGTGTACCTACCGCAATTCGGATTACCTGTCCGCGTCGATTGATGTAGCTGCACACAGGCTGATGGATTTGCGTACTGATTGCTGCTAGCGCTTGAGCAAATTCCGGAGTCGTTATGCGATCGCCTGGTTGCCGCTGCTCGTACAGATGCTCTAGTTGCTTGATGTGGCTCGATTTTAATCCTTTAAGGTTTCCGTAAATAGTCAAGGGTAAGACCAACCAGTAAACTGGTTTCTGAATTCGTTAACTCTATATCTAGCGATCTTTGTGTGTAACTTAATCTTTCCTTTGGACTAAGTAGGCTAAGCAAACAATTCCTACTAATAAATTGCCTACCAAGCTGGGTTTGTTGGTTAGGTGTAGTAAGTTTTGGAGTAGCCTTGTAGCACTGTATACAGTCTGCTGAAAAAGGCGATCGCATTTCTCTCAAATTTTCTCAGAATCCGGCTCAGATAGCTCTGACTCAGGCTCATCAACCAGTGGTGTCCCAACCTTAACCGGGGCTTCTTCTTGCTGCTGAACAACTGCCTTAAGCTTGAGGAAAAAGCCTGAAGCATCAGGTGGGGGTGTAAATTGGTGAATGGGTTGTTTGAGTGGTTCACAGCGCGACCAATCGGCATCGTATGCCGGGTTGAAACCCATGGTAGTCAGTTCCTCTGATGGGTCATCCAACAGGTCGGGTATCTCCATATCCTCTTGTGGAATAATTGTGTCAGTAGGTGGAGTCTCCTGTTCTTCTATGGGTGCTGGGTTCTCAACAGTTGGCTCCAGCATCACGCTCTCATCAATCATGTCCTGAAAACTGGAAGTCACAGGTGGTAGACTAAACTCCTGACTCAGGTCGATGGCTGCTGAGTTGAATCGTGCCGTCAAGCTTTGGGGAAGCTTGCGAGAAATTAGCCGCTCAAACTCATGGGTAAAGCGATAGATTGGCTGTCCCCGCCGTCCCCAAACTGCTAAGATTTGTTCAACTGAAACTGCTTTGTAGCGTCCTTGATACAGCGCCTCAATCACACCCAGACGTACCCAACTTGCCTGATAATTTCTCAGCCACAGATTGACTAATTCTTGGGCAGTATAACCCCTTAGCTCAAACTTATAGTGACTGAGCAACGCAACGGCATAGGCAATGGCTGGGTCTACGGCTGATTCCCTCATCTCATGTTTGGCTTTTGGTTTTTGGCTTCTGGATTGGGGCTGAATAGTTCTTGTATACCCACTCCTGGAGTTTTCTTATCATGATTCGCGTGAGGCTAAAGATTTAGAACTGAGGTAAGACGCTACATCTAATTTTCTGAAGTATAGTTGGACACTTATGGCTAAGTCTACTAGCAAAGTCGTGATTCCCGTTGCTACCGATGTTGCTGCCAATTGTGGGTTAAATGGATATATAACTTAGTATTAATACCTTCTCATAAGATGAATATTCTTACCCTAATTTAGGTTTGACAAATAGGATTGAATAGGTTTCAAAATAATTGCCAATATTATCTCAACTTGATTGATATAATATTCTACTAAATCAATACAGACGGTGTTTTCATTGAGCGTCAAAAAACGCCAAGCCGTACCACTAGTTACAGCACCATAAATCACGGGAATCTCAATTTCTTTTTGTTGATTAAAAATCTGAGCCGCCACCATTTCTGCTACACATTGCCCCAACCCTCCAATAATATTTTCATTTTTTGCCTCAACAATAGTAATAACTGGCGCACTAATGAAAAACTGCTCCCTAGATGCACTGAGCAGAAAATCACAGTATCCGATAAGCCCCTTCTCTACATCTACATTAAAATCTGTACCAGAGAATAAGCTAATTTGATAATTTAATTGCCGTCTGACCTCAGTTAAAATTGGCGCAATTAAAAATTCAGAACGTGCCTTTTCTGTACCAATTGCCGTTGCTAAAGAAATATACTCCTGTAAAGTAACCATTAAAATTTCTGATGGCTTAACTGCTTCAATTCCAGCAAACAAATCTTGCGTTTCATCCACCGTTAAACCAAAATCTTCCTTGACTTTAGCCAGAGTAAAATTGCTATAAGCCATCGGTAGAACTCCTTTTTGCTGCCGACCTACTTATAGCAATCAGCAATCAGCAGTCAGCTTTCAGCGGTCAGCTTTGGGTTAAATAGGCTCACTTCTAAGGAACACAAGCTCCCGTTAATGTCCTAACATTCGTGGCTACTGCTATAACAAACCTCAACTTGTTGGTATCGAAACCATATAGGGTGAGTTAATCACGCTAACACGTCCGCTTCTTGCTAAAGCTTGATACACAAAAGCCACTGCCTCAGCGCGTGTTGCTTCCTGCTTGGGTTGCAGAAGTGATAGTTTCGGGTAGTTAACAACAATTCCGGCAGCAGTGGCAGCAGCGATCGCAGGTTTAGCATAAGCCGGAATCGTATCGCGATCTTCGTAAAATTCCAAGACCTTCGCATCAGCAGTAGGTAGAGAAAGCCCAGTTGCTAGAGAAGTAATTAGCTCCAGTCGCCGTAAATTCTGCTGAGGGTGGAACGTTTGGTCGGGGAATCCAGAAAGGAAGCCACCTCGGGAGGCACTGGTAATCACTGTTGATGCCCAGAAATTCGCTGGAACATCACTAAATTGAGCCGCAGGACGTATGGGATTGGGGTTAAAAATCTTCACGATCATGGCAGCATATTGCGCCCGATTTAGCGGTGCATCCGGCTTAAAGCTGCCATCAACAAAGCCAGTAACGAGGTTTAGGTTAGCTAGACGACGGATAAAATCAGTTGCCCAGTGGTTTTCAATATCAGTAAACGAGGGACTAGATAGGTCGGGGGTGACAATGTAGGGTGAAGCAATAACGTCTGCACGTCCTGTTGCAACCAAAGCTTGATAAATCAGTGCCGCTACTTCAGCACGGGTAATACTACGCATCGGTTCCAACTGATTGGTTTTAGGAAAATTCACCACCAGTCGTCGTTGCGTTGCTGTCGAAAGTGCATCTGTGGCGTAGCTGGGAATTTGAGCGCGATCGCTATAGAACTGTAACAGGTTGGGATTCCCCCCCGTTAACCCCAAACCACTAACCAGCGATACTATCGCTTGCACCCGCGTCAGATTTTGCTGAGGGCGAAACGTCTTATCGGGAAATCCGGAAATAAAGCCCATTGCAGCAGCTTGGCTAATTGCCGATGCTGCCCAAAAAGCAGCAGGAACATCGGCAAACATACCTGTACCCGTTCCCTCCTTTCGAGGCAAGTCAAACGTTTTCGCAATTATTGCCGCATACTCTGCCCTGGTAATGCTAGCTTCTGGCTTAAAGGTGCCATCAGGAAAGCCACGAATGAGTCCCCGCGTCACCAATCCCTGAATAAAGCCTGTTGCCCAATGAGTCGCAAGGTCACTAAACTGAGATGGGCCTGTTACAGGAGTTGGTACTTGTGCCACACCTAGGACAACTGACCCAGAAACTCGTGCTGGGTTGAGTTGATTTCCCACTGAAACCAACGTCAACGATGTGTCATTTTGTAAATCAACCTGACCGTTATCCCTGATGATGTTGCCTGCTGGGTCTTGAGAACTTCCCAAATCGGGTCTAGCACTCGCTGTAACCACTAAACCGCTAGCCGTATTTTTCTCAATTAGATTGCGGCGCAGTACAGGTCGTGCCTCACGGGAGAGAAAAATCCCTGCGTTGTTACTAACTAGTGTGTTATCTGATATTAGAGGTGCCGCCGAGTCGCTAAGCGCAATACCGTAACCCGTTTTCTGGCAAAGATTGCGCCGCACTTCTCCCTTGGCGTTGCGTACCAAGAAAATCCCACTAGAGGCATTTTCGCTAAAGACATTATCCAGAATTAGCGGTTTGCTGGTACCCGTGACAAAAATTCCCTCGCGGCGACTGCGGGTAAAGGTGTTGTTCGCGATTGTCGGTGATGTGGATTCCAGCCAAACGGCTGTCCCTTTTTCTACTGGATTCGTCACCGTTACGCCTCGCAATTGGGCGTTAGAATCCAACCGCATTGTGACATTTTGATTGCCAAAACTGGCACTAAGATAGGTTCCACTCCCCGATATCAAAATTCCCTTCCCCTTACTGGGTTCATCTCCCAACACCATTACCCCAGCCGGGACAACTAAGGGAAAGACTTCTCCCCCAGTTGCACTATACGTTCCAGAAGCTAGTTGAATTGTGGTTCCTGCTTTCGCTAAGGCGAGTGCCCTCGTTAAGGTTTTCAAGGGGACCGTAGAGGAACCAGCGCCGGAATCCTTACCAGTCGCTGGGTTAACGTAAAGAGTGGATTGAACCATGATTTGCGATTTTACTAAAACAGTAACAATAGAGACGTCACAAATAAGAAGAAAATGCTGTTTCCATATCTTGATTCAACGGCAACATTTATGATCCCTCTACTATCCCCCAAGATGTAGGAGGGTTGGGGAAATCGATTGTCTTTCAGCAAAAAACCTGATCAAGGTCATTCTTAATGTTGCTTTACCAAGGCTGAAGATTCCTCGTAACCGCACAAAACTCTTGGCTTGAGAGCTGTTCAGCTTCATTCGCCTCTTGATTCATGGGCGAGGGGGTACGGCAGACAAGGCAGACCGTAGTCTAGTATTTTTGATAGTCCTATCCTGACCCTAAGCAGATCAAAGCGTAATGAAATCTCAGTAATACCCTGGCTTTTCCTTTAATGCAAGCGATTCAAACCTTTATAGTGAACGACCAGCACCATGATTGAAGTTGAGCATCTCAGCAAAATCTACGGCTCTACCCCAGCGATTCAGGATGTTACCTTTAGCGTTGAGCCAGGGGAAATCTTGGGGTTTCTTGGGCCCAATGGGGCAGGGAAAACAACAACGATGCGGATTTTGGCTGGATATTTACCAGCAAGTAGTGGCAGCGCCCACATTGCTGGTTACGATGTTCATGAAGATTCGATGGCGGTTCGACGCCGGATTGGCTACTTGCCGGAGACACCGCCGCTTTATCCCGAAATGACCGTTGAGGGATTTTTGCACTTTGTCGCTCGAATCAAAGGTGTTCCAGCAGGCGATCGCACTCTCAAGGTAAAATCGGCAATGGAACGCTGCAACCTGACGGATAAGCGTAAAGTCCTCATCCGTAAACTGTCCAAAGGATTCCGGCAGCGCGTTGGCATTGCTCAGGCAATTGTTCACGACCCACCTGCAATCATTCTCGATGAACCGACTGTGGGGCTTGACCCTCGACAGATTATTGATGTCCGTAACTTAATTAAGAGCCTTGCCGGAGAACATACGATTATCCTCTCGACTCACATCCTGCCAGAAGTGAGTATGACCTGTAGCCGTGTAGCAATCATCAACCGGGGTCGAATTGTCGCCACGAATAGCCCCCAAAACTTACTGGCGCAGTTAGTTGGGGGGTCAGGGTATGAATTAGAGGTAGATGGCGACGCTGTAGAGTTACAGAAGCTTCTACAAATTTTGCCCGGAGTCTGCATGGTGGAAATCGTTCCTACTGATGATTTACCACTTGATCGTTCCTTAATTCGTATAGTTTCAGCCCCTGGTGCTGAACCGGGACGCGATATTGCCGCTGTCACCATCGGAGCAGGTTTAGGCATACATGAACTGCGGCGCACTCGTGCCACCCTGGAAGATGTCTTCTTGGAACTGACAACCCAAGAACTACCACTCACTCAGACTGACGCCGGGCGGGAGATACAAGATACAGAACAAGATCAAACTCCTGCCACTCCCCAATTCCCACTCCCTAATCCCGAATCCCCGACTGGAGGTGAATCTTAGATGGGTATGATCATTGGCAACATCTTGGCGATTTACCGCAAGGAATTGCAAGGCTATTTTGCTTCGCCCTTGGCTTATATCGTTGCGGGTGTTTTCTGGCTGCTGTCTGGCTTCTTTTTTGTGGCAATTCTTTTGAGTCCAGAAGGGGTAATTAACCAAGTAGCAGCGCAAGACCAAATGGGTGTGCCGACACCACCCGTTGATGTCGCTTATGAATTTTTGCGCTACTTCATGAGCGTTATGGGGTCTTTGGCCTTGTTTGTTTTACCAGTTCTCTCAATGGGGCTTTATGCGGAGGAACGCAAGCGTGGGACTTTAGAACTATTGGCAACGTCGCCCCTCACCAACTGGACGGTGGCAGTAGGGAAGTTATTGGGTGTACTGACATTTTTTACAGCAATGATTGTGCCATTACTGGCTTATGAAGCGATCGCACTTGGTGCCGCTAATCCGCCTGTACCCCCTGCGGTTCCCTTACTCGCTCACCTTGCCTTAATCTTACTTGCTGCTTCAATCCTCTCACTGGGAATGTTTGTTTCCTCCCTCACTGACAGCACAATTTTGTCTGCCATCCTCACGTTCGGACTCGTGTTGTTCCTCTGGATTATTGATTTAGTCGCTAAAAGCATCGGTGGTTCTGTAGGTGCCGCTTTAGGTCATTTATCCTTACTAGAGAATTACAACAACCTCGTACAGGGTGTCTTTGATACTAGCAATCTTGTGGTATTTGCAAGCTACATTATTTTGGGGTTGTTTCTCACTGCCCAGTCTATTGATGCCTTGCGTTTTCAGCGTTCTTGAGAAAGTTGTTAGTTGTTAGTTGCTAGAAGGTTATTGCTCTAACAATTTGCCAATCAATAGCTAATCACGCATCATCTTTCACCTAAAATGAAATCTATCAAAAGTAAGACTTATTTAAGTTATCTGTTTTTGCTCGGACCAGTCCTGAGCATCATGGGCATATCAGCCAGGATTGTCTCTGGCAATTGGTCGCCAGTGGCTTTAGGGTTGCTGATTGCTGGTGCTGTAATTATTGGCTTGTGGCTGCTATTTCTAGGAAGTTTGGCACCCGGTTTTTGGGGACGCCGTTCGACACAAGCTGGGACGAATGCCTTGATCGCGACGTTATCGGTGTTGGTAATTCTGGCATTGGTTAACTTTTTGGCAGTACGCTATCCACTGCGCGTAGACTTAACCGAAAATCAGCTATTTACGCTTTCTCCACTGTCGCAGCAGGTGGTGAAAAATTTGCAGCAACCCGTGAAGGTCTGGGTATTTAACCCCAACCCCAACCCTGCTGACCGGGAATTACTAGAAAATTACCGCCGCTATGGCTCAAATTTGCAGTTTGAGTTTGTTGACCCGCAGCTAAAACCTGCGATCGCACAGAAATTTAATGTTCAGTCCGTTGGACAGGTCTATTTGGAATATGGCGCTGAACGGCAGCCCTTGCAAACAGTGAGCGATGCTGAACGCCTTTCAGAAATCAAGCTAACGAATGGTATCGAACGAATCACCAACGCTCGTGCCGACCAGGTTTACTTCCTTCAAGGTCATGGAGAACGCCCTCTAGAACAGGTAGAAGGTGGACTTTCTCAAGCAATGAAGGCTCTAGAAGAGGAAAACTTTACTGTACAACCGCTCAACTTAGCTGAGCGCACAGAAGTTCCTGCTGATGCCTCACTTATTGTCATTGCTGGTCCCAAACGGAAGCTGTTTGCACAAGAAGTGCAAGCGTTAAAAAATTATCTTTCAAGTGGCGGCAGCTTACTAGTGATGCTAGACCCAGATGCCGATCCAGGACTGAATAGCATACTGAATGACTGGGGCGTAACGCTAGATGGTGCGATCGCAATTGATGCTTCCGGTCAGGGGCGTGCTGTTGGTCTTGGCCCCGCAACGCCTATTGTGACCAACTATGGAAATCATCCAATTACACAAGCCTTTAATAACGGATTTTCCGTGTATCCACTGGCACAACCTATAGTAACTAAGCCAGTACAGGGTATTGAAGAAACGCCTCTAGTACAGACGAGTGACCAGAGTTGGGCAGAGAGTGACCCCGCCAAGCAACCCTTACAATTTGATGAAGGAAGCGATCGCCCTGGACCATTAACGCTTGGTGTCGCATTGAGTCGTAAAGCTCAACCTGCATCGGCATTACCCACACCACAACCTCAACCTTCAGCGAGTCCTGGAGCGTCACCTACGGCTTCTCCTAACCAATCCCCGACACCCAACACTCAAGCGTCACCTAGTCCTAGCCCATCACCCACCACTTCTCCTAACCAATCCCCGACACCCAACACTCAAGCGTCACCCAGTCCTAGCCCATCACCCACCACTTCTCCAGAAGCGTCACCGGAAGCCTCAGCGTCTCCTAGCGGGCAACCGGGAACCTCGCCTTTCTTAGGGAATCAGCAAAAGGCAGATAACAAGCCCTCAGAGTCGCGACTTGTTGTTTATGGAAACTCAAATTTCGCGACAGATGGTTGGTTTGAGCAACAGCTAAATAGTGATGTCTTTCTCAACTCCATTAGTTGGTTAAGTAAGCGGGATGAGCAAGCATTATCTATCCGTCCCAAAGAGCCAAAAAACCGCCGTATAAACTTATCCGAAGTCCAAAGTGGAGCCTTGGGTTGGACAGCACTCTTGCTCATGCCTTTATTCGGGTTAACAACAGCAGCTTTAATGTGGTGGCGACGCCGTTAGAGAGTGAACTATGAAGCTACAACGGACAACTTTAGTTTTGGTCGTCTCAGCCCTGTTATTAGGCAGTTTTGTATATTTCTATGAAATTCAAGGTGCCCCAAAGCGGGAAGCGACTAAAACAACAAAGCAGCCGATCTTCGGGTTTAAAAATGACCAAATTCAAAGTTTGACAATTGATGGTAATCAGGAAACTTTGGAATTTGAGCGAGTCAGTGAACCAGTACCCGGTTGGCAGATGAAAAAACCAAAAGAAGCAGCCGCGAGTGATGCTGCTGTTTCCTTTTTGGTGAACTTGCTCGTAGAGGGAAAAAGCGATCGCTCTTTTCCCATATCGGCTAACCAGCTTCAGGAGTATGGCTTAGATAAGCCCCAAGCAACTGTAGAAGTAAAGCTCAAAGACCAAAAAACTCATAAGCTCATTTTGGGTAAGCCTGATTTTAATCGCAGTTTCTTATATGCTCAGGTAGACCCCCCCTCTGGGGCATCTCAACCCTTGCAAGTGCTTTTAGTACCAGTGGACTTTGAGTATGCTGTCAATCGTCCACTATCAGAATGGGAAAGCAAACTAGAAACCCCTGAACCGTCACCATCCCCTTCTGCAAGTCCTCAACCCTCAGCGACCTCTGAAAGCCCTATACCAACTCCATCCGCTTCTGTGAGTCCTAGCCCTAAGGCATCACCATCGGCTTCTGCAAGTCCTAGTCCTAAGGCATCACCATCGACTTCTGCAAGTCCCAGTCCTACGCCAACCCCATCGGCTTCTGCAAGCCCTAGCCCTAAGGCATCACCATCGGCTTCTGTGAGTCCCAGTCCTAAACCATCCCCATCCACTTCTACGAGTCCTAGCCCTAGTCCTAAGCCATCACCCTCGGCTTCTGGGGATTCCAATCGATGAAAAGATGTTGCCAGAATTAATGAAGTTGAGACGATTGCTTAACCTATAGGACTTACGCACAAGTGCCATATCTGGTAGGAGCGCACCTTAGAGCGCCCCTACAAATGGTGTTTCAGGGGTGGATTTGCGTAAGTCCTGACCTAGCTAGCACAAAAGACTGGTGCAGCAACGTTGTACATCTTGGCAATCAGTTGGTGAATCTCAAGTTGAGCCTCTAACTCGCGGATTTCTGCTTCAAGCCAAAGAATGTTATTCACCAAGATTTGGCTATCCACTTTACAGAGGTGAGGATTCGTTAAGGCTTTTTTATAGGTTCTCAGTTTGGCAGAAAGCCCCGAAATCTGCTGGCTTAATTCTTGTTCTTCAGTTTTTGCCATCTTCAGTTCTAGGTAGCGAGTTAGTCTGTTGTATTACCGCATTCTTTTTTCAGTCTCAAAGCCTCAGGGGTGCGATCGCGTTTGTCGAATGTCCAACTTCTGTATAAGTTAGTTTACAAGAACCAAACCTCAGCTAAGATGTTGTTTAGCCGGATGAGATGATAGAACATCTACCTCCAAAAGTCGATCTATGGAGTAGCTTGTTGTTTTTTGTAAGGTTAAGAGTAACCTCAAGAAAATCTGATTTAACTACAGCAAAATTAGCGAAAGTAAGTACGCATAAAAGCTGTCATTTCTCGTAATATTTAGCAAGTCTGGGAGTTATAGAACAACTTGAGACTAAATTCTCGGAAGCTTTACAGCAACTTTATGACTTCTTCAAACATTTGTTTCTATGTTTGAAACTAAGGGGAGTTACCTTGTTTACTCAAGTGTGAAACCGCCCAACTTAAACCGAACTCTTATTAATTGAGGAGTGGTTAAACTATTATGACTACACTTTCTTTCTCAAACTCGGATAATTCAACCCCAGACCTAGCATCGAATCAGCAAAAAGCACTTTTACAAGGGGAGATTTTGGTAGAAACGCGATCGCATTCAGCTTGGGGTGGTGCTGTTACTGCACAGATGTACTTACCCATAGCGCGATCGCACGTTTGGCAGCAACTAACCGATTACCCGCGCTGGGTACAATACTTCCCCGATATCACTAAGAGCGAAGTTGTGCGCCGAGGCGAGGTAAAACGTCTATATCAAGTTGCCAAAAAAGCCTTTCTGTTTCTCAGTATTCAAGTCGAAATTTGCCTGAACGTGTTTGAGGTACTTGGGCAGCACATTCAGTTCCGGCTAGAAAAAGGCACCTTTACCGATTTTACGGCAGACCTGAAACTGGAAGACTGCGGTAATGGTACTGTGCTCACCTACTCCGTGCAAGCAACGCCTAATATTCCAGTCCCAGGAGTTTTCATTCAACAGGCGATGCACATGGAATTGCCAGAAAATATGCGTAAAATGCGGCAAGTTCTGTGTGCGGTTTGAAGAATAGGCAGTTTTGGTTTCGACATCAATTCTTTATTCCTTATGAGGTCGAACATTTTATCAGTTGTTCCTGATGTACATAAGGAAACCTTATGAGATTTATAGGAATAACTGACGGCACTCGGCTTGCTTTTGTAAATAAATGTAACTATTGTTGAAGACAAGGCAAAGATAACTTGCCCTCATATCATTCCCCTTCAATTCACCGCAATCATTCAAACAATGACAACCACATTACAAAGAGAGCGCAGCGCTTCCGTCTGGGAACGCTTTTGCTCCTGGGTAACCTCAACTGACAACCGCCTGTATGTAGGCTGGTTCGGCGTGTTGATGATTCCTACCCTCTTAGCTGCTACCACCTGCTTCATCATCGCCTTCATCGCTGCTCCCCCAGTAGATATTGATGGCATCCGCGAACCTGTAGCAGGTTCCTTACTCTACGGAAACAACATCATCTCTGGTGCAGTTGTTCCTTCTTCTAACGCAATCGGCTTACACTTCTACCCAATCTGGGAAGCTGCCTCTTTAGACGAGTGGCTCTACAACGGTGGTCCTTACCAGCTCGTAATCTTCCACTTCCTCATCGGCGTATTCTGCTACATGGGGCGTGAGTGGGAACTCTCCTACCGCTTAGGAATGCGTCCTTGGATTGCCGTAGCATACAGTGCACCTGTTGCTGCTGCTACTGCAGTATTCCTCATCTACCCAATCGGACAAGGTTCCTTCTCTGATGGAATGCCCTTGGGAATCAGTGGAACATTCAACTTCATGTTCGTGTTCCAGGCTGAGCACAACATCCTGATGCACCCATTCCACCAGTTAGGTGTAGCAGGTGTCTTCGGTGGTTCCTTGTTCAGTGCAATGCACGGTTCCTTGGTAACTTCTTCACTGGTACGTGAGACAACCGAAACCGAATCACAGAACTACGGTTACAAGTTTGGACAAGAAGAAGAGACCTACAACATCGTTGCGGCTCACGGCTACTTCGGTCGTCTCATCTTCCAATATGCTTCATTTAACAACAGCCGTTCACTGCACTTCTTCCTCGCCGCTTGGCCAGTGATTGGAATCTGGTTCACCGCCTTGGGCATCAGCACAATGGCGTTCAACCTGAACGGTTTCAACTTCAACCAGTCGGTCATCGACTCACAGGGTCGTGTGATTGGCACCTGGGCAGACGTTCTCAACCGCGCCAACCTGGGTATGGAAGTGATGCACGAGCGCAACGCTCACAACTTCCCTCTGGACTTGGCTGCTGGTGAGGCAACTCCAGTTGCTCTAACTGCTCCAGTTATCAATGGCTAATTCTTAACAACTTAAGCTGAACGAAAAGCGTCTCCAATAAGGGGGCGCTTTTTGATCTGGTAGCCATCTTGGTTATACTTACCTATCAAGTATGATTAATCACTGTTCGTTGCGATATCTGGCTATAAGACAACTATTCTCACCCTAATACTTGGTCATCACAAATTGTGGCCAAGTCAAGGGCGAAAACGGTTAAATTTGAAAGTAGTTGACACTTCGATGCTTGAAGGCGATCGCTCTTTCGCAAGTTTTCTGTAGAGACACTTGTATTGAGCCGCGCTAGGGTATATAGATATTTAGAAAATTCAAGCCGCGACGCCAGTTAATTCATTAACCTCCTTCTGGAGAACGTAAACTATGGATTCGATCCTTTCCATCCTTGCCCCAATGATTTTAGTAGTCATTGGCTATAGCGTCGGTTCAACAAAAGTTATCAACGAAGGAAACGAAGCTCTTGTAGAACGAGTGGGTCAATACCACAGAAAGCTCAGGCCCGGTCTGAACTTCATCATTCCTTTCGTTGACAAAGTTGCGGTGGAGGAAACAGTTCGTGAGCAAGTTTTGGACACTCCACCTCAACAGGCGATTACCAAAGACAGTATTCCTGTAGAAGTAGATGCTGTTGTATTTTGGAAAATTAAAGAACTAGAAAAAGCCTTCTACGCCGTTGAAGATCTAGAGAGGGCGATTGAAGATTTGGTCAAAACGACAATGCGCTCAATGATTGGTCAACTGGAACTCGATCAGACTTATTCTTCCAGGGCTGATATCAACCGACATCTGTTACAGGAACTGAATGAAGCAACCGCTAACTGGGGTGTAGAAGTGCTTCGCGTTGAGGTGCAAGAGATTGCACCTCCACAGGAAGTTTTGGAATCCTTGGCGAAGGCGCGGGCGGCTGAGAGTGAAAAACAAGCCGCCATTTCTGAGGCGGAAGGTGCGAAACAAGCCTCGATTGCTGAGGCGGAAGGTACGGTGAGGTCGATTGAAATCATCTCAAAGGCTTTACAGGAGCAGCCTAATAGTCGGCAAGTTCTACAGTTTCTCGTTACTCAACGTTATGTAGAGGCGAATCAGAAATTGGGTGAAAGTGCCAACTCCAAAGTTGTCTTCATGGACCCGAAGGCTTTGACGGAAGCGATGACGAATTTGATGGATATTCCTGAAGCTTCCGATGGTGGTAATGTAAGCCACTCGGCTTCGGCTCGTGATCACTAACAGTTGGTTTTGGTTGAGCGTTAACAACCCGACCAGTAAATTTCATCCCTGAACGTACATTTGCATTAATTTCCCGATCGCCAAATAGCATCAGCAACGCGGCAGACATCGCGTAGTTCGAGAACATCGTGAACTCGGAGGATGTCTGCTGAACCCGCGATCGCACTACAGCAAGCGGCTGCTGTTCCCCAAACTCTGCTTTTGGGGTCAGGTTGATCGAGAATCCGACCAATGAAACTTTTGCGAGATACTCCCACTAAAATCGGTACACCCAAGCGACGAAATTTTGGGAGTTGCCGCAGTAGTTCTAAGTTTTGCTCCAGTGTTTTGGCAAAACCAATGCCCGGATCAATGATCAAATGCGATCGCTCAATTCCCGCCGCTACCGCTGCTGAAATTTGCTGCTCTAGAAACTCGTAGATTTCTCCAACTAAGTCTTCATAGTCCGTCAGTTTTTGCATCGTTTGAGGGGTTCCCCGAATATGCATCAACACCATCGGGACACGCAACTCAGCAACGACGGGTAACATCTCCGGATCAAACGTACCACCGGAAATATCGTTGACCATATCTGCACCTGCTTTAACCGCTTGCTGGGCTACAGAGGCTCGTGTTGTATCAACAGAAATTGGTACATCTAACACCGATCGCAGGGCAGATACCACTGGCAGGACTCGATTCAGTTCTTCTTCAAGAGAAATCTGTGCTGCCCCTGGTCGAGTTGATTGACCACCAACGTCGATAATATCTGCCCCATGGTCTACTAAGCGTTGCGCTTGTGCCAAAGCTGCTGTTGGGGCATAGAATTCACCACCATCACTAAAACTATCCGGTGTCACATTTAAGACACCCATGAGATAGGTTCGCTCTCCCCAGTTGAAAGAACGCTCTCGAATTGTGGTTTGTTCTACCTGATAGTTTGTCATTTGTTGTAGCGGTTCTCACTCTTTGTGCGGTACCCAAGAGACCTAACCCCCTAGCCCCCTTCCCTACTAGGGAAGGGGGAACCGGAGTTTTGCTCCCCTCCCCGATGCGGAGAGGGGCTGGGGGAGGGGTCGGGCTGTACCTCACTCGGATGAGAAACGCTATATCTGTTATTTGTAACAACCAACAACCAACAACTATTGATAATTGACAATCCGCGCAAAGCTAGCAGGTTCTAGGCTTGCTCCTCCCACCAATGCGCCATCAATTTCTGGTTGAGCCATAATTTCATCGATATTGTTGGGTTTGACAGAGCCGCCATATTGAATCGGAACATCAGGCACCTTGAGCTGACTCCGAATTAGACCAATCACTCGATTGGCTTCTGTTGCCTCGCAAGTATCACCCGTGCCAATTGCCCAAATCGGTTCGTAGGCGATAACGAGATTCTGCTGATCAACCTCCACAAGGTCTTTTTTGAGCTGAGTCGTAATCAGCAATTCTGTATCGCCAGCATCCCGTTGTTGCTTGGTTTCACCGACACAGAGAATTGGAGTTAAACTGTGACGTTGAGCAGCAAGCAGACGCTGGTTAACTGTTTCATCAGTTTCACCAAAGTATTGACGCCGTTCACTGTGACCAACAATGACGTAGCGAACCCCGACCTCAGTTAGCATAGAACCGGAAATTTCTCCAGTGTATGCTCCTTCGTCTTCCCAATGAACATTTTGGGCACCCAACTGTACACGGCTATTATGTAGACTTTTAGACAGAATGCCCAAGGCTGTAAAAGGAGCACATAGCAAAACCTCCCGTTCTTCAGGGGTGTTTTCCAGCTCAGGCATAAATTTTTGTAAAAACTCAGAGGCTTCCCTTTGAGTTTTGAACATTTTCCAGTTACCGGCAATGACTATTTTCCGCACAGCTTAATGAGAGTATCTCCAAACCATAACGCACCCTTTAGTTTAAAGCTTTCGGGGGTGTTTTACTGAGGGCATGGCAAGAGTTTCGAGTTATAACTACGGCATAATAGTAAATTTCGTTTGCTCACTTCGTACAAAAATTGTCGTTTTTGGTTAGTAGTCCAGAATTTGCGCCGTCAGTACTCAGTTGAAACACACAGCGGACAACGCCCAAAAAACTCAAGTCTGTAAACGAAGTAATTAACTGAACTTGATAGGACATCCTTGTTTGATGGAACAATCTAGAGGTGCAGCTGATGAGGCATAAGTTTCCAGAGTTTCGAGGCAAACTCCCCGAACGTCTTAGTCCATGGAAGTTGTCCCACTATTCATTACTTGCCTACTGGGTCTACTTTCGTCCGACAGCGTTTCACTGCTATCTCCATCAGGCATCCCCTGATGTCTATCGCTTGAGGGGTTACCAAAGATTGCTGGGGACGTGGCGGGTTGCGGCGTATCGCAATCTTTACTTAATGCTGCCACTTGCGATCGCGTTACCTGTCATTCTTGCTGGGTTGGCAGTCTTTATGTACACGCAGGGCATTATCCAAAGTAATGTTGCCTGGACGACTTCTATTTCAGTGACACCAGACGGGCAATTAGCTGTTTTAGCCTCTGGCGAACGCGATTTTGATATCAAAAGTCTCTCGGCGGATAGTACCGTCAAAGTTTGGGATTTGAAAAAAGGCTCACAACGGCATATTCTTTTGGGGCATCAAGAAGGGGTTACGGCTGTAGCTGTGACACCCGATGGACAGAAGGCAGTTTCTGGATCTCGCGATCGCACTCTGAAAGTCTGGGATATCCGGCGAGGGAAGGAACTGCAAACCCTCAAAGGTCATCAGGATTGGGTTAGTGGCGTTGCCATCTCTCCAAACGGAAAGCGAGCCATCTCTACATCGGCTGACAAAACCCTTAGAGTTTGGGATATTGAGCAGGGGAAAGAACTGCATACTCTAACAGGTCATACAGATATCATCTGGGCAGTAGCTGTCACTCCTGATAGTCAACGGGTAGTTTCTGCTTCAGCCGACCAAACTTTAAAAGTGTGGGACATTGAGCAGGGAAAAGAACTTTATACCCTTAAAGGGCATCGTGCTTGGGTTACAGGTGTTACCCTTACGCCAGATGGACGGCAGGCAATTTCAGCATCCATTGACCAAACATTGAAAGTTTGGGACATTGAGCAAGGGCAAGAATTACGCACCCTTACGGGTCATAAGAACTGGGTAACGGGTGTAACGCTCTCCCCAGATGGGCAACGGTTAGTTTCCGCATCTGCCGACCAAACCTTGAAAGTTTGGGATATCGAGCAAGGGCAAGAACTGTATACTCTTACAGGTCATAACGGTTGGGTAACAAATGTAGCCGTCACTCCTGATGGACAGCAAGCCGTTTCTGCATCCAGTGACCACAGCTTAAAAGTTTGGGATTTACAACAAGGCAAACTTGTGCATACCCTGACAGGGCATCGTTCATGGATAACTGCGATCGCAATGTTGCCCAACACAGCGCAGATTGTTTCTGCCTCATTCGACCGCTATCCCAAACTTTGGAACTTGCAGCGCGGCACCGAAGTGTTAATGACGGGAGAAATCACTAAGGCAGTTGGCTATAACCTAGGCTTCAGCACCGTCTTTACCGCCGCGTTAATTAGCACGGTAATTGGTGCCGGGATTATTTTAGCGGTCGGTGTCATGGTGTTCGGCGTAGCGGGCGGCATTCTTTCTAGCTTTATCATTAGCCTTGCTGCTAGTCCTGTGTGTGCGTTTGCCTTTCTTGTCGTGGATCGGATTGCCTCTAATCCTTTATTCAAAAATGCCAGCAATGCTGCTCAACAAAGCGCCCTCCTCACAGCAATCTTCGGTATCTTGTTTGGTCTGTTTGTTGGTGTGACCTTTGGATTAACCAATCGTAGGGCATTAAGTGTTTTTGCCAGTATCGTCTTCATTCTGGTCATTGGTGTAGCAGTTGGCATCGTTGTTGCCTGTTCGTTAACACCAACTATTAGTTTTAAGGGGCGCTTACTGCCGGGAATTCGAGCAGGTATGGCGGTTAGTATTGGCTTTAACCTGCTTGTCGCCATTGGTGCTTTGCGACTCCCGTTTTATCCAGTTCAACTGCTATTGGCATTGTTGAGTCGGTTTCGGGGAAAACAACATCCAGCGCGGTGGGACGAGTTACTTGTTTTACCCGTACCTGGAACACAAGCTTTAATGCGATCGCATTTACGAGCATCAGAACTTGAAGGGCTACAACTCATCGCCGATGTTGTTCGTAACCCGTTTCAGCGGATGTTTGCCCAACGCGCTTTGCATCAGCATCTACACTCAGTCGCTGCACCCTTAAATTTTCTCTACTACTTGCTTACATCATCTGATTTAAACACCTACGTCGCCGCACCGATTAATCAGCTTGATTGGCAAATCTTGCCCACTACTAAGCAAGTTTTACTAGGAGAATTGGCAAATCGGCAGGTGAATTTCAGCAGTGATGATGTCAATCAACTGGCAGAGAATGTAGTGTGGGGTTTAACCTGGTTTGGTCGTAACCGTAAGCAAACGCCACTAACTCGTTTTGCGGGGATGCTCTATGAGTTGTTTTATACCAAACTCGTTGAAGCGGAAGATTTCAACCTATTTAGCTACGAAAAAATCTATGCTAGTTTGACTCAATATCCAGATGGTACAGAAATTGCTGATTCGTTTGAAGCCTTGGCGAAGTTCTTAATGTATGACAAGCTATCTGATCTAACTACTGCAAGTGATGTTGTTTCAGGATTGTCTGCCAACGAAGTCTCAATTCGCCCAAACCTACTCGCTGCCCTGACGCGCTGTGGAGAAATTGGTAAGGAAGTTCGCCGCTACCAAGCTGCAACAACAAGTGTTGAGCAACTAGCAACTCTCGCTCGGCTCACCAGTTCCTTAGATAGCCTAGATGAATATGTAGTTGAGCAAGTCGTTTCGCCAGAGCAAGCCATTCTCATGCGGATTATTCGCCAATGGCGGCGACTCGTCAACGAAGCTGTTGTATCGATAGATAAGTCAACTTAATTGCTTCTCTCGCTTTACTTGCATCAATGTACTCAGCATATCAGTTGAATCGTGAAGGTCAAAAACAGCCTCTTCTTGAAAACGATGCCTAGCTTATTGCGAATCATTGATAAGCTGACTTATCACCGATTAGAAACGATGTCTTTTACATCATGTTGCTATAAAACAAAGCACCCTACTGATGAAGTAAGGTGCTTAGGTAATGGTGTACTAACTTAAAGATTGTTCTCCCTAGAGAGGAGATTTAGTAGCGGCTCTTGATGGATAGAAGCGATCGCGTTGTGTTATCTCGTGATAATCGGCGCTAACTTAGTTTGTAACAGAGCCTGAGTTACCGATGGTATTAGTGTCTGAGTTAGCAGCATTAATCACGGTTCTGACAAAAAGCTCAGTATGATATCAGATTGACGGACAAAACACAGCCGCTACTTAAGGTGCTAGTTAGGGTGTTAAATTCGGTTGACATTTAGCTAATCCCTAGTTAGTCTTTATATATGCACAGAACATCTAGCAATTTGATAGACGCACACGCAAAAAAGCCCAGTAGTATGTGGCAATACTACCGAGCCTCGTGTTGTGAAGCAACTTTACTTAATTGACGTTAAGTAGAAAGTTACTAGGTGGATAATCGGATCGACTAACTGACTGTCTTTGATCTGGGGATATCCTGTAAGGGCTGAAGTCGTTAAAAGGATAATCAGCAAAAGCAGGAAACCCCTTGCAGGGTCTTTCATACTCAAACCTCAAATTATAGAGCTCCTATAATCCTAATTCTGCTGTGGCTAGATGTCAATGCCTCAGCTAATTTTGCATATCTAGAATTTTTATTACTACAAATAAAAAACTGTTCAAGGCTATGACTAAGTGAAAAAACAATGAACAGAGGCATCGCCAACTGTCAAAATACTGACGAACAAACCTCCCAATATTCAAAAATGATAGAGGCTTATATCTTTAGAGTCTTTGCTGGTTACATAAAAGTCTCTGACTGTATAAGCCTTCATCGGCAGCATGAAAATAATCTTGGCAGCTTAACAATAGAAATTGTTTCTGGCAATAATCATCAGCATAGTGATTCACAAAAACTTAATTTGTCAGAAGAACAAAGTACGAATTCAGATTCTTTAACTATGAGAGCTATACAAGCTTTTATAGATACTGAAGATGAATGGGCAGGGGTTTACGCGAATCTTGCAAAACACTGAGTTTGTTCCAGAAGATGCAGTTTTAGCTATCCATGAGAGATTAATAAGAAAGTTTGGCGGGTCGCTGGGTTTAAGAGATAAAGGCTTATTAGAATCAGCTCTTTCCCAGCCCCAACAAACCTTTTGTGGTGAATTACTACATCCAACAATTCATGAACAAGCAGCAGCTTATCTTTATCACTTAGCTAAGAATCACGCTTTTGTAGATGGTAATAAAAGAATTGCTTTAGCAACAGTAAATGCTTTTCTTAAACTTAATGGCTATAAATTAACTCTTTCTAAAGCAAAAACTGAGCAACTGGTTATAGACGTAGTTGAGTCAAAGGTATCAAAAGAGGAGCTTTTCGTTGTGTTTGAGAACTATGTTCAACCACTCAATCTTAGCTAGAGTAAATAAAAAAACGACCAAGGCTATAGCTAGGACGAGGAGAACAAAAACGCTGTCCAACACCAATAAGAGGGTGTTGGACAGCGGCTCTTGTTGGGCAGTAGGGATCGCGTCAAGCCTCGCAGGTCAGGAAGGATTTTTTTGGGATAGGGGGGTTTGAGGAAATAGGGGTTGAAGCAAACTCTTCTAGTTACCCTTCAGTCATTGATTAATCCCTTCTAGTAGCGGGAACAGCAAGCCATCCAGCGCTGAATCATTTGGCGCTGATAACTCCACTGCTATGAGAAACGAGATCGCCCTCTGTAGTGAGGTATAGGGAGAGTTAAACAAGCTTTCTTGCTTTCTGCCTTCTGCCTTCTTGCACTAGTTCATTTAGAACTCAGCACCTTCTTGATCGCCTCATACGCAGGTTTGGGGCGATACTCTTCATCGAACAGTAAGGGTGCTTCTATCTGACCTGTCAAACTGCCAAGCCAAGTGTGGCGGTCTGTAAAGCCCCACGTAATAATTCCTGTACATTTGGGAATGCTTAAACAGGTTTTGAAGATATCACCATAACCACGTCCTTGCTCTTCCAGTCGCTCTTCTTTGCTGCCAACACCTTGAGAAATTGCGATATCCAGCTCTGTAAACTGTACCTGCAAACCCAAGTCAGCGTGCCGCTTCATGTTCCCAGCAAGAGCTTTTGCGTCGGGTGGTTCCTGTACCAGTCGATGTGCTTGTAGTCCTACCCCATGAATGGGTACCCCACGCTGTAGCATCCCTCTCACCATGTTGTACATTGCGTCTGGCTTTCGACCTTGTTCGTCATTCCCATAGTCGCTATAAAATAAGAGCGCGTCGGGGTCGGCTTCATGCGCCCACTGAAATGCCAGATCAATATATTCGGGTCCAATATTCCGCAGCCAAATTGTGTCTCGCAAAGAGCCATCCCGATTAATCGCTTCATTTAGGACATCCCAAGCAAAAACCTGACCTCGATAGCGACTGACGAGTGTTTGAACATGGTCTTTCAGGATAGCGATGAGTTCATCACGGGTGAATTTCTCTTCGTTGAGCCAGAGCCAGCGAGGGAGGGAAGAATGCCAAACAAGCGGGTGACCCCGTACTTTCATATTATTGGCTTTGGCAAATTCCATTAAGACATCAACCCGACTAAAATCGTAGCGATCGCGTGTTGGATGTACAGAAATAAACTTCCAGGCATTTTCTGGCACCAGGACATTAAACTCACTTGCCAAAACAGAACGATATTTGGCATCGTTCAGTAACGGTTCCACTTCTACTGCTGCACCAATATTAAATTCTCGCTTTTGTGCTAAAGAACGCAAAGAAGTCTCTGATATCTCAGCGGCTGGAGTTGGTGACGGTACTGATGATGAGGGTGCATCACTAGCTTTGAGGAGAATTAAAACTGGCACCAATAGGAAAGCAACTACAGCAATCAATAAACGATGCTTCATAAGTAGTCTGAAATTGTGGTTAATGGTACAAGCTGCCAAGAGCCTCTCGCGTCACCTATTTAGCTAATCGGTTTTAGGGAAAAGGGGAAGGTAGCGTCCCCTCTGGGGAAAAGGGGCAGGGTGAAAGGTCTGGACTTATGCAGAACCTCTACCTGTAGGGTGCGTCATGACGCCATTCGTGTCAACTTAAGTCAGCTTGGCGGTTGAAACCGCAGCTATACAAACAAAACCCGCCTGCGCGGGTTACAGAAACCTTGATTGATCCTTAGTCCGCGACGGCAGACTTCGTTTATGTAGCCGCGAATTCGATTCGCCTGAGCTTAAATTGGCACGGATGCCATGATGCACCCTACTACTGAAATTCCCACTATAGCCATCAGCGGTCAGCTTTCGGTCAAAGCGGCTCTAGTTAAGGAACGCTCTTCTCCTCTTAATGTCCTGACATTCGTGGCTACTGCTATAACTACTAATACCAATTTCCTAAATACTTGCTACAGATACTTTTCTTGTTCTCCCATTGATAAGGGGGTAGTGGGGGTCAATTTGTAGCGCTATTTTATGAAATTGGTATAACTCCAATCCCTCAATCATTCAATGGGGGAGCGAGTTAATAGTTTCTAACCCCTCTACTTCGCCCCTTCCCGTGCAGCCGCCGCTTCATCAGGATGAATACCTAAGCGTGTGAGATTCAGACGACCTTTGTTGTCAATCTCCCGCACTTTGACAATCACTTCATCCCCAACAGCCACTTCATCCTCTACTTTGCCAACTCGATAGTCAGCGAGTTGAGAAATGTGAATCATGCCTTCTTTTCCAGGCAGTACTTCCACAAAGGCACCAATCGGAATAATTCGAGTAACACGACCCACGTAAACATCTCCTTCATTGAGCTTACGGGTCATGCCCTGAATGATGCCAAGTGCCCGTTTCGCCTTTTCGCCATCTACGGCGGAGACAGTAACTGTACCGTCGTCTTCAATATCCACCTTTGCCCCAGTTTGCTCGGTAATGCCCTTGATGGTCTTACCGCCAGGCCCGATAATTAGTCCAATCAGTTCTGGGTCAATCTTCAGAGTCAATAGACGTGGTGCAAAGGGTGACATCTCCTCACGGGGTTTGTCGATTGCCGCTAGCATCTTCTCTAAGATATGGATTCGTGCGGGTCGAGCTTGTTCAATTGCCTTGGCAATGACATCCATGGGCAAGCCAGTGATTTTCATGTCCATTTGCAAGGCTGTGACACCCGTGTCGGTACCTGCAACTTTGAAGTCCATGTCACCGAGAAAATCTTCAATGCCTTGAATATCGGTGAGAATCCGGACTTCATCCCCTTCCTTAATTAAACCCATTGCTGCCCCACTGACAGGCTTCGTAATCGGAACACCCGCATCCATCAGAGCGAGGGTAGACCCACAAACTGAACCCATCGAGGTTGAACCATTGGAGGAAAGCACCTCCGAAACAACCCGAAGCACGTAGGGAAAGTCTTCTTGGGGAGGCAACACGGGGACTATGGCGCGTTCGGCGAGCGCACCATGACCAATTTCACGCCGTCCAGGCGATCGCATTGGCTTCGTTTCACCCACTGAATAGGGGGGGAAATTGTAGTGATGGAGATAGCGCTTATCTTCTTCTGGATTTAGGTCATCCAGCTTTTGAGCATCGCCTGGGGTTCCCAAGGTTACTGTAGATAAGACTTGGGTCAATCCTCTGTTAAATAAGCCGCTACCATGAACCCGTCGAGGCAATAAACCAACCTGACAAGCAACTGGACGGACTTCATCCAACTTACGACCATCAACCCGGACGCCATCTTCAACAATCTGACGGCGCATTAGCTTTTTGGTAAGGTCTTTGAACACCTTGCCAACTGCTTTGCTATCTTCAGTCGCTGCCACTCGGATCGAGTCTTCTTCTGGCAGTTCGGCGATCGCGGCTATGACAGAATTTTCCTTAACCTCGTCTAATGCTGTATCGCGAGCGTTTTTGTCCAGCTCAAATCTGGTGAGGATTTCTTTGATTTGAGTTGTCGTGCGATCGCGTATAAATTGCTCTAACGACGAATCTTCTTCTGGACGTTCCTCAACAGTCACCTCAATTCCCAACGCTGCCATCAACTCACGTTGCGCTTCAATCAAATCCTGTACGGCTTCGTAACCGAAGTCAATTGCCTCAATGATATCTTGCTCCGGCAGTTGGTTCGCCCCAGCTTCCACCATGATCACGCCATCGGGGGAACCAGCGACAATTAAATCCAAGTCTCCTGCCTCAATTTCTTTGTAGGTTGGGTTGATGATAAAATCATCTCCCACCAAACCCACACGCACGGCTGCCATTGGACCATAGAAGGGAATCTTGGCTTGCAAGACAGCAATGGACGCACCTGTTACCGCTAAAACATCAGGCGGCACTTGTTCATCCATTGACAGCGTAGTTGCTACGATCTGAATATCGTCTCGCAGCCAGCCGGGAAACAAGGGGCGTAAGGGACGGTCAATCAAACGACTTGTAAGCGTCACTTTCTCTGGGGGACGCCCTTCCCGCCGCAGGAAACCACCCGGAATTCGACCTGCTGCATACAGTCTTTCCTCGTAGTCAACTAACAAGGGAAGAAAATCAATACCCTCTCTGCCACCAGAGCGTGTCGCTGTCACCAAAACTGCTGTATCTCCCGACTGAATCAGCACGGACCCCCCGGCTTGTGGGGCAAGTAGACCCACTTTCAGTCGAATATCCCGTCCATCGAAGGATATTGACTTGTCTAACTCTACCATTCAGTACTTCGTCCTTCTTTATCATGTTTTTTTCTCTGTCGCAATCGTAGCACTTATGTACTGGGGCTGCTTTGAGGTCGATAAGGGTTATTTAAAATGTCAAAAAATACCTAGGTAGAAAATACTGGTTAAGCGACAAGCCACTCATTAAAACTCAAATCTCAAATCTCAAATCTCTTTAAGCATGGCAATTTTACATGGTAGTTGGATACCTCACGAGAGGGGTGGTCATCTGTTTATTTGGGGAGAAACCTGGCGAACAATGACGAAGGTAGAATCTCCATCATCTAGTGGTGCTTCTGCTCATCCGTTTGCAATGACGCAAGAAGAGTTAATTACTTTTTTGCGTTCTCATCGTCTTGCGATCGATCAGCTTCTGGAAGTGTCTGGAAGTTCTCGCCAAGGTAGCCGTAATGGTGGGCGAGAAAATCAACAACACAAATGGCAAGCTCAAGTTCTTGCCCTTCCAACTCAAGCCGAATCAACTAGCGAAGCCGCCTACCCACTACTCTCTACTAGAAATGACTTATACGGTACAGAAACTTCACCTGTGAGCCTTCAGCTTTGGGAAGTTGAGGGATTTTCTCTGGAGCCGTTAGAAGCAGTGAAACTGCTACAAGCGCTACCTCTTGGCTCTTTTAAGACCTCAGATGCTTATGTGGGAGGAGATTTGCGCTTTTGGTCTCAGGTGATGCGCTGGAGTTTGGATTTACTCGCTCGCTGTAAATTTTTACCGGGAGTCTATCGACAGATCAATGGCAATGTTGTTGCCCGTTGGCAACCCTTACTTGATAGTGCGGTTGATCAAGCGCGTCTGGACAAGTTCACCCAACTCATGCCATCAGCTTGCCGTGGTTATGAGGGAATGGGGAGTAGGGAGGGGGGACAAGGAGGAGTAGAAGACGCTTCTCTCACATCTTCCAAGTTTTCCCAATCTCCAATCTCCCCACAGGAATTGTTACTTGCCTTCTTGAGTAGTGCTATTGATGCCCAAGTCCGTAGTTGGGTAGAGGCTCAGGCAATACCCGCAGCAGAAGCTCCTATTCAGGACTGGATGCGGATGCTCTCAACACCCTCTGACACACTTGAGGCACCCACAGAGGCAGTCGCGCGACTGGAAGCTGCACTCTCTACCTGGACAACACCAGTGCAACAGAACCTAGTTGCACTAACCTCTCAAACGTTGGAGCAAAACTTATGGCATGTCTGCTTTGTGTTGCAACCGCCAAAATCGAGTGAGACGAACTGGCAGTTAAAGTATTGCTTGCAAGCGGTTGATAACCCAGACGTTTTGGTTGATGCTGGGACAATTTGGAGTCAGCCAGTCGAGCAATTGGAGTATCAAGGGCGAATTATTGAGCAGCCTCAGGAAACATTCCTCAGAGGCTTAGGGTTGGCTACCCGACTCTATCCTCCTATCGAACGCAGCCTACACGAACCACGCCCTCAATCTTGTGAGCTAACACCAATAGATGTGTATGAGTTCATCAAGGCAAGTGCATGGCGGTTACAAGATAATGGCTTAGGGATTGTTCTACCACCAGGATTGGCACCAGGTGCAGGAGCAAGACGCTTAGGAATCAGCATTAGTGCGGAGGTACCGCAGCCGAATAAAAAAGAGCGCTTGGGATTGCACAGTCTCTTAAAGTTCAAATGGGAACTCGCGATTGGTGACAAACGAATCTCGAAAAAAGAGTTTGACCGCCTAATGGCACAACAGTCTCCGCTAGTGGAAGTTGATGGTGAGTGGATTGCCCTACAGCCTTCAGATGTCCGCGCTGCCCAAGCGGTGTTTGTCGCATCAAATGACCAAATGAGTCTCTCTGTAGAAGATGCTTTGCGCCTCAGTACTGGTGATACAACTACTCTGGCAAAACTTCCAGTGGTTCATTTTGAGGCATCCGGAGCTTTGCAAGAATTGATTACTAATCTCACAGGTAATCAGTCAATTAAGCCCATTGAGACACCCGAAGGTTTTCATGGGACTTTACGACCTTATCAAATACGAGGGGTTAGTTGGCTAGCTTTCCTGGAACGTTGGGGAATGGGTGCTTGTCTCGCAGACGATATGGGACTAGGAAAAACACCCCAGCTTATTGCTTTTCTACTGCATCTAAAAGAGCAGGAGGCGTTAGAGTCACCAACGCTTGTTGTTTGCCCAACTTCGGTGCTAGGAAACTGGGAACGGGAAGTCAAAAAATTTGGTTCCTCGCTAAAAGCAGTAGTTCACCACGGAGATAAGCGACTTAAAGGTAAAGCCTTTGCTAAGGCAGTTAAGGATAAGCATTTGGTGATTACTAGTTATCCTTTGGTGTTTCGGGACGCTTCAACCCTTCAAGATGTCTCCTGGCAGGGGGTTGTCTTGGATGAGGCACAGAATATCAAAAATCCTGGGGCAAAGCAGTCGCAGACGGTACGGCAGCTACAATCGGGATTTCGCATTGCGCTAACGGGAACGCCTGTAGAAAATCGCTTGTCCGAACTGTGGTCTATTCTGGATTTTCTCAATCCAGGGTATTTGGGCAATCAGCAGTTTTTCCAACGCCGCTTTGCAATGCCGATTGAGAAGTTTGGGGATAGGGATTCGTTGCAGACGTTGCGATCGCTTGTTCAACCTTTCATCCTTCGCCGTCTCAAAACGGATAAAGAAATCATTCAAGACTTACCTGAAAAACAGGAGATGAATGTCTTCTGTGGACTCTCAGCAGAACAGGCAGCGCTTTATCAAAAGTTGGTGGATGAGTCTCTAGTTGAGATTGAAGAAGCAGATGGCATCAAGCGGCGAGGGCTAATTTTGACATTGCTGTTGCGGCTCAAGCAAGTCTGTAACCACCCGGCGCAATACTTGAAGGAAAAAGGCTTAGGGACTCCCAAACGCTCAGGTAAATTGCTGCGTTTACAGGAAATGCTAGAAGAGGCAATTTCAGAAGGCGATCGCGCTTTAATCTTCACTCAATTTGCTGAATGGGGCAAACTCCTGCAACCGTATCTAGAAAAACAATTGGGTGGAGAAACGTTGTTCTTATATGGAGCAACGAAAAAACAGCAACGAGAGGAGATGATTGACCGTTTTCAGAATGACCCCGAAGGCCCAAGATTACTTATTCTCTCACTGAAAGCAGGTGGTACAGGACTAAACCTGACACGAGCCAATCATGTCTTCCATGTTGACAGATGGTGGAATCCAGCGGTGGAAAACCAAGCCACTGACCGTGCTTTTCGGATTGGTCAAACCCGCAACGTTCAGGTACATAAATTTGTTTGTACTGGCACGTTGGAAGAACGTATCAACGAGATTATGGACAGCAAGAAACAACTTGCAGAACAAACGGTAGATGCGGGTGAAGAGTGGTTGACAGAAATGGATACTGACCAATTGCGATCGCTTTTACTCCTTGACCGGAATGCCGTGATTGATGAAGATTGACCACCCCTCAGGAGCAACCAACAACCAATGACAAATTACGAGATTGAAAGCCAAGAATGGTGGGTGCAGCAGTGGAATGATTTACTTAATTCCTACCGCTTCAAAAAACGTTTGGAAAGAGCACGTAAATATGCTAAAGAAGGCAATGTTCTCAGTATTGAGTTTAAGGGACCAGAGGTTTTAGCCAAGGTACAAGGCACAGCTCCAGAGCCGTATCAAGTTTCCCTCTCGATTGACCCTTTTACTGAGGAAGACTGGAATTATGTCGTGGAAACGATGGCAGAACAAGCGATTTACTCGGCTCAGCTATTGGCAGGAGAGATGCCACATAATATCGAACAAGTCTTTACAGCTAATGGTTTGAGCTTGTTTCCCTTTACGTTATCGGATATTCATTCGCGGTGCAGTTGCCCTGACCCCCAAAATCCTTGTAAACATATTGGGGCAATTTACTATCAATTAGGCGATCGCTTTAGTGAAGACCCTTTTGTATTATTCCAATTACGGGGACGCACAAAAGAGCAAATCCTCGACGATTTACGGCGGCGACGGAGTACCGGAGTAGCAGAACACCCAAGTCCAGAAGCACCACAACCTCCAATCCCTAGCCCCAAATCCCCAACCTCTAACCCCCAATCTTCACTCAACATTGAGCAATTTTGGCAATACGACGAACCGCTAGATTCTTCCCTGGTTGTCATTGTGCCTCCACCAGACAGCCGTACCGTTTTGGATGTTTTGGGAACGATTCCTTTAGCTTCTGCTGATGCTCAAGCGGTGATGCAGTATCTAAAAACGGCTTATCAAACTGTTAGCCAGCAGGCTGTAATGTCAGCACTTAACCGAGACGAAAGTTGAACAAAGAAAGGCAGAGGGCAGATGGCTTCTATAGATTTATCTGAGGCTGAAGAAACGAACCTTCTGGCTGAACCGTTGCGGAGCAAGGGTTACAATCCCATAAAGAACAGAACATAAAGCCCTCTGCCTTCTGAAATTAGCCCCTTTCCCTAGATGTCATTTACCTACAATCGTACAGTTCACTTTCGAGATACTGATGCTGCTGGTGTTGTCTACTTTGCTAATGTTTTGTCTATGTGTCATGAAGCCTACGAAGCCTCATTAGCAGTATCAGGCATTAATCTCAAGTTGTTTTTTACCCAACCTACGGTTGCGATTCCAATTGTTCATGCAAGTGTAGATTTCTTTCGCCCGATGTTTTGTGGTGACGAACTGCAAATTTACTTGACACCCCAAAAGTTGGGGGATACTAAGTTTGAGATTGGTTATCACATTATTGCCGCTTCTTCATCAGAACAGCCATTAGCTCAGGCAATCACCAGGCACGTTTGCATTAATCCAACTACCAGAACCAAAACTCAGCTACCTGAGGGAATCATAAAATGGCTCAGTGTTAACTCTAACTAGCAAAGGTTGCCAAGTTTATCACTAGTAGAAATTTTAGACGGTGAAAGTAATTACAGTGTGATTAAGTTAACCTTATTTAACTAAGGCGATCGCATAAAATAGATTCCCATCCGTCTCTCTTCTTGTCATGAGCAACTTGCCAGATTTTTCCCGCTACGGCTATCAAGTTATCAGAGAACTGGGTCACAATCACATTGGTGGGAGAGTTACTTACCTGGCAAGGACTATCTCTGAGGAAAATAAGCAGGGGAGGCAGGGGAAGCAGGGGGAGATTATCACTTGGGCTTGTGGTGATTCTACGCAGGCAGACTTTCTTGATAGGAGAGAAGTCGGGGAAGTAAAAGAAGTTGCAGTGGTGATTAAGCAGTTTCAGTTTGCTCAGTTTGGGACTAGCTGGGCAGAGTACGATGCTTATGAGCAGGAAATTAGCATGTTGCGTCAACTCAATCATCCTGGCATTCCTCGTTATCTCAATTCCTTCCAAACTCCTGATGGCTTCTGCATGGTTCAGGAGTACAAAAATGCTCAATCATTAAGCAAACCTCGTCACTTTTCACCCCAAGAAATTAAGCAAATTGCTATTGCTGTCTTAGAGATTTTGGTTTATTTACAATCTCAAAATCCCCCTGTTATTCACCGGGATATTAAACCAGAAAACCTCTTGCTTGACGAGGGCGATTATCCAAACTCTCTCAATGTTTATCTTGTCGATTTTGGTTTTGCTCGTGTGGGAGATGGAGAAGTTGCAGTTAGTAGTGTTGTTAAAGGCACATTGGGATTTATGCCGCCAGAACAGCTATTCAATCGGCAGCTAACCCAAGCGTCTGATGTTTACGGTTTAGGCGTAACGCTGATTTGCTTACTGACTGGCACTAAATCGATTGATATCGGTAACTTAATTGATGCTAACTACCGCCTTCATTTCCAGCATTTGGTGCCACCATTCCAACGCGGGTGGCTGAACTGGCTCTCAAAAATGGTAGAACCTAGACCACAAGAACGTTACAGCAGTGCGGCTTCTGCGCTTGCTGTCCTCAAGCCACTTGATGTTAATCGTTTACCCAAGGTTAGACTCAGCCGCGACTCTCTAAAGTTGAGTGCTTCAGAATTTGGTGAAAAGGTTAGCCAAAGTATCACGGTTAGTAATCCAATACCAGAAACGTTGCTAGCGGGGAGTTGGACTGTAGCACCACATCCGAACGACCCACCTCATACTCCAGATGGCCATGCTTGGATTTCGTTTCAGTCTAGGAGGTTTGAGGGCAATCAGGTTGAGTGCAAAGTCTTTGTAGATACGAGTAGGTTACTGGCTAGTCAAACCTACAATCGTCAGATTTTATTACGCACTAATACAACACCAGATACTTGTGCGATCGCAATTCAAGTTCAAACAGCAACTCTCCCCGAAAACCAACAACTGAATTATGAATTTCCCACGCTGTGCTTTGTATTCTGGTTTTTTAGCTGGCTACTTTGCTCAATAGGTAATCCCAACAGTCCTTTGAACTTTTTTCTTGTACCCGGACTAGTTACTGGACTCGTCGTAATCGACATGGTAGTAACTAATGTTGATGCAAATGTAAAAGGAGTACTTTCTGGTACTACTATTGGAGTTTTAGTGGGAGTTACGTTTGGAGCGTTAGTTGCGCCTACTGTTACCTTGATTGGGGCAGCAACTGGGGCTGTGGTTGGAGCTTCAATTTGGGTTGTTATTACAGATAAGTTAAGCCGTTTGAGTGCTTCTTGGTTAGTCGCAATAATTACATTAGTTGGGATTGTAGGTAGTTCACATAAATTTTTCATGTTCGTTGCAGTACCAATCTTTTCGGGTCTTTTTACTACCGTTTGGACGGTTGGTATAATGCTGCCTGTAGTAAGAAGTGTAGTTGAGCATCAAACGGCAAGAGGATTTTCTAAGAAAGATGCTACCCTTGCTGCACTTCTGTGTGCGGGGTTAGGCATCAGTTTAGGAACTGTGATGCCTGTTAGCGCTATAGTTATGTCCCAAATTAACGGGTTAGAACCATTAAAAATTGCTGCTGTAGTAGGAATACTATTTATTGCCATCACTGGAACTAGTATCCCTTTAGTAAACCTAATTTTTCTAAAGAGAGCTAGATTGATTGCTAAATATCGCCGTTCTATTGCACACCTTGTTAAACCATAATTGGTTGTTAGTTGTTAGTTGTTGGTTATTGATTACTAGTTGCTTGTTTCTTTCTCTACTGGTGTATAGCAATTCTGTTTCAGTGAGGTACACCTAAGTTTCTACCTATTCCCCATTCCCCATTCCCCAAAAACTGATATGAGTAATTTTCCTGATTTCTCAAACTACGGTTATCAAGTCATTCGAGAACTGGGACACAATCGTGCTGGGGGTCGTGTTACCTATCTCGCTAACGAAATTAATACTTCAACACCAGTTGTCATTAAACACTTTCAATTTGCTCAATTTGTTGCTAGTTGGTCAGAGTATGAAGCCTATGAGCAAGAGATTCAAGTTCTCAAAAGACTAGACCATCCTAGCATTCCTCGTTACCTCGATTCCTTTCCCACAACGGCTGGCTTTTGCATGGTGCAGGAATATAAAAATGCGCCTTCCTTACTTGTATCTCGTTACTTTTCCCCTCAAGACGTTAAGCAAATTGCTATCTCCATCCTCAATATTCTTAAGTACCTGCAAACTCAGCAGATTCCTCCAGTAATTCATCGAGATATTAAACCTGACAATATCTTGGTAGATGACCAATTAAATGTAACTCTTGTGGATTTTGGCTTTGCTCGTTTGGGAGGTGGAGAAGTTGCTATCAGTAGCGTTGTTAAGGGAACATTAGGCTTTATGCCACCGGAGCAATTATTCAATCGGCAACTGACAAAGGCTTCTGATTTATATGGGTTAGGGGCTACGTTGATATGCTTGCTAACTGGCACAACTTCAACTGAGATTGGTAGCTTGATTGATGATTCAGGTCAAATCAATTTTAAGCAGAAAATACCTAAGTTAAGTTCAGATTGGGTTGACTGGTTACAAAAAATGGTAGAACCCAACTTCAAAAAACGCTATTCTGACGCAGGTGAAGCCTTAAATGCTCTCATGCCCCTTGATGTGCTTTGTAAACCTAAGAGGAAAAATTTAGTTCTACCGATAACGTTGAGTTTAGCGACCCTTAGTGTTGCTACCTTGGCTATAGTTGGACTTGAATTTATTAGTTTTAAAACAAAAGTTAACCTACCTCAAGTTGCTATACAAAAGCTTTCTCCAACTAGTGAAGTTTTATTTACTTCAGATTTAAATTCAAACCATACTCTAAAAATTATTCCAATTAATGCCGAACGACTTTACTTTAGTGGCAACTTCTATCCTTTAGATAATCGAGATTATAATAGCGTTTGTAGAATATTAGATGGTAATAAAAAGCTTGTCTATACAGGTCAAGCAAGTCTCCGAGCTTCAAGAAATAGATTACAGACTTGGTGTTGGTATCAGTTTAATCCTGAAATTGATATTCCGGGTAATTGGACATTTGAATTTTATCTAGATGGTCAAAAAGTCGCCCAGAAATATCTTACCGTCTTACCTGTTCAATAGTCGTGAACCTGTAGGACACTGGATTTCTCCATTGGTTAGAGTTGGCATAGTAGTAGGAAGAGAAAAGGGTTGATCAAATTCACAAATATTGGCAATGGTAGTGGCTTCATAGTTACCATATTGTTTAATTGAAAAAACGGCTCCTATATAACTACTAGATTTTTTTTTAGATAGAGCTGTGGTAATAACACTCTCAAAAAATGGCTCAGCGTTTTTCGGATCGTTTGAGGTTTGAACGGGTCCCATAGGAGACGAGATTTGGTAGATATAGTAATCTGTTTCTGTTTGAATGATTAGACCTAAATCTATCCAGGAATTTGTAAATCTGCCGTTTTGTAAAAAATAGGCTTGATGCGCCTTATTGGCTGCCTCAATTTGCTGTTTTGCTTTTGCCTGTATGACTTTGTTAGTACAACTAAACCACTGATTGCAGCGAAAATCGTAAGCTGTTAAGGCTAAAGAGGTGGCAAGGCAGCTATAAAGGAGGATTCTTACCAATAGTCCTGTTCTGGTAAAGCCTTGGGATTTATTTCCCTTAAGACAACACAACAGTAGCTTAGCTTTCGATTCAAGGTTCATTGGAGGAATACTACTACAGCTAACGGAGTCATTGGCGGACTCAATGTGAGGGTTGAAATGAGTGTAACTTATACGTTGGGTTAATGTAATTTTTAATTAAGATAAATGACAATTTGGACATTTAGGAAAAGCGATCGCTTTTGAGGCTATTGGTGATAACCAACGTATAGGTGAGGCTGAAAATTTTTAGAGATAGCTTGGGTCATTTCTGATTAACCTGAAGTAACTCAACCAAGGAATTTGCTGTTAATCGCTTTAGCTGCTCATAGTTCACCTTTCCTTGAGCATTACGCGGCAGATGTTCAACCGTAACCCAATATTTAGGGCGCTTGAATTTACAGAGTTTATTCTCTACTGCCGTTTTAAGTAACGTAGGAGAAGCTTTTAAAGAACTGGGAACATAAACAGCAGTTACAGCTTGCCCCCAATAATCATCAGGTAAGCCAATCACACAGACATCAGAAACTAGCTGAGTTGAGCGAATTACGGCTTCTATCTCAGCCGGAAATACATTTTCACCACCAGTAATAATTTTGTGACTGCGACGCCCAACAATCGTCAAGTAACCTTGCTTATCAAAGAAACCTAAATCATCCGATTTTAGATTTTGGATTTCTCCGTGAGGATAATAGCCAAGTGCTAGAGAATCAGACTCAATTGTAACGATTCCTGTTTGGTTAGCACCCAAAATTTCATCTGTGGAACTGCGAATTGTCACCCTGGCATGGGGTAGAACTTGACCACAACTGTTGTTACCGCTCAAAAAATCTTCGGGTTTAAGTGTAACGACTTGGGAAGCCGTTTCAGTCATACCGTAGGTGAGGGCAACTGGGATGTTGTAGCCTCTTGCCTGTTCTAAAAGTTCTGCCCAAGCTGGTGCGCCTCCCAAAAGTACCGTCTGAAAGCGAGACAACCACGTAGAGGAACCAGGGGTGATTAATCGTGCAAGTTGGGTTGGTACTAGGGAGATGAAAAACTCTCCGGGATCGAGATGATATTCTTCACCTGTGACTAAAGCTTTGAATGGCAGAATCACCATTCGCCCACCTGTAGTAAAAGAGCGCAGAAATTGCATCAAACCGCTGACATGATATAGCGGCAAGACACAAAAGGAATTAATCGGTTTCTCTCCAAAATATTGGTGGAACCCACGCACAGAAGCCATTAAAGTTTCCCAAGTATGGATGGCAAAGCGAATCTGCCCTGATGAACCTCCTGTGGGAATCATGATTTGCAATTTGTTGTCTGTTGCTGGTTGTTTGTTGTTTAGGTGTAAGGGAGGTAGAAAGGAATTGACTAACGATTTAGGGCTGACGACTGGCAAATCTCCCAAAACTACATCGGGTTGCACTAAATTAAAGACCTGTTGCCATTCCTGTTCAACCCAGTTGGGATTACACAGAAAAACGTAGCATTCAGCAGCACAGGCAGCAATGAAGCTTGCTAGAAATCTTACTGGCTCTTGCTCTGCCACGATAATTTTTAGTGGTGCCTTTCGGTTTTTCTGCTGAGTTAAGTCTAGGAATAATTGTTCACTTAGCTTGGAAAATTGATGGCTATCATGACCAATTAACCAATCCTCGTTAGCACGCTGTTTGAGATAAACTAATGTCCCTTCCATAGTTGCTCAAGCCAAGTTTCATCGTTGTCGTCAAACCAGTAATTAATACCAAAACCGACTGCGCGATTGCGGTGGCATAGTTCAGTCGCTAATTGAAGTGCTGCCTGTCTTGCGATCGCACTTTCAAAAACAGAGGAAAATACTGTATCAATATCGTGTGCTTGGCAGAATTGACGAAGGCGTTTTGGAGAACCTGCAATGCTTGGCTTAATCACAAAAATCCCTCGCCATCCCTGCTGATAACACGCTTCTAGCTGATTAAGCGTTGCTACCGATTCATCTAAGGCAATTGGTGTCGAATAGTAGCGACTCATCTCCAGCATCGTCTTGAACTGTTCAGGAGGTAGCGGCTGTTCCAGAAACTCTACTATTCCAGCCTTGTCAGACACTTGAAGCCACTGGATTGCTTCTTGCTGAGTTAGTCCTCCATTCGCATCCAGACGCAATTGAGTTGATGACGGTAATGCTTGAATCAGTTGGTCAAATACGTTAAGTTCATCCTCAATCGAAGCCACACCAATTTTCCATTTAAAGGTGCGATATTCCTGATTCCAAGCTGTTTGCCATGACTCTAAAGCCTTCTCTCCCGTAGGCAACAGATAGCTGTAAGTGATTGGAGACTGAAGAGTAGTACCTGTTTTCAAACCCTTCGATCCCTTATTAAGGGGGACTGTGATTAAATTCTCCCCCCTTAATAAGGGGGCTTGGGGGGGATCTGAATTTAACGGGGAAGTTTGAAAATACGCTCTAGGGGGTAAGGAGTAGGAAGACAAGGAAGAAAAATCACCCTTGTCCTCTTCCCAATTCCCAATTCCCAATTCCCCATTGCCCATTCCCCAAGCACACTCAAAGCCAAATTGACAAGCAGGGAGTTCAGTTGAGATAGAGAAAATGTCGGTTGCCGTAATTTCCGGTGGTAATTGCTGGCAAAATTCCTTAGCTTGCTCTAGGGTTTCTGAACCAAACCAGGGGATGGGAGCAATTTCCCCCCAGCCAATCCGCCCATTTTCATCGGTAAGACGAAGGATAATCCCTTCTCGAACTTCCCAGTTGCCGTGACTGGTGGAAAGAACACGCGCAAAAGGACGTTGATAAGAACGAAACTCAAGTCGCATTGCGGAGTCTTTTGTCATTTGTTTGACTAACCAATGAGGAATCCTAGCCCCAGCAACATACCACTGCAAAAATGCATGGCTACGGCAATAAACTTACAGTTACTAACCTTCTCTGGTTTGTCGTGATTTTGGGAAACGTGCTGGAATAACTTCAGTGCGAGCGGTAAGCTGGCAAACACAAGTAACGTCCAGAAAGGGAACACGCCCAACAAGACGAACAAAGTAGTGAGAACGTAAATGCTACTGCCAAACCAAAGTAAGACTTGGGCACCTCGTTTCGTACCAAGGCGGACAATTGGCGACTTCTTTCCCGCCGCCAAGTCATCCTTGACTTGGTGAAAATGGGAGCAAAACAAAATTACACTAGTGGCAATTCCAACAATTGTAGAGGCAGCAAGACAGTTCATTGACCAGGTTTGCGCCTGAGAGTAGTAGGCGGCGGCTACTGCCATCGGACCAAAGGTCACAAAACAGATAATTTCCCCTAATCCCTGGTAACCTAAGCGAAAGGGTGGTCCCTGGTAACTGTATCCTAAGGCGCAGCACAGGAGGATGATGCCAATCACGGTAAAGTCTCGCTGCCACCAGGCGATCGCCAATATGCCCAGGATACCTACCGCTAAAAATAAATTACTCAACCGGAAAATTAACGATTTATTCCCTGTTAAGTTCACAAGAGAATGCGCTTTATTTTCATCAATTCCGGTTTCGGAGTCAAAAACATCATTGCTAAGATTTAGCCAAGCAATAATCAAAATTGCTGACATTAAAAACGTCGAAAATATTCCTGTGTGAATCATTCGAGTTTCTGCAAAAGCAACAGCTGTTCCTATCCAAATTGGTACGATAGCAACACTGTACATGGGTGGCTTGATAGCGGCTAGCCACAATTTACTGTTTGACTGTTCAACAAAACTTGTAGTCATCAGACAGAATTGATTAAATTACTAGAAGCTCAGAGATTCCTGAAATTTCTGTGTTTTTTTGTGAGTGCATACTCAGATACAGACAAGAACCTGAGTAAGGGATTGACTACCAGACTCAAGGGAGACTTGGAGTTCGTCGTCTCCTTACATCGCTGACAACACCACTGATCACCTAGCAGGTGATAGTTTCTTCGGTACCATAAGTAAGTTGGCATTACAGAATTGCTCATCTGTGCTGTCAGTAAGGTGTTCAGCTACCCAATCGAGGAGGCGACTGGGGGTGTAAAGCGGGAGCGAAGGTGTCAATCGACACTAGGGGTTAGGTAGGGAGCAAGTATGTCCCTTTAGACATCCCACCATTGTCAATCGGTCTTTAGAACAGAACTTCAAAAAAATTTACTTATCTCTAGCTTCTATGACAGTCACCTCATTTTGTGCCAATCTCTTTCAAGATCACAAACAGCTGTATCAAATTCTCTCAGTGGGGAAACAGCAATCTATTGCAAAAGATTGTCCACAAATTGTTAGTATTTCTCAAGAAATGCAGCGGCTTGACCCGTTGGCTGTCTTACAAGCGATCGCAAAACCGAACCAACTGCAATTTTACTGGGAAAACCGACGCAAACAAGAAGCGATCGCAGCTATTGATGCTGCTGTATCGTTGCAAGTAGAAGGATGCGATCGCTTTTCTAAAGCTCAGCAGTTCATCCAGCACTGCCTGAAAAATACAATCAGTAATGGTATCTTAAATTTACCATTCTCTGGTTCTCACTTTTTCTGTAGTTTTACCTTTTTTGAAAATAATTTAACTGTTGACACTCCTTTCCCCTCTGCCACCGTTTTCCTGCCACGCTGGCAAGTTTCCATACAAAACGATACTTGTGTCTTAGTTGCTAATGTTGAAATCAGTTCAAAAGTTAATCTTGAATTATTAGTAGAGAGCTTATGCAGACAGTTTAGAACTATTAGCTGGTCTGGACATAGCCTTGCAAACTCAAATGAGACTAAATTAGCACAGTTAATTAAGCAGGATTCAAACAATACAGAGTGGTTTAAGCTGGCTGTTTCTTCTGCTTTAAAGTCAATCCAGACGAATCAATTTAGTAAAGTTGTTCTTGCTAACGCAATTGATGTTCTTTCACCACAACCGTTTAACCTGATTAACTCCCTTAAGAATTTACGAAAGCGTCATCCAGATTGCTACATTTTTTCGACTAGTAATGGGAAAGGACAAAACTTCATTGGTGCAAGTCCTGAACGCCTGATTAGTATTCACAACAAGCAGTTAGTAACGGATGCTTTAGCAGGTTCTGCACCACGAGGCAAAACAAGAGGCGAGGATGCCGCCTTTGCTCATCAATTACTTCTTAGTCCAAAAGAGAGGCGTGAACATCAATTCGTGCTTGATTTTATCACCAAACGCCTCGCTCAGTTAGGGTTAGTACCTCAGTTACTACCGACACCTCAACTGTTACAACTGTCAAATATTCAGCATTTATGGACACCAATCCAAGCGTTAGTTCCCACTGATGTGCATCCCTTAGATATTGTGGCAAAACTGCATCCGACTCCAGCGGTTGCTGGTGTTCCTACAGATGTTGTGCTTAGACATATTCTTCACTACGAACACTTTGATCGAGGCTTGTATGCTGCCCCACTAGGCTGGGTAGACTATCAGGGGAATAGTGAGTTTATTGTAGGAATACGCTCTGCTTTAATTGAAGGTTCAAAAGCTAGACTCTACGCAGGTGCTGGTATTGTTGCAGGTTCCGCTCCAGAAAAAGAGTTAGTAGAAATTCAGCTAAAACTACAGGCGCTTTTAAGAGCTTTAGCTTAATCTAGCTAAGTAGGTAGTCATAAATATTTGTCATTGAGTCAAGGTAGAAGGCAAAGGGTAAAGGGCAGATGATAAGAGGGTTTGAACCTCGTTTATCTTTCTTTGCAGAGTTATCTTCATTTATGCCTTCCTACTCACTTTGTAGTGAGTCTTCTGGCGTTAAATACTCGTAATAGTTAGTCAAGTTGATATGAAGCCTCAAGTGCTACTGCTTCAAAATGCTCGACAATGGGGAAGGGATTATAAAAATGGTGAAGTAGTTTTTTCCACTCCTGATACTCAGGAGAAATTCTAAATCCAATCGTATGATCTTCCAAATTTTGCCATTTTACTAAGAGTAAGTATTTCCCTTTGATTTCAAGACATCGATGAAGTTCATGGGATAAATAGCCGTTCATTGACGAGATAATTTTAGAAGCGTCTTTAAAAGCTGCCTCAAAATCATTTTCTAAACCTGGCTGGACCTTCAACATTACGGCTTCAAGAATCATCACTTTAAGAGGTAGTTTTGGATGGGTAGCTAAGAAGAAGTTTGTTAAGCTTAGCGCAAGTAGCTCTTAAAGGGGATTTACTAAGCGATGAATTGGATTGTCATACAAGCACAGGAAATCTTAAAAGATTTATCTCATCTATTTACTGCTGAGCTTTTTGTTATTGGCGACAAGCATTTCTCGCTTGGTTTAATCGCCACACTAATTTTATTAGCCCTAACTGCCTTCGTTGTTTCTCGCTTTATTAGTGAGTGGATTAACCGAGGAGTATTGGCACGAATGGGCATGAGCCGGGGAAGCCGAGAAGCTCTTGCTGCTGTCATTCACTATCTCTTAGCTGCTTTAGGGTTTGTCATTGTCCTCCAAACCGCTGGGATAAACCTCAGTTCTCTCACTGTATTTGCGGGTGTTGTAGGGATTGGGGTAGGTTTTGGATTGCAGAACCTAGCGAGTAATTTTATCAGTGGCTTAACGCTACTTGTTGAACAACCGATTAAAGTGGGAGACTTTATTGAAGTTGATGATTTATTAGGAACTGTAGAAAAGATTTCTATCCGCTCTACTATTGTTCGTACTATTGATGGCGTTTTTGTTATCGTTCCTAATATCCGTTTTGTTGAGAATAATATTATTAACTGGAGCTATCAAGACCCAACTTGTTGTATTCATATTCCAGTTGGAGTTGCCTATGGCACTGAACCTGTATTAGTGACAGAAGCGCTTTTATCTGCTGCCCGGATGGAATCAGGTGTCTTATACAATCCTTCCCCAAAAGTATGGTTTAAAAGTTTTGGAGATAGTTCTTTAAATTTTGAATTATTAGTTTGGATCAATGAACCCGAAAATAGTGACCCAATTAAGAGTACCTTGCACTTTCACATTGAGCATGAATTACGTCAACGGGGTATTGAAATTCCTTTCCCTCAGCGAGATATAAATATCCGCTATTCTGAAGCCTTAGGCGCTTGGTTTGACAAAGATAACTCAGGTGAGGAAGCAAACGGCAAAGCCCGTCGGGAGACAACCACTTCATCAAGCCCTAAACTGAAGTTCCCCTTTGACAAATCGCCATAACCCATGCTGTGACTGAAGTAAGGGCAAGAAATCCCCCGACTTTACTGGGTACAAAATACACTCACGCCCAGCAAATCAAAAGC
>NZ_JACJNU010000030.1:0-51059 GCF_014849525.1 Microcoleus sp. FACHB-SPT15 | reverse complement strand
AACAAATTGCCTGTGGAGGGGACGGAGCGGGGGCAGCAATGCCTAGCTACCACCCATTGAAGCAGGAACTCTTGAAAGTGATTTCAGGAAGCCAGCGCTCTACCCGTTAGGGTAGAGCGTAGGCGAGGTGTCACGAATTCCATCTAACATTAGCGCCTGCCTCCTTGTACTAATCACTGACTTGGCGCTCTAGGAATGGTTTAAATACTGGAACCAGTTCAGGGCTACTCGCGACGAGTGTGGGGAAGGACTTCGCACTATAATCCTGTCCAACTTTAAGGGGAAAAATTGGCTGTGAATCCAATGGCACCCAAGCGCCACCTGCTGCTTGCACAATCACCCACGCCCCAGCAATATCCCAAATTTTCGGTGTCGCTTCAACACCACCTAAAGCTGCACCCGCAGCAATGGTGAGGAAGTTGTAACTCGCAACTCCCAGCATCCGAATCTTGCAGGGTAGGGGCTGCTGCAATAAGGATGCACTGCGAGAGCAAAGGTTGAAAAAGTGGTTACTGCTGGGATCGTCTGTGCTGCTGCGGATGGCGCGTCCATTGAGAAATGCACTATTTTCTACGTCTGTTATTCCCGATTTACCACTCCAAAAGCCATGAAAGGTTTGTCCAATAGGTGGGAAATGAACGTAACCAAATACAGGCGTTCCTTGATAGAACAATCCTATAGAAATTCCCCAAATCGGAATTCCCCTGGTAAAGTTCGTGGTGCCATCTAGAGGGTCGATAATCCAGCACCATTCTGTATCAGGAAATTTGTGTTCTGCCTCTTCACTCAAAATCCCATGGCGAGGATAGTGAGAAGCGATCGCTTTTCTTATCTCCTCATCCGCCCATCTATCCGCTTGCGTCACCAAACTACCGTCAGCTTTTTGCGATGCCTGCACTTGTCCAAAATCTTGCAACAATTGGGTGCCGACTCTAGCTGTTGTAGTCTGGGCAAAGCTTAAAACGCCTGTCCAAAAATCTGTCATCTGATTTTAGAGTCTGTAGATTGTTCTTTGTTAGTAGTCAGTTGTTGTTTAGTACTGACCACTGACTACTAACAAAAAGTAATTTAGTCGAGATCATTTTCTATGACAGTTGCGATCGCTTCTCTGGCATTAGTGCGAAACTCTTGCACGTTCACTCGCTTAAGAAACCAAACTGCCAGAGCCATACAGATAGCTTGAACAGCAAAGACCAACCCATATGCTAACACCAGGTTGCTAAACAGCCTCTTCCCTGTATCAAACACAACCCCTCCAGTCACCGTCGCCACTCCTCTTGCTAAAGCCTGTGCTAACCCCCAAGCACCAATAAATGTCCCTGCTGTTTCTGCTGCCGTTAGGTCTAGCATCAAAGTAAGAGCGCCTGTTGTTAAGACTCCAGAAACCAAACCAAAAAACAGCAAAGCGATTTGCAGTTGTTCTGGCTTATGGGTAAATCCCGATAATACGACCCAGACTAAGGAGAAGATGACTAATAGACCACCTAATCTAGTCGTCTTGCGCTTCCCCAGACGCGGAACCAGAAGGAAACCCGCCACGCATAGACCAACTAATGTCCCAGTTCCCCAGAATGCGTTGAGAGTAGCTGTTTTACCGACCTCCATGTTGAAGACATCACCACCATAGTTTTCCAGGATGGCGTCTTGCATGAATAACCCAATGGTCATTAGCACTAAGAAAGTAAAAAATAACCCAGTTTGGGGCGTTGCCGTCAAGATGCGCCAAGCTCGATTCAGCGTAATCTTTTCTTCTTGGTTAACTAATGTAGAGCGCAAGGTATAGCGAGAATATTTTTTTTCGACACCCCAGGTTGCCACAAAGGCAAGCCCAAAAACCAGCAAGGGCACAATCAGAAATAAGCGATTAATTTGTACCTGTAGTAACTCAATCGGGGCGTTTAGAGTTAATTTTTTGAGCAAGACACCAATGAGGATTGCCCCAATAATTGTTCCCCCAATCAGCATTGACCAGTCAATGCCCACCAACTTGGAGCGATTATCTTCATCGGAAACATCCACCAAAAGCGTTGCAAAGGGCGTAGAACAAGCGCTGACTGCCAAACCATACAGCGCAAACAGTAGAGCTAGCAAACCCGTCCAAGCATAAGTTGGGGTAGTCCAGCCTCCTGCCTTTAAACTATCGCCCACCTGCCACATCACTTGTACAAGTAGAACCGAAACGATAGCCAGACTTGCGGCGCCAACCCAGATATACCCCGTGCGATGATACCCCCACAAAGGCTTTGTATCAGACATATGCCCAAACCAAATCCGCGCTGGAGCAACAAACAGCGTCAAGGCAAGGATGATTGTACTCAGCGTTGCTGGCACTCCTAACTCTCTAATTAGGACACGGTTGAGTACCCCAAAAACCAGTACTGACATCATTCCCAGTCCTGTTTGAAACAGCCCTAGCCGGAACATAGTCAGTAGCTTGAGTCTAGGAAGCGCCTTATTTTGAACTGAAGAGGTAGGTTGGGAATTGGAGAAATCACTAGTTTCCATAGCTCTCTGTTAGCAATGCTTGCAGAAGTAAGTATCTTATTTCTTCTTATATCTATCCAAGGATATACGTTTTCACGTTCTCTTCCTTGCTGTCGGTAGCTGTTTGTAACGATACACTGAGTGAATATGAAGAAATATAAAGAAGAGGATTGATAATGCAGACTTTGCAAACCACCACATTAGGTGAAAATGGACCAACCGTTACATCTTTGGGGATTGGCACTTGGGCATGGGGAGACAAAATCTTTTGGAACTACGGCAATGACTACGGTGCATCACAAGTACAAGAAGCTTTCGAGGCAACCTTAGATGCGGGTATCAGCTTTTTTGACACTGCTGAAATTTACGGATTTGGTGAATCTGAATCACTTTTAGGGCGGTTTATGAAGCAGTTGGGGCGTCCTGCACAGATTGCCACTAAATACTTTCCCTTGCCTTGGCGATTTTCAGCTCATTCCGTCTCTGATACTCTAACTGAAAGTTTAAAACGTTTACAGGTTGAACAAGTTGCACTGTACCAAGTCCATATGCCCTTTGGCTTCCTCATGAGTCAAGAGACACTGATGAATGCTTTGGCAGATGAAGTGAAGCGCGGCAGAATTGGCAGTGTTGGTGTGAGTAACTACTCTGCTGAGCAAATGCGAGAAGCGCATGGTTACTTGGCAGCACGAGGAGTGCCCCTAGCCGTAAATCAAGTACGATACTCGCTGCTGGCAAGGAAAATTGAGAGTGATGGCATTATGGATACAGCCCGTCAGTTGGGTGTTACTCTGCTTGCCTATAGTCCTTTAGCCCAAGGATTGCTCACTGGAAAATATACGCCTGAGAAACACGTTGAACTACGTGACGCACGCCGAATTGACCCACAATTTAGCAAAAGCGGTTTAGAAAAAATCGCTCCTGTTGTGAAGCTATTGCAACAGTTTGGGGAAAAGTACGATCGCACACCTGCCCAAGTTGCCCTGAACTGGCTGGTTGCTCAAGGTAATGTTGTTCCAATTCCTGGCGCAAAAACAGCACAGCAGGCACAACAAAACGCTGGTGCTTTGGGATGGAGTTTAAACCCAGAGGACGTTGCCCAATTAGAGCAAGTCAGTCGTCCCTGGCTTAGCTAACAAAGGGAGCAGGACTTACGCAGAACCTCTAAGAAGTAGGGTGCCCCGTGACGCACCCTACTACTCCAAAACAATCAATTTATGACTTTTTGGGCTTAGCTGCTTCACTAGGAACCGAAACAGCACGCTCACTCCGCTCAAGATTGGTGTTAATCAACTCCAGCACGGATTTGGCTATTAATTTATTCGCACTCTGCACGAAGTGTCCATCACCAATAAAGTTTTTCAAATCCGTAGCTGGTGCAATATTGTGGGTACTGACATAGGGAATTGAGTTGCTTTCCAGAGTTGGCTTCAGGGCTTGGAACAAATGATCGTCATATCCTCGATCATTAATAATCAAGACAATCGGTAGCTTGCCATCTGCTTTTGCCGTTGCTGAAAATTCTTGAGCAATAGCGCTTAAAACTGGAATATCTAATTCTTTGTTAAACCCAGTAGAATTATGAACCTGATTGGTAACGGCTGTTTGATGGCGTTGTGCCGAAGCTCTACGAATCAAGCGTACAATCGCAGAGTTATCCAGCCAATTGTGTTCAAACAGGAATGAATTAAAGAATTGATCGTGTTCTCTTAGCTGGTTTACCGCCGCGTCCCATTGTTTCTCGTTTTGGAAGGCAGCGCGAAGTTGCGCTAACGATTGAATTTTGGGCGAAATTTCCTTGAGCTTCCCATTATCCACCACGTACCGTGGATAGCTGTAAGGAGCAGGGGCTTCAAACTGCCACGTCGAGCCATTCATGGTTCTCAGTCCTTTGACACTGGATGCCAAAATGCCTAGAATCACGACATTAGCTTGGTGTCTGCCCCGATCTAACTTGTAGGCGGCGTAGGAGTAGTTGGGTGGCGCAGCGGGTCCCGCGATCGCTCTTACACCTAGCTTGGAATCCATTGCCTTCATCTCATCGCCGATGTAGTTTGAAAACGACATGCCGTAGATGGCAACTAGCAAGTCTTGGTCGGGTTCAGGGCTAACGGGTAAATCTAATTTTTTCCATAACTGAGGGTCTAACCAACCCGCCACAGCTAGTGATGAACTTGATTCATCTGTTGCGCCCACCATCCGTGAGAGCTTTCCCTCAACCGATCGCCCATACTCAAAATAGGTATTGAGTTGCCCAGGAGACGTCGCCTGTGGATCGGATGGATAGGGGAACAGAATATTAACGGCAAAATCGAACACAAGCAGGAAGAAAACAATCCAAAGTCCCATGACTAATGACTTACGGATTGCTGGGTTTTTCGGGGAATCAGAACTGAGAGTATATGAACTGTGCAGGTGCATTGCTTTGTCCCATTAACACAATAATGATCAGTGCTGCATAAAGGGCTGCACGCGCTGGGGTTGGGAAGCGACGTTTTAGTTGTGAATTTTCAGCCAGGTATTCAACAACCTCATAGCCAATCAAAAGAGGAATGCCCAAGAGTGCAGGTAAGGGTGGCTTAGGAATACTCAAGGTCAAATTGCCAAAATCGAGAAATAGAATCTTTGTGAAGGTGATAATCTGAGCCAGAGACGTGGCGCGGAACAACAACCACCCGTAGCACGTAAGGATAAAGAAGAATAAGGTCGCTCCTAAGCCGCCTAAGAGACTCAAACCAGTCTTGCTAGGTTGCTGTTTCTTAGCTTTAGGGGTAAAGAATCGATACCCGCATAGCAACGCCCCTTGATAAAAGCCCCAGAGGACAAAGTTCCAGGCAGCACCGTGCCAGAGTCCGCCCAGCACCATTGTTGTCATCAAATTTTGATAGGTTTTGCGATCGCTTTGACGGCTTCCTCCGAGGGGGATGTAAAGATAGTCTCGCAGCCAAGTGGAGAGGCTAATGTGCCAACGCCGCCAGAACTCGCTGGGGTCTTTTGAGAAGTAAGGTAAATTGAAGTTCAGCATCAGCTCGATGCCGAACAACTTAGATACCCCTCTCGCCATATCTGAGTAGCCGGAGAAATCGCAGTAAATTTGGATTGCGTAGAGGAACGTTGCCAAAACAACATCAATCCAGGAAACCGTCCCACTTGTCCCATAAATCGCATCAACGGAAGTCGCAACTCCATCTGAGATTGCCACTTTCTTGAACAAGCCAAATAAGATCAAGTAAACGCCTTCGCTGGATTGCTTAAAACTCAGCTGACGTGGTTTGGCGAACTGAGGCAGTAACTCCGATGCTCGATCAATTGGACCCGCTAGTAATGGGGGGAAATAGGCTAAGAAGAGTGCAAAGTTTACAAACTGCGGTGTTGCTTCGATCTTGCGTCGGTAAACATCAACCGTGTAACTAATCGTCTTAAACGTGTAGAAGGAGATTCCTACAGGTAAAACGATGTTTAAGTGTAAGAGTTCCGCCTGAATACCAAAGGTACGAATCGCTCCCTCTGCGCTGCCAATAAAGAAATTGAAGTACTTGAAGAAGCCGAGAAGGGCAAGGTTAGTAAATATACTAATAAACAGGAATAAGTCACGGCGCGGCTTTTCGTCCATTGCGGTGAAGCGTGGATACAGGAGATTTGCGATCGCAACAATCACCCCTGTCCCCAGGAATACCAGCCAACCTGACCAAGCTGTCGGTAAAAGTTTTGCCCACTGCACAGATAGAGATAAGGGTTGAGTCGTTAACCCAACCGCATCCCACTGCACCGTCACAAAGAAAAACGCGGCGCATACGGCAAACAAAGAAGCCACGCCACGTTTCTCTTTCGACAACTGCCCTCTTCCAATCATTGATCCACAGTAGAAGTCAACTACAGTAGATAGACTGATTAGAAACAAAAACCATACGTCCCACCAGCCATAGAATACGTAGCTGGCAATCAGTAAGGTCAAGTTTTGCCCTCGCAAAGTTAGGCTGCGGTAGAGGCAATAGGTAACTACAAAAAAGACTACGAACTCAATCGAGTTAAATGTCACCTTTCAAGCACCCACATTAACTAGTAGAAGTTCAAAAGTTCCTTCTGACCTAAAATTTCAATACAAAACTTAGCTCAGAAAAGGATTTGTGTTCAAACTTGAGGCGTATTATTGCATGGCTCCCAAGGCAGTGCCACCGATTTTTATCAGCTTCATCAAAGCTTTACTTTATTGCAAAGTTGAACTCATAAGCCTTACGTTCTGGTAGGTTGAGCCAAACATTGTCTTCGTAACACGAGGCTTTCGGTAGTCACGGCTACAAGAAGAAAGATTCTTTCCAATGGCTGAGCCTCGTTGTTGGGAAATATCATATACTCAACTATATTAAGAATGTTTGCGTATGCTTGCATAATGCCAGCATCTACTATCTACCTAATATCTCGTGAGGAATAGCATCAGTGACATCACAGCTACAGATTGCTCAGAAAACTGAAGAACCCTTAATTGCAGCATTTTTCCGAAAATCATCAGGTAACTGGCGCTCTGAACGCCGCTACTATACGCTGCCGGACGGAGACACAAAGGAAGTGGTTAGCCGGATTAATATTCGTTTTTTGGAGCAAGGCTGTGATGAACTACTACAGCTACAGCAACTGCATGAGCTACCCACTGACATGGTTTTGACCTGTGGTGCTTGTGTTAGCTGGAAAAGCAGCGATTCTGTAACGGGAAAAAAGCAGTCAGAAGATTCAACCTTGTTTGGAGCGCTAGGAGATATACTTTATCGCGATCGCGGTTTTGCAACCTCCAAACCAGTCACCGCTCAGTTCTACTTCCCCAACCCTGAAACCTTGTGCTTACGAACAGAATACAAAGGTTCTGTGTTTGAGGAAGAACTAAAACTCGTGGGTGAACACTACCGTACAAGGCAAACAATAATCTCCCGTGCTGGTGAGCAACAGATGATTGGGCAGTACTTGGAAAAGCGGTTAGAGATTGCTGAATAACGGTATGATTTCCGCCAATTCCCCGACTTCTGTATCAAAATTATCCAGTAGCAGTTAGGTTTTGACAAAAAATCGGGTCTGGGTTGTCTTTTATGTAATTCCCTATTAGGTTGGATCTTACTCACTTAACAACTAGATTATGGAATAGATAGATACATCTGGACGGGAAAAATCATCAGTGTACTTATTCAACAAAAATGGGGGATAGAGCTTAAGAACAGCCGCATCTATGAAATTCTTGATTCCCTCAAGAAGCCGATAATGCAAATCTTGGAATTCCTGATGAAGATGTGCTGGCATTTGCTATTAGTGATAATCGCATAATTCTCACACTCAATCGCTCTGATTTGATTCGAGTGTATCGTCCATCAAGATGAAGACACCGTGCGATCGCCTAGCAGCTATTGCGCGATCGCAACATACGGAACGATATTGGCACTTATAACGAAGAAATCGATTCGATGCGCTCAAGATTACCTTGGCAATTTATGCGATCGCACTCTTGTCAATGCGATACTTGATGTTATCAAGCGCCATCTCCAAGCATTACCTACAAGGCGCTAGCTTCAGTCAGGAAGAGCATTCTACTATTCCAGATACCTTACTTGAGTTAGTAGAAAGTAAGTAATAGTACTCTCTTGGCGGCTTGATATGCCACATATTCACTACCTGCCTGATGAAAAACGCATTGAGGTTGATGAAGGCGAAATCATCCTTGAGGCTTCTTTGCGCTTCAAAATTCCTCATACTCACGTCTGTGGAGGGCTAGCCCGTTGTTCTACCTGCCGTGTTCTAGTCGTCGAGGGCTTAGAAAATTGTGGTGAACGGAACTCAGCAGAAAAAGCGATCTGTGAACAACTGCACTTTACTCCAGCGATTCGGCTAGCTTGTCAGACGCAAGTTTTTGATGATGTAACAGTACGCCGAATGGCAATCGACACAGAAGACTTGGAAATAATCAACGATGAAATGAGGGGAAAGGTTGTTCCCAACACCATCGATCAAGAAAAACAAATAGCCATCCTTTTTGCTGATATACGCGGATTCACCTCCTTTTCTGAAACAGTACTTCCCTACGATGTCATCTATGTTCTAAATCGGTACTTCCGGAAGATGGGGCGAGTCATCAATCGCTACGGTGGCATGATCAATAACTACATGGGTGATGGACTGATGGCACTCTTTGGGATGGAAAACTCTCAACAAGCTGCTGAACAATCTGTGAGGGCAGCCCTTGAAATGCTTGAGGCGATGGAAAAATTCAATTCCCACTTAGAAGCGCTGTATCATCAAAGTTTGAAAATTGGGATTGGTATCCACTACGGAAGTGTAGTAATTGGTGAAGTTGGAGCCTCCGATAATAAAAGAGTAACGGCTATTGGTGATGCTGTTAACTTAGCCTCGCGTATTGAATCAGCTAATAAACTTGTCGGCACCAGCTTGCTGATTTCCGAATCCATCTATACACAGGTAAGAGAGCAAGTCATTATCAACCAATCCCATAAGGTGCAACTTCCTGGTAAGAGTGGCGAATACCTACTGTATGAAGTCGTGGGAGTGACTTCCCCTAGTATTCGCCAAGAGATTCTCCCCAATGTCAGTCAAAGTTCATTCTTACGACGTTTTTTCAAGTTTTTTAAACGATTACTCGCTTTTGGTTTAAAGCGGTTGAAGAGAATTTTGAGATAGTTAATTCATTCAACAGGAGCCACTAAACAGTTTACTCGGCTGACCTTTATCAGCCTTGCAAGGAATTATTTAGAGAGCAGTGTCGCTCCCAAACAATACCAAATTAATAGATTGTAGTTGCTGTTAAGTAGAGCAAATGTTTCGCTGAGGCTACACCAACATTGACAGAGGGAAAAAGTACCCATGAGGGTACCGTCAATACCCAATGGCAGTTCATAGAGTGAGATATAGGTTAATTGAATTTGTCCTTCAACTAACAAATATCTTTCAGTGAGTTGCCAATGCAAATCTCTTCAAGATTTGGACAATTTAACCTGCTTTTACTCAGCTTCAAACGGCTAAAAATTCTGCTAAGTAAGCTATTCAAGCAGCCGATTATTCAATCTATTCCTACTGAGCCTATCAATTTAACAGGAGACTTTACGATGCCTGATGTAGTAATTGCCTGGAACAACATCCTGTTGGAAACCTACCGCAAGGTCGGGGGGGCACCTACTCTGCTAGCAAGAGCAGGTGCAATGATGCACGCAGCGATGTACGATGCCGTCAACGCGATCGAGCAGAAATTTGAGCCTTACCTAAATGGACTACCGACTCCCACAGAAGGTACTTCTGCTGAAGCGGCAGCAGTCTATGCCGCTTACGGTGTGTTGAGTCAGCTTTATCCGAGTATATGCCCTCTCTACGACGGGGAATTGAAAATCTCGTTAGCTCAAATTCAACGGTGTGCAACTCAGGCAGAAATCGACAACGGACGCAGTTTGGGAGAAGCGATCGCCAACTTGATAATTGCTGAGCGTGCTGAGGATGGCTCAGATGACAAAACACCCTATGAACCGGGAATGGAGCCAGGAGACTGGCGACCTACTGGGTCGGGTGAGGCAGTCAGTCCTAATTGGTTTAAGGTTCGTCCGTTCACAATGAAGAGTGGTCGCCAATTTCGTCCGCCGCTTCCGGGTGGGTACTGCGACAAGCAGGAATTGCTACGGAGCAAAGAATATGCGGCTCAGTTTAATGAAGTGAAACGCCTCGGTGCAGCTAACTCCACGTTGCGGACGGCAGAGCAAACCCAAATTGCCTTCTTTTGGGCAAATGATTTGGATGGTACCTACAAACCGCCTGGACATTTGTTCCGCTTGACTCAGATTGTTTCTGAACAACGGGGAGTATCATTGGTGGACAATGCTCGCTTGTTTGCACTGGTAGGGCTGGCGTTGGCAGATGCCGCGATCGTTGCTTGGGATGCAAAATACGCTACCCCAATTGACTTGTGGCGACCAGAGACAGCTATTCGCCTCGCTTCTACTGATGGCAACCTACTGACCAAGGAAGATGTTCAGTGGGAGCCGTTGTCAGTGAATCCGCTAACAGGTGAGCGCTTTTCTCCCGCGTTCCCAGCTTATGTTTCGGGACACGCCACCTTTGGGGCAACCCATTCTGGCATCATGCGGAATTTCTTCGGCACCGACAACATCACCTTTGAACTCGACACTGACGATCCTAGCGTCGAGGGGGTAAAGCGGACGTTCAACAGCTTCTCCTCGGCAGCGCTGGAGAATGGCAGAAGCCGCGTCTACTTGGGAGTTCACTACCAATGGGATGCTGATGCTGCCTATATTTCGGGTACTGAGCTAGCGGACTATGTATTCGACAATTTCCTGAAGCCAATATGCTGAAGCCAATATGAGCCTGACAAGAAAGAATCGATCTACTGAATAAGTCTATCTTGTCAGATTCATAGTTATCAGGGAGCCTAGAAGCAACAAAAATTGTGCTTCTGCTTCCTGTTTCTCTTTGTGCTTGAGTTGAAGTTACAGCTCGTTGGAGGGATTAAGGGATGGAGTTTGAGGAGTAACTGAGCAAAAAGCGATCGCAACTATGTCCTATCAGTAAAAGCGTAGCCGTCTTGCCGATAAGTTCTTTTATAATCCAAAAAGTCTAATTTTGTTAGAAACTCCTTAACTTCTAAAGTCACTGACTTGTAAATTAGCAATGAACGTCAGCACTCATCGAATAGATCTACTCAAGATTATCCGCCTACCCTTACAGGCTGTGATTCTAGGACTTAGCCTTGCTAATGGAGGGCTTCTCGCGCAGACACTTCCAGTTTCCTCAAATCTGATTAACTTCAACTCCGCTGAGGGAGAAGAGTTACTGATGGAAAGCCAATCGCGACAGGATTATTTGCCACTGAGTATTCAATTTATTACCCAGAAAAATCAAGCTTACTGTGGCGTTGCAAGTAGCGTGATGGTGCTGAATGCGATCGCAATTCCTGCCCCTGAAGCACCTGAGTTTGGTCAGTATCACGTCTTTACTCAAGACAACTTTTTTAATGCACAAACCCAACAAGTCATAGCGCCAGAAGTTGTTGCTCGTCAGGGTTTAACACTGGAGCAATTAGGCAACCTTTTAGAAAGCTATTCTGTTAAAGCGGAAGTTCACCACGGTGGTGATGTGACACTAGACGAGTTTCGTAACTTGGTGAGCAAGAATCTGCAAGAACCAGGAAACTTTGTTTTGGTCAACTACTTGCGTAAAGCCATTGGTCAAGAAACAGGAGGGCATATCTCTCCTGTAGCCGCCTACAACGAAGAGACTGATCGGTTTCTCATCTTAGATGTATCGCGCTATAAATATCCCCCAGTTTGGGTAAAAGCCGAAGAACTCTGGAAGGCAATGGCGACAGTAGATTCTGTTTCCGGCAAAACACGAGGGTTTGTCCTGGTAAGCGCCCAACAATCATAATAAGTTATGAGCTAAGACAGGCTTCCCGGTAGATATAACCTGTTCGACAATATCAGCGGCTCGGCTTACTCCACCTGCACGAGCGATCGCCTCAGCTAACCTAGAAGCATTGTTTCTGTAAGAATCGTCCTTCAACACCCCTGCGATCGCATCTCGTAATTTGGGAACACTCAAGCGATTAAGAGGTACAACCTCCCCAGCCCCAGTCCAGGCTAGACGTGCGCCCACCCCTGGCTGATCATTGGCAATTGGAATCGCCACCATCGGCACTTCGTTACTTAAAGATTCCAGAGTGGTATTCAAACCCGCATGGGTGATGGTAAGGGTAGTTCGTTTGAGCAGTTCCAGTTGAGGCGCATAGCCAACAACCAGGGGTGAACCAGGAAGATCTGGCAAGGCTTCTGGGCTAGTTGCACCACCCAGAGAAATCACCAACTGGGCATCTAGTCCCATACAAGCCTCAGCAATAGAATGAAAAATTCCTAACAAACGATTTTGTATTGTCCCCATTGAGGCATAAATCAGGGGTTGTCCAGTCAGTTTTTCAAAGGGAAAAGCGACAGGTTCTCGACTGGCTGGATTGTGATAGGGTCCGGTGAAATGGAAGCAAGGCGGTAAATTCTGCCTGGGGAACTCAAACTCAGCAGGCTGTTGACTTAGCTGTGCCAGTTGGGAGTACCTATCATTCGGGGTCAAGTGTTTGGGTAACTTCCACTGTTGGCGATACTCTGCGATTGTCTCTCGCAATGGTCTTCCAACGCGGTTCAGTAGAGAATATGCTCCTCGATTCCTTAGAACTGCCCACCAGGCAGGGTTATAGCCCCAGGATGTATAAAAAGGAGGAACACTAGGTTCTCGATTCAGCGGCAGGGCACTGCACACACTAATGAAGGGAATGTTCAGAAACTCTGCAACAGTTCCTCCTTCCGGTGAAACCTGATCTACTAACAATGCCTCTACACCAGCTTCTTTAAGTGCTGCTGGAGCTTCACGTAGGAACATTACTGCCATCTTTTGTATCCAACTGCTGGTGTACTGCAAGGCAGCAAACTTGCTCTTGGTTCCCAGTTCGGCAAACAACTGCCTCATTGCCCCACTTGGAAACTCAGACTCACCAATTGCCCAGAATTCTAATCCTGCCGCTAGTGTCTTGGGTTTAGCATCAAGTATCCCGATTAATGTGACGCGATGACCACGTTGTTGCAGTTCACGACCTAAAGTAGTCATCAGGTTGAGGTGACTAGCAGTGGCAGGACAGGTGATGCCAATGTGACCCATATGCCAATCCAGGAACAGGGAAAGTTTAAGTTAATCTTAGCTTCCCATCAATTGCCGAAGAAATATAGTGATATCTCTATTTCCTTTTACATACAAGTGCCTGGTAAAGGCGATCGCGTTTTCACCTCAACATTCTTGTACCCTGCTGTGTTCAATAACTGCGTGACTGCGAGTTGAGCGCGATCATTTGCTTGCTCTAGCACACGCTCTCTACAGGCAGTACTGACAATTTTTTTCAATGTCTCTTGTTGAGCGAACGTCTGTAACTGTGGTGCGACATCTGGCCCCAACCCCAAGAAACCGCGATCGTAGTCGTACACACTAGAACGATTCACGTCAATCTTACTATCCAGGAGACGGGGAGGCGGGAGCTGAAGCTGAATGGTATCGTTGACAACTTGCACATTCTCTGGAGTTAATTCTTGTAAATCAACCCCAGCCCTCACCTCACCATAAGCAATGTAGAGAAGAGTCGTTGTGCCAACCTTATATCCCGCCACATTTCTATCCTGACGGGCAGGAACAACAGCTTCCATCGTAAAGACAGCCGTTGTCAGTTCACTTGCACCACGAATTTGATGGACAACAAGGGTACGGACATCAACCTCTGGTTTAGGTTGTGGCGCATTGAATATCGCATTGATTCCCTCAAAGAACCGCGCGCCCGATCGCAACATCCCAATTCCCAAAACCAGTGCAATCAGGATAGAAGCACCTGTCGTCATCAGCATCAAGTTTCTAAATAGCCCAGAAGTCATGTAGCTCATTGGACGCTTCTGAAACTGTTGAAACTGATCTCTCATTTCCTTGATCCTCTTCTTGAAGGCTGTATTGATATTAGTAGTGGTTGAAAGCTGATTACGAATAAATCTACCTAATGGTAAAGCACTCTGCCTATTACTAACGAGTTAGTGCTTTATCTATTATGTCTTCTGCAAAAAAGCGATCGCTGCCTACCATAACAGTGAGTAGATAAGGGCGAAGAGACATAGAGCGACTCCTCATTCGGATATATCTGCCTAACTATAGCCAACAAAAGATTATACAACTCTCTTTCGACAGAAGTATTCCATAGAGTCTACGGTAAAAATTCTTCAAGAGAGAGTTCAGATTAGATTACAACTGAGTACATCAATGAGTTCATTAATCAGACAAGCTAAACGGTTATTACTCAGCACAGTAATAGTGAGTGTTGGATGGACACTACCAGTACAAGCCCAATTGTCTGATGCCCAAGTGGGTGCGCTAGTAGAGGCGCTACGATTGGCAGCACCGCAAACTGGCATTGAAAACGACGGTCTCTATAGTGATTGGCAAATAAAACCGGAAAATATTCCGCGTTGGTCTAGACAATGCACTGGTAAGGAACTGACACCAACACAATTTCAGGATAGTCCTGCAACGGCTCGTTCGATCCTCGTGTGTGTGATGCGTAATGTGTTCAGAGAGCAGTATGGTGCTAGTAACAACAACGAATCATTAGCTGTGCAGCGTACTGCTTCCTGGTGGATGACTGGCGACGCTACACGCTACAACAGCACGCCCACTACTTCCTACACTCAGAAAGTATTAAACTTCTACCAGCAGCAGCGCAGTAATCGCCAGTCTCAACAACCCGCTACTCCTCAACAACCTGCGACTCAAGCTACAGCAAGTCAGCCTCAACCTGCATCCCAATCGGCTACTCCTCAACAACCTGCGACTCAACCCACAGCGAGTCAGTCTCAACCTGCACCCCAAACAACGCAAAGTACAGCACGTTCATCATCTTCATCTCAGATTTCTGATCCCCAGGTTGGGAGGCTAGTAGAGGCGCTACGATTGGCAGCACCGCAAACGGGAGTTGAGAATGACGGTTTATATAGCGAGTGGCAAGTCAAAGCTGAGAATATTCCCCGTTGGTCTAAGCAATGCACGGATAAGGAACTGACTCCAACGCAATTTCAGGATAGCCCTGTAACTGCCCGTGCAATTCTGGTGTGTGTAATGCGTGATGTGCTAAGGGAGCAGTACAGTGCGAGTAATAATAACGAGACTTTAGCCGTGCAGCGTGCCGCTTCTTGGTGGATGACTGGTAATCCAGGACAATACAACAGTGGCTCAACAGCTACCTACACCCAAAGAGTCCTAGACTTATACCAGCGGTCGGAACTGAAGTTCTTCTCTCATATCTAAGTTGAAAATAGGTGTTAGGTAGGAGTTAGGTTGTAGGTGGTAGGGGAGAGGGATTTTCATCGCAACGTTAGTGAGCAACTGTTCATAGGCATCTAAGTTGAAATTAGGAGGGTAAGGGGAAAGGAGAGGTAATCTCCAGCTACTTTTTTTTTTACCTTTCCTCTAGCGCTTACTACAAGCCAACAGCCAAGAATGCCTCCAAACTTGGCACCTTGACCCAGCTTCCGGTTTCATGGGATTGATGGGTTAAATCCATTAATAACTGCGAGTAGACACCTTCTTTGAGTGAGGGTGTTATTGCCTTACCACTATCAATTCCTTGTACCCATTGGTCAACTACCCGAATAAAGGGTGCTAGACGTCCATCGGGATAGACATTAGAGAACGCTAAGCGCTTAGGGATTTTTACCTCAGCAAGCGGTTGACCAGCAGGGGAAGCCAACAGACTAAATCCATGCACATAATCTTTCTGATTGTCGCTTCCTAAAACTAGGGTACCGCGATCTCCATAGACCTCAACGAAGTGTCCCCGTCCCTCATACGCCACGGAACTGATACAAAGTTGGCAAGGTGTTCCATCTTCCAATTCCAGCATCATGAGACAGGTATCATCAGCATCCACGGATTTCAGCCTACCGCTATCCGTAGGGTCTGGTCGTTCTGAAATCGCTGTACTCAGTTGAGCGCACAACCGACGCACTGACCCAAACAACCAACTAATATAGTCAAATGCATGAGAACCTACAGCTCCCAACGCTCCTCCTCCCTTGTCTTTTTGAGCGTACCAGTTCCAGGGACGTGAAGCGTCGGCTCGGCTTGAGACTAACCAATCAATTTTAATTAAGCGCTTCTGCCCGACATAACCTTCTGCCAGATATTCTGCGAAGAGTTGCCATGCGGGGACAAAGCGAAATTCAAAATCCATCATCGCAACAACGCCATTGGCTGACGCAAGTTGGTAGAGTTCCCTCGCTTCACTTGCTCTCAGAGTTGTCGGTTTTTCAAGTAATAGGTGCTTTCCGGCTTGCAATGCACTTTTTGCCATTTCATAATGCAGAAATGGTGGCGTTGAGATGCTGACGGCGGTAACTTCTGGTATGGCTAGGGCATCTTCAAGGCGATCGCAAACATGAGGAATATCATGAGTAGAGGCGATCGCTTTTGCCTTCTCCCTATCGCGGTGATAAACCGCCACAACTTCTGTCCGTGGATGAGCCTGAAAGCCAGGAATGTGAATCTTTTGCCCAAACCCAGTACCAACAACTGCTACACCCACCGTTGCCATCTGCGTAGCAGCACTTTTGTCAGAAAGATTAGCAGGTGAGGAAGACATCATCGCTTTGTTTGTTCCACCCATTCGATTACTTGTTCACCCAGACGCACATTATTGAGCCTGTCGATCTCACGGATACCAGTAGGACTGGTAACGTTCACTTCGGTGAGATAGCCACCAATAACGTCAATACCAACAAAATATAAGCCATCCTTTTGTAGCTGTGGCCCGACTTGTTCGCATATTTTCTGATCTTGGGGAGTCATCTCCGTTGCTGCGACTCTACCGCCAACCGCCATGTTGCCACGAAACTCTTTCCCCGTAGGAATCCGGTTTACAGCTCCAATCGGCTTGCCATTGAGCAGGATAATTCGCTTATCTCCCTCTTTTGCGGCTGGTAGGTAAGTCTGAATCATCACTGGCTCTCGACCGCGTTGGGTGCTAACTTCAACTAGAGAATTAAAGTTGCGATCGCTCGGCTCTAAAAACAAAATTCCTTCACCCCCTTTGCCACCTAACGGCTTGAGAACCCCTGCTCCTTGTTTCTCAACAAATTTCTGAATAACCGACTTATCCTGGCTGACAATCGTCTCCGGAATCACTTCCTTGAACTGGAGGGCGTACATCTTTTCATTTGCCATCCGTATCCCAGCAGGTGTATTAACCACTAAGGTTTTCTGTGGATCGATGTAGTCCAGAATATACGTGGCATAAAGGTAAGGAATCGTTACAGGCGGATCTGTTCGCATGAAGACTGCATCCATGTCTTCCAGCGATCGCAAAACTGCCTCAGAAACGGCATACCACTGCTCACTGACTACCCAACGCCCTTCTACTAGTTCGGCTGGTATTAACTGCACCTGCTCCAAGAGCGCCCATGCCTGAGCATTCATAACACTCAACTTCTCAGCTTGAGTCACCCAAACTTCGTGACCCAGTGCTTGAGCCGCTTCCATAAGCGCTACACTCGTATCGTGACCAGGGTCAAGCTTGGAGAGGGGGTCTATGATGAACGCAAATCTCACACAGGAAATCCTTTAACTCGTCGGACAAACGCCCAGAGCGTTTCTTCTATTAAACCGTTAGAAGGGGTGTTGAACGTTTAATTGCGGAAAATCTCATTGACAAGATAAGTCTAGTAGCCAGCATTTAAACGTCAGTGAAACGTCTTTGAAGAAGAACCACGTACCCTGTAGAGTGGCGATCAACGAGTTGCGGCACCACCTTGCAACAATGGGTCTAAATTTCCCTGAGCTTCCAGATCATAAAGATCATCACAGCCGCCAATGTGTTGGTCATTGATAAAAATTTGGGGCAGACTGCGGCGTCCATTTGCTCGTTTAGCCATCTGTGCCCGTGCCACCTCATCACCATCAATACAGTATTCGGTATAGTCAACGCCCTTGTCATCGAGCAACGCCTTTGCACGAATACAGAAGGGACAGCGGCTCCAAGTATATATTTCCACGTTCGGTTTCATTTCACCCTCCGGTGTTATGCAATACTTCTTAAATTTTAGATCGGCATCGGTTACACAAGCTTAATTCAGGTATTCTTCAAGGGCAACGAACAACAGGTAAGTTGATGGGCATTTCAATTAGAGATTGACTCTAGTCACTTTGTATTGACTGATAACGGTCAACAAAGAACAATTACTTATATGTTCAAGTTGAAGATGAGGGTTGCTTAACAAGCTTGGATTTTAGATCTCACTAATAAAATGCAAAGTACCTTATTTTGCCTTAAAAAACTTATTTGGCAATTTAAGGACAACGTGGTGTGAAAGTTTTATCCTGGAAGTAGCGACTTAGATTGTATGATGCGATACTTCCTTAGCTAAATAGTACTCGAAGCAGGATTTTCCCTAAATGGATGGTTCCTGTCTTCCCCTGTGTATCCGCCGACTGGACTCGAACTAAATCAATCAGGGTTTATTGATTCGTCGCTGTGCCATTACCTAAGTGATCAAAGTCACATATTTTTGTTGTGTAAAGTGCAGGACATCTTGAAGCTGAACCTGCTAACCTTTTGGAAAAGGTAGGTATGGTTTAAGAGCCTACGCTTCAAGCTATGTGATCCTAAAACAGGAATTGGCATAACTGAGCGAGGGTGGCAACCCAAAACCGAAATGAACTTAGCTGCTTTGTGCAACTACTACAGAGGAGCAGTTGGGAGAAATACTTCATTTGTAAGATCTCGTTTGTCTTCTGTCGTGAAAAATTCTCCTTGCTCAGCAAGCTCAACTTTCGTTTAGAGTAGATGGCAATCCCTAAGCAAGCATAGGTCAAATTGGCTAAAGCTCACTACCACCTCGATTGGACTGAGCGCAAAAACAAAACTCTAAATTAACGCTCCGGCAAACGCTAATCAACAACAGTAAAACTTACTAATGGACTGCCTGAAGAAGCCTCTAAGGAAAAATTATGTCTAGTACGCACAACTTGTTCACTATTCAGTTTTGGGGCGTCAGAGGGAGTATCGCCTGTCCAGGGCCGGAAACAGTTCGGTATGGAGGTAATACACCTTGCATCGAGATGCGCGTGGGTAGCGAACGTTTAATCTTTGATGGCGGTACGGGCTTGCGAGTTTTAGGGCAGTCATTGCTATCGCAAATGCCAGTGGAAGCGTATATGTTTTTCACCCACTCCCACTGGGATCATATTCAGGGTGTTCCGTTCTTTATCCCTGCCTTTGTCAAGGGAAATTGTTTTCATATCTATGGAGCGCTTTCGCCCAACGGAGCGAGCCTTAAGCAACGTCTAACTGACCAGATGCTCCACCCAAATTTTCCGGTTCCCTTGCAAGTTATGCAAGCGGATTTACGCTTCAACGACTTGAAAATCGGGGAAAAAGTTGAGATTGGTGAGATTACAGTAGAAAATGCCCTGCTGAATCATCCTGGTGAGGCGGTGGGATATCGCGTAAGCTGGCGCGGGTATTCAGCAGCTTACATCACTGATACAGAACATCTGGCGGACGGTTTAGATAAGAATGTCCTGTGGCTAGCACGTAACGCAGATGTGATGATTTACGACGCTACCTACACGGATGAAGAATACTACTCCAAAGCAAGCAGTAGAGTTGGTTGGGGACATTCAACTTGGCAGGAAGCCATCAAGGTTGCCAAAGCTGCCAATGTGAAAAAACTGGTGATTTTCCATCATGACCCACTTCACAATGATGATTTTCTGGATCATGTTGGGGAGCAAGCCGCTCAGCAATTTCCCAATACATTGATGGCTCGCGAAGGTCAAACCATTCAGCTAGTGGGAGCCTCTACGCAAAATCTAGTTGCTCTTGAAGAAGCAAAGGTTTCTGTTTAAGAAAGCCAGTTGCGATCGCCTTTTAGCTTGTCAGGACATTCTCAACAACGCACTTCGGATAAAACACTCATTGCCGTGGTAAAAAGTTAGCACGTCACTACTTAAATATGTCAAAATGTTAAGCGTGTGGGTTACTTCTTCTCCAGCCACTGCTTTAACACCAACCGCTGTTGCCCTAGGAAACTTTGACGGCGTTCACCGAGGGCATCAACAGGTCATCCAGCCTATTTTACAGACTTCTAAAGCCATTGTAAGGACATCATCGATCGGGGATGAGCAAGAGCCGTATGATTTTAGCGGAGCGAACCTTACAGAGAATTTTGAGCGCAAGGTTAGTGTAGGGACAGGACACACCTATGCGACTGTGGCAACATTCAATCCTCATCCGCGTGAGTTTTTTTCGGGTGAGAAATGGAAGTTATTAACGCCACAGGCCCAAAAGGTGCAACAGCTAAGTCTGATGGGTGTTGAACAGTTGGTGCTATTGCCTTTTGACCGGGAATTGGCTTCCCTAAGTCCACAGGAATTTGTCGAAAAGATTTTAGTGGAGCAACTTGGCGTAACCCATGTCAGTGTAGGACAAGATTTTTGTTTTGGGCATCGACGCGCTGGGACATCCAGTGATTTAAAAGCGATCGCATCTTCCTATGGTATTCAGGTCACCATTGTATCGTTGCAAACTTGTCAAGGAGAGCGCATTAGCAGCTCGAAGATTCGACAATCTCTCCAGCAAGGGGATATTCTTCAAGCCAATGAATTACTGGGACGCCCCTATAGCCTCACGGGAGTAGTCGTCAAAGGTCAACAACTTGGTAGAACAATTGGCTTTCCTACCGCTAACCTCCAACTTCCTCCAGAAAAGCTTTTGCCTAGGCTGGGTGTTTACGGTGTCCGAGTTTATGGTGTTTCACCAGCATCACCGACATCGTCTCAAGTGGGAGTGATGAATATCGGACAACGCCCTACCGTCAACGGCACTAGTTTGACAGTTGAAGTTCACCTGCTAGATTGGTCAGGTGACTTGTATGGACAAACCTTGACCGTGAGTTTAGAGCAATTTTTGCGACCCGAACAAAAGTTTGCTTCCCTAGATGACCTAAAGACACAAATTCAGGCAGACTGTGCAGCAGCAAGAGCCTTTTTAGGAACTAGAGACTAGGATTAGGGACTGGGGATAGCTAGAAGAATTTAGTTAGAACAATTAAAGAATATGCGATCGGGAGAAATCTACCACTGATGAGGCAACAGATTGAGACGTTAACAGAAAACCTTGGGCGTACCATTGTTGGGAAAGCAGATGCAATTCGCTTGGTGATTGTTGCTCTACTAGCGGGTGGTCATGCTTTATTGGAAGATGTCCCTGGCGTTGGTAAAACGCTCCTAGCTAAATCTCTCGCACGTTCTATTGATGGGCGGTTTCAGCGGATTCAATGTACACCTGACCTTCTGCCTACTGATATTACAGGGACTAATATCTGGAATCAAAGCAGCCGTGAGTTTGAATTTCTTCCGGGTCCAGTGTTTGCGAATATTCTGCTAGCCGATGAAATCAATCGAGCAACACCTCGTACTCAGTCAGCATTGTTAGAGGTGATGGAGGAACGGCAAGTCACCGTAGATGGCGTATCGCGTAGTGTACCGAAGCCGTTTTTTGTAATTGCTACCCAAAATCCGATTGAGTATCAAGGTACGTTCCCCTTGCCTGAGGCGCAGATGGACAGATTTACACTGTCTTTATCCTTGGGTTATCCTAGCGAGGCGGAAGAACTTCAGATGCTGCAACGACATCAAGGTGGAATGCTGATTTCGGAGCTTAGCCCTTGTATATCTACAGAAGATGTTTTGGAGTTACGGCAGCTATGCAGTGAAGTCAAGGTAGAGACATCATTACAACAGTACATCCTCAACTTGGTACGCGCCTCCCGCGAAGCTGAAGAAGTGAGCTTGGGGGTAAGTCCTCGTGGTACTGTTGCCTTACAGCGAACAGCTCAGGCACTGGCTTTCCTGGATGGTCGAGAGTATGCGATTCCTGATGATGTAAAGTATCTTGCCCCCCATGTGCTAGCCCATCGTCTAATTCCCGCAGGAGGGCGTCGAGCTAAGCCAATTGTGGAGCAGTTGCTGCGTTCTGTGCCAATTCCTTAGAATTGTTTTTTTAGTAGGTCAAAGCGTGTGAGGTCAAGAATTCGCCAAAAGAAACGAGGGAAGCGTAAAAATCGCTCTCCTGCGGTTTTGTTGCTATTACTGCTCGTTTGGAGTATTTGTTTAGGGTGGGGAATGGCGATCGCACTAGGGGCATCGGAACCGATCGCACGAGGAGCTAGTCCCAACCCTGAAATAATTGCTCAAGCATCACCAGCAACAACAGGTACAGTTGACACTGTCGCAGCTCGCTACCAACTAGGGAAAGAACTTTACTTAGAAAATTGTGCCAGTTGCCACGTTGCTCTGCCACCACAGGTTCTACCTACAGAAAGTTGGCGTCGGCTACTTCAGGAGCCAGACCAGCACTATGGTCAGAAGCTACCACCGCTGATTGGGCCATCCCTCCTGATTATGTGGGACTACCTGCGAACTTACTCTCGTCCCTTTGTAACAAAAGAACCCGTCCCTTATCGGCTTTCCGATTCTCGTTTTTTCAAAGCGCTGCATCCACAAGTTGACTTACCTCAACCTGTAAGACCCAATAGCTGCGCTAGCTGTCATCCTGGTGTTGCTCAATACGATTACCGTAGTCTCAGCGCAGAATGGGAAAACTCACCTTGATGTTATGGCAGAAGGTAGAAGACAAAAGGTGCTGTATGTGGTCGTTTGAGAGGGATAAGTGGCGTTCAGATGTATTCATCGTAGTGCGCCTAAATTAGCTTAGCTAGCTGCGGCTAAGTGAGTTTCCTTGAGCATATTCATAAAGGCATAGACAGCAGGAGGGTGAAGGGCATCTGCTAAGACAGCCACACCAACAATCCGTTCTAACGGGACTGGTAACTGGCAAACTTTCACCTCTGGAGGAATCGGTAGTGCTGCTAGCCGGAAGAGAATAGTAGCCCCCAAACCTTGAGCCACCATACGCACCTTAGTTGAGTCTTCTCCAATTTCGTAAGCAATAGGCAACGAGATACCGCAGTTTTGTAAGTAGTTGCGAAGTCTTACATAGCAATCATTTCCAGAGGCTTCAAAAATCAGTGGATAGGTAGCCAACTGCTTCCAAGTTACCTGAGGAGAGGTGACGTTCGCCGTTGGTGGCAGTAGGGCAACATACTCATCCCGCAGAATTTCGCAGGTTTCAAATTCCTTGCTGGTTGGGAGATTCGTAAAACCAACGTCTATCTTACCTGCCCGTAGGTCGCGTTCGACCTCTAAAGTATCAAGGTATTCAATAAGCGTGACAGCAATATCAGGAAAGCAACTACGAAACTGAGCAACGAGTTCTGGTAGGATATGAGTCGCCACACTCCGGTAAGCGCCAACCCGTACCTGTCCTCCTTTTAAGCCTCTGTGAGAATTTGCTGCCTCAACCATCCCATCTAGTAGTTGCAGTACCTGTCGGGCGTAGCTGATTACACCCTCTCCGGCTGGGGTGAGATTAGCACCGTGGCGTCCTCGTGCTAGTAGAGGGACTCCCAACTCTTCTTCTAAAGTTGCGATCGCATGGCTAACTGCCGATTGCGAAATCTCCAAGTGAAGCGCTGCCTCGCTAAAGTTACCATGTTCAGCGACGACAACGAGGGTACGCAACTGGGATAGCTTAATCCGGTTTTGGTTAATTCCATTCATGGCAGTGCTGAAAGTCTCTTAACTAGGACACAAACCGTTACTCAGTCCAATTTTTATCTATCTATTATATTCATGCATACAATGAATTTTATTTTTTGATTCTTAAGTAAGACAAAAATATAGTGTATTCAGAAGCAAATATCAATCAGAATACATTGTTTGAGGAGTGTTGATTCAATGCATAACTCTATATACGACCTTAAAAGAGAAGAATTAGAGCGAATCTTTCATCAACAACCGAAGCCGACAGTTAATAAACTAGCATTTGCATCAAAAATTAGTAGGATACTACAACAAATGATTGCTTCTTTAACCAAAGCTCCAGAACCGAGAATTGGTACAGTTAAAGATAGCTTTGGCAAGACCGTATGGTGTGTCTATGATCCAATTACAGGTCAGTCGGCTCGTCTTGCTTCCGAAACTGAAGTACGCATTTGGCTTGAGGAACGTTACTATGCTATGTAGTAAATCTTATTAGCTAACTATCAGCTTATGTACTCATTAAACAGAAAGTTAGTTTGAATAACTTAAGTCTTTAAAGGGATAGAGTAAGACCAAAACTCTATCTCTTAATCTAGTTTATTAAAATTTTTAATTGAAGAAATTAAATCATCTTGCTGTAGAGAAGTAATAATTGTGTATCTGAGCACAAATATTGCTGCAATAGTCGCAGTAGAACGAGGGGTCAATCTCAACATTGGTACCAAATAACTCATGGAGAATTTGCGATCGCATTTCTAGTTCTTGCTCTGTCGTAGAGTTATACAATCGAGTAAGACGACGCGCTCTCTGGCGTTCTGCCACGAGTTCGGAATCAACAGCGCGATACAACTCACCTGCCAACATCTTCTGTTTTTCTGTTTTGTCCATTGCAGCGAATATTGATCTAGCGTCTAGATTATCCAACCATGACTCTTGATTTCTTTGCAAAGACCAGTGGTACTTGGATTAATGTGCTAGCTGTAGCCCTGGGTACAAGCCTTGGTTTACTCCTCAAGCACCGCCTTCCCGTGCGGATGCAGCGCAATATCACACAAGGGGTGGCATTGATTACTCTCTTTATTGGCTTCTCAATGGCGGGGAGTCTGACTCAGGTTAAGGCAGGTCGAGTTGATAGTGTTGTGTTGGGGCTAATAACGATGGTGTTGGGTGGTTTACTAGGGGAGTGGTGGCAAATCGAAGCCAAACTCGAATCCCTCGGCGACTGGCTCAAAGCGCGTTTTAAAGGAAGTGGCAGCTTGACACAAGGCTTTGTTGTTGCCAGTTTGTTGTTTTGCGTAGGACCAATGACAGTCTTGGGAAGCCTCAGTAATGGTTTAACCGGGGATGATACCCTGCTCACCCTCAAGTCAGTAATGGATGGGATTTCTTCCGTCGCCCTTTCCAGCAGTTTTGGCATTGGTGTCGGGTTTTCTATAGTAATCATCCTCTTGTATCAAGGTGGCATCTCCCTTGTTGCAGGAGTCCTAGCTCAAGCTTTGCCTAACCCTGCTACTGACCCGCAAATTCTCCTCATAACGGGTGTAGGTGGATTGATGATTTTGGGTACAGGAATTAACTTACTAGAGTTGACTCAAGTACGTGTTGCTTCTTTCTTACCTGCTTTGGGACTTGCCCCTGTTCTTTACCAAATCGCCAAGTTCATTGGGTAAGACTTACATTCTCCAGGAAGATAAGATTTTCATTATTTTTCAATGCGGCAGTAAACAATGCGGGCAAAGATACGGGATACAGAAATTTATTTTGATGTTGAGGGTTCTGGTTTAGTCGTGGATGGTTCCCGGATGCGCGAGAAGCCTGTGATGTTCGTCATTCACGGTGGACCCGGTGCTGACCATACATCTTATAAACCCAGCTTGTCTCCTCTTAGCCAGAAGGCACAGTTGGTCTATTTTGACCACCGAGGTCAAGGACGGTCGGCTCGTGGTGCTAAGGAAACCTATACTCTGGAAAATAATGTTGAGGATATGGAAGCGCTACGCCAATATTTGGGCTTAGACAAAATCGTTGTGCTTGGTTCTTCCTATGGCGGCATGGTTGCGCTTTCCTATGCAGTTCGCTATCCGCAGAATGTCTCGCATCTAATTGTCATTGCGACAGTTCCTGATTTTCGCTTTTTGCAACGGGCAAAAGAGATTTTGGCACAACGGGGAACCGAGGAGCAAAAAGCGATCGCCCAACGTTTATGGGATGGCACATTTGAGAATGAGGAACAACTGCGCGAGTACTTTCAGGTAATGGCACCGATGTACTCGCTCACCCATGACCCAGACTCCCGGCAGAAAGGATGGGATCGAGCAATTCTTTCGGCTGATGCGATTAATGTTGCCTTTGGTGGCTTTTTGCGCTCCTACAACGTCCTCGATCAACTACACAAGATTACTTCACCGACTCTGGTGATTGGTGGACGACATGACTGGATTTGTCCTCCGGAATTCTCCGAAGAGATTGCCCAAGCGATTCCGAATGCTGATTTAAGAATCTTTGAAAACAGCGGTCATTCAGTTCGGGCTGATGAAACGGAAGCACTCCTAGATGCGATCGCTGGTTTTTTAGTTTACAAGCGTTAGGCAAGGCGTTAGCTGATTGCAGGTTCCCTTTACCAGTAGCTGAGCGATCGCTTTGCTAATCGGTTGACCTGTTGCCTGTTGATAGTAGGTAAATCCTGGAGCCGGATTGACTTCAAAACAATACCACTCCCCTGACGGTGTACAACGTAAATCGATGCCAGCTACAGGTAGGTGCAAAGCTTTTGCCAGTATCCGGCATCGAGCTTCTATATCACTGGGGAGGTAACAGGAACGGAGTTCAGCAGGAGCCGCGTATTGTGCTGCATATCGGTAATCATCCGCGTCTGAAATCACTTCACAAGCAAAAACCTCTGTGTCAACAACATGAACACGATAATCTGTTCCAGGGATGTAGTGTTGAAACTGTGTTGGACACCAGGACACATTGGCAAGACGCCCAAGATGCTCAGATCCAAGACGCGAGACTTGACTACGGATACCGCTTACAGACTTGTAAATGACGCTACCGTGACGTTCCCAAAAATCCTGAACTGCTCCGGGATCAGTAGTAATGAGGGTTTCGGGGACATTAAAGCCCAATTCTCGAATCTGAAGAAGCTGATAAGGTTTGGAATTGTTTGGAGCCATCGCCGCAGGACGGTTCACAACTAAGGCGGGTGTCATCTCCAACCAAGACAACAACGCTTCGTCAAATGCGATCGCGTGTCGCCAAGGTGGACTCATTACACCTGCTTTAGCAATCTGGGGCAGACAGCGAGAAGCATAGGGGCGGAGGTAGACTGCCGTTACGGCACTCAAGTCAATCGTTTGGTTATCACTGCGAATTGTCCCTTGGATTTGCTTACCCACACAAAGGTCGATTTCGGTATCCAAGATATCTCGTTGGTCGAGCAAGACGGTCGGAATGCCTAGGCGATTTAATTCGGCATGGACGGCAGTCAAGGGGGATTCTCCTGAAAGCCCCCATAAAAGAATTAGCATTTGCCCTTACCTGTAGTCAGGTACTCTAGTATTGCTTCAGCGATATCTCTAGAAGAGACATCGGGTAACAAGTCAGCACCCAAGAACTCAGCATTAGACTCATTACCGCTAAAATGAACAGCAAGTAAATCAACCCCTGCCACATCAGCAAGGCATCGAGCTTGGGTTGCCAGCACTCGGTCAACTGAACCAAAAATGCGATCGCCCACTACTGTAACTGTCACTGGCGATACTTCAGGAGTTTGTGGTAACACCTCAGCCCCCAGTGCAATATGTTGATGCACCTGACGCACCGGAATATCAACCTGAGCAGCGGCATAAACCCACTGTTGATGTCGCCAGTTTGGTCCCAGTAGATAGCTAGGTGTCGGACGGTTCAATACGGGACATTTCAGCCCCGATAACCAGGAAATCAGGAACGCATTCATTTCCGACGCAACGTAGGCGCGATCGTCTGGGACAATGTGGAGGAGTTCCTGCTCAAAAACACAAGGCAGGCGAGTTAGAACACTACTTATCTCTTCCACTCCAACCACTTGCCCATCAACGACTGCCGTTGAGTCCAGTAAGGATGAAGAAACCTCATCCTTACCGCTTACAGAGTATCGCCAACCAACAACTGACAAATCCTCGCAGGTGAGAAGTCTAGCTTCCTGATTTGCCCAACGGTTTACCAAAGACTGAGCAGCTTCATCATAACGACTGGCGACAACGACAAGCATTAGACTCGATTTCCTGCTTGGTTATTAACCACCTGTTCCCCAACTTCTGGGCGTTCTTGAGGAGAGATGAAAGATTTTCCTGCTGCCTCAATGCGTTCTTCTAGACCATTGATGCGCTCAGCCATCTGATTGAACATCTGCTCTATGCCACCGATTGGGATAGTAGGTACGGTATTATCCGTAACATCTTTGATCGCCTTTTCTGAGAGTTGGATTCCTCCAGACGTATCTATGATGTCTTTGATGTTTTTGGGCAAGACTGGCTCAAAAACAGACCTCAGTGTAAACAGGCTGCTACCCGTCGCTGTAGGAAGGCTGTACACGAGTTGATCAAAGTCAGGATTGGGAGCTGCTAAGTTCTGAGGTAAGAATGTTCCTCGATGCTCAGGAGTCAGCAGCACGTTGAGACCATTGAGATTAAAAGGACTCCGTAAAGAGATATCAACATACCCGCGAATCTCATATTGAGTGGTTATGAGATCTGGTGTCCCAAAGGGAGGTTGAACATCCCGACCAAGGTCAGGTAGTAAAGTTACTAAAACCGTGTCATGAGCCGGAATACTTAAGTCATAGGTGAGCTTTTTGGGATCGGCAGTAGGTACAAGTTCGCCAAAGATGTTGCCAGCGTTGCCAGCCACTACGTCACGGATTACAACGGTATCTGCAAGCGTCAGCGTCGGTGTAGTTGCCGCGAATTGAAGTCGCACGCCCACTTCAACGTTGTTGGGATTGGCAATGGTCAAGAAGTAACCTTGGGCAACTAAGCGAGAAGCCGCTCCGGGACCAAAACCAGGTGTTGAAATTGGTTTAACCAGAAGTTCAAAGGTGGATACAAGCATTGATTTACCTCAATTGAATGTATCTAACCTAACTGCCGATAGATATGGCTCGCAGTACCCGTCTGGGTACTATTCACTCACCCATAAAAAAGCGGTTCTACACTCTTGTAGAACCGCAGACATCACAAGTTAGCGGAGCAAACTTTAACGGACAAGGCTTTGTTGAGCAGTCATGTCAATGGGCTTCATAAAGTACAGTTTTAGCAACTGCCAACCACTGGAGAGATATAGGGGAAGCTTCTGGAACAATTGCAGGAATTTGGGAGTATTTGAAGACGCGATCGCACTCAGTTTTTCATTATTGCGAATGCAAACATCTAAGCGATCGTAAAACTCCGGTTTCTCTACATCCAGAATCACTGGGAACACCCGTCCTGCGGTTTCGTTCGTCTTCTTGATCACATGAATGTCATACTCACGGGCATCCAATCCCAAACTCGAATAAAATCCAGAGCGTTGGATGTCATTGAGGTACATGGTCGCAAAGACGGATAGCAGGAAGAAGCGACACCACAGCTTTGCCTTCCAATCATTCAGAGTATCAGGCTGCGCTCTCATCAGAGCATCGAAGAAGTCACCGTGACGGTTTTCATCCTGACACCAGTTTTCAAAGAAGCGGAAAATCGGATAAATCCGGTCTTCAGGATGCGCTTCCAGGTGCCGATAGATGGTGATATACCGCCAGTAGCCAATCTTCTCAGACAAATAGGTGGCGTAGAAGATAAACTTCGGCTTAAAGAAGGTATATTTGCGGCTCTTTGTTAGGAATCCCAAATCCAACGACAGATTGAAGTCTGACATCGCCTTGTTGAGGAATCCTGCATGACGTGCCTCATCGCGAGACATCAAGTTAAAGCACTCTGCCAGCAGTGGGTTTTTATCCTTCAAGCGGCGTCCCAGTTCTTTGTAGAGCAAGAAGCCAGAAAACTCGGCTGTGCAAGAACGCTCTAAGAACTCCACAAACACTTGGCGGGTTTCCCCATCAATGTGGTTCCAGGACTGCTCAAACTCCGCGTCCCGGACAAAGTGGTGGCGATTGTAGTCGGCGCGAAACTCTTCTAGGATTGCCAGCAGCTCATCCTCGTTGGGCGAGAGATCCATCCGCGCCATTTCATCGAAGTCAGTGGTGTAGAACCGGGGTGTCAGCAGGGTTTCCTTTGCTGGGACTTTGACACCTGGTCGCAGCTCATCAAAGCCCGGTTTTTTGAGGGAATCTACCATCTTCTTTTTTTATCGTTTTGCCTTGGAGGGTCGTGCTAATGCTGTGTTTGGCTAGATGGAATTCAGTCTACCAAGGCGAAGGGGTATGAAACCCAATTAAAACGTTAAGAGTTGCAACATCGTAGTTTGTTATTGGAGGATGGAGGATGAGGATTTAGATCTGAATTCTGCTTCAGAGTCCTAGTCCCCAGCCCCTAGCCTCTAATTTCTCGCCAGCCACTTTTGTGCGTTTAGACGTTGCATCGTGTAAAACACAATCAGGTCTAGCGTTACCCGGCGCTCATCAATCATGAAAGACTCTAGCGTACTAGGTTTTGCACCATTGGTTGCCCAGGAAAAAGCCTTCTGCTTGCTGATGTCTTCGTCAGGGAAATAAACGTTAAATTTGCGCTGTCCATCTTTCCAGGAACCCGCCACTTGCCAGCAGTCATCACCTTGACTTAAACCAGCAATCTGGATTTTGTCCTTGACAAAATTCACCTTTACATCCTCAATGCCTTCTTTGGCAAAGGCTTTCTTCAAGGCTGGCACATAGTCTTGTTCGATAAATTCCTGAAAGGGTTTGTCTTCAACAGCAGGTGCCTTCTCTTTTTTGGCTTTAGCCGCAGGCTTGTCACCAGCAGCTTTAGCCGCAGGCTTTTTTGCCGCTGGTTTATCTTCTGCTTGTTGTTCAGCCGAGGCAGCAGGCACATCAGCATCAGTTTGAGTATTTGTATCCTCAACTGCCGTGTCTGTGGTTGGCTTCTCTCCGGCAGCATTTGGATTAGTGTCTGGATTTAGCGCCTCAGGACTAGGAGCATTAGCCGAGGGAAAATCGGTTGCTACTGCTTCATCGGTACTGGGAGCATGTTCTTTAGAATCATCCGGTGTCCGTGATTCTCCAGCCTCTGGATTAGGAGAACCTGATGTGGGGTCTTTGGTGTTTGGATCGGGATTTGACTTTTCTGCCATAGCTCTGGTGAATCCTTATCTCTATGTCTGGGGCGAGCGCTTAATTTTGGGTGTTTGTATATTTATCTTTAATCTTTGCATAGGATTGCCAAGGGAGTATCCAGCTTCCGAAAGAAGTAAATCTGTTTAGTTGAGAAGCTGTTAGCTAGCTTATTAATGAACTGGTTTTAGGAGAAAGGGAAAAGGCTATTTTCCTTCCAGCTTTTGCTGTTAAGTCAGATTGCACAATTAAATTTGCGATCGCTTAATCCCCTTGTTATAGAGAAAGCCAATGACGTTTATAAGAAAAATGATGATTAGCCGAGAAATTTTACCAATTTACGCAACAAAAATCGGCAGCACTCCTTTCCCTAACTACTCTAGCTAGAGGAAAGAAACGCTACCGCTTCTTAGTTAATTTATTTAATTCGGTTCACAGTAGAAATTAGACTAGCTCAGCCACCAGCAACCGCTGGTACAATGCTTACTTCATCTCCATCTTGAAGAGCTGTCTCTGTACCTTCTAGAAAACGAATATCTTCACTATTCACATAGAAGTTCAAAAAACGTCGTGGTTTTCCTTGTTCGTCACACAGTCGCCCTTTGATACCAGGACAACTGGTTTCTAGAGAGTCGAGCAGTTCAGTAACATTGTTAGCGGCACACTCAATCGTTGCTTGGTCGTTGGTAAATTTTTGCAGAGCAGTAGGAATCAGAACTTTGACAGCCATAGATTAGTTGTTGGTTGTTCGTTGTTAGTTGTTGGTTGTTGGAGTCGTGAGGAATGAAGGTTTTTCACTCACAACGTTGAAGAGTGAGTTACGGTGTTCTGTTAAAAAGCTGATAGCTGACAGCTTTGGAGCTATACAAGGACTTGTTGCCATTCGAGGCGATCAAGAGTGCGGGAACGCTCTAATGCTCGCTCGAAACTCTCTAGCTTCGCTTCAATTGTTAGAGGTTCGCCGATGTAGCCTTGGACAGCTTCTTGAGTCTTCAATCCGTTGCCAGTGATGTAAGCGACTGTGGTTTCATCAGGGTCAATTTTTCCTGCTTCTACCAGCTTCTTCAGTACGGCGATTGTCGTGCCACCTGCGGTTTCGGTGAAGATGCCTTCGGTTTCTGCTAGCAGCTTCATGCCTTCAATGATTTCCGCATCAGTAACTGATTCAATATGACCGCCAGTTTTACGCGCTACTTCCAAAGCATAAACGCCATCTGCTGGGTTACCGATCGCGATCGACTTAGCAATTGTACTCGGCTTAACAGGTGTTACAAAGTCTCGATTTTCCCGGAAGGCTTGAGCGATGGGGGAGCAACCTTCTGCCTGTGCCCCACTAAAGCGAACCGCTTTATCCTCAACCAGACCAACTTTGATGAATTCTTGGAAGCCTTTGTAGATTTTGGTGTACTGAGAACCAGACGCAATTGGAGCAACAATGTGGTCGGGTAGCTTCCAGCCGAGTTGTTCAGCTACTTCATAACCTAAAGTCTTTGAGCCTTCGGAGTAGTAGGGACGCAAATTGATGTTAACGAAGCCCCAACCGTGGGTATTAGCAACCTCACAACACAGACGGTTAACTTGGTCGTAGTTCCCTTGGACTGCCATCACTGTGGGGTTGTAGATGAGCGTGCCCAAGATTTTGCCAGCTTCCAAGTCAGCGGGAATGAAGACGCAGCAATCTAGACCTGCATGAGCTGCGATCGCAGCGGTAGAATTAGCCAAATTGCCAGTGCTAGCACAGGAAACTGTAGTGAAGCCTAACTCTTTCGCTCTAGTGAGAGCAACAGACACCACCCGATCTTTGAAGCTCAGGGTGGGCATATTAACCGCGTCATTTTTGATGTAGAGATTTTTCAGACCAAGGCGACGCGCCAAGCGATTCGATTTCACCAACGGTGTCATTCCCGTACCGACATCAATCGGGGTATCTGTCTCAACAGGTAAGAAGGGACGATAGCGCCAAATTGAATGTGGACCTGCTTGGATACTTTCGCGAGTTACCTGGCGTCGGAGAGCGTCGTAATCATAGCTAACTTCCAAGGGTCCAAAACACAGCTCACAAACGTGCAATGCCTTAAGTTCATACTCTGCGCCACACTCCTTGCAGGTCAAAGCTTTAAATGTGGCAGATGTCGCTGTTGTCTGGGGTTGTGTCGCCTGAGTCATGAGTCAATCTCTTTGCATCCTTCAACGGTCGATTGATAGTAACACAGGCAACAATACCCGTCAAACATACCCGACTTTTTTTGTCGGGTATAAATTTAAATCGCTCTTCCTAAAGGCGGAAATTCGTCCTGATAGTTATCGCCTCTATAGGTATAGAGGAATGGTAGATGCACCCTGTATTCACCCCCCAAGCTGTACGGTTCGGGGGTTTTTTCTTGTCATTTTTTCGGTGCCAGTCATGGCAAATGACTCTGGCAAGCTATATTCAAAAACTGAATATATAATTTAATCAAGATAAATATATAAAGTGTGATATGCCAAATCGAAACAAGGACGACACTCTGGATTTGACCTTGATTGAGGAAGCTATTCTCAATGCACTGATGTTTCGAGATCGTTATGGGCTGGAGATTATGTATGCGATCGCACAAGCTAGTAACGGTGAACGAAGCATCGGTTTCAGTTCGCTCTACCCAACATTACGAAAACTGGAAAAGCGCGGATTTGTGACTTCTCGCTGGGGCGATGAAGCACCGGAAGAAACGACTGGTGCACGCAGACGCTACTACAAGCTCACAGGTTCTGGCTTGCAAGCCATGGAGAAAAAACAACAATTTCTCAAAGCATTACAGCAATTGGAACCTGTATTGGGAGAGGTTTAGACAATGCGACGAACCTCTCAACGACGCACTCCTCGATTTTTGTGGATAGCACGTTTCATCCTGCGTTTTGGCAAAACGATTGCCAAAGCCTTCACTTATCTAATGCTAGAATTCACGCTCTACATTGCAATCGGAGGACTGGCGATCGCTCTCCTATCTCTAGGAATGTCTAGTAATGTTGCTCTCAGTCTGAGTCTAGTTCTAGTCATCTTTAGCCTTTTGACGACTTTTCTTGCTTATTGGCAGCACCAAATCATCGCCAAACGACGGACAAAAGCGAATTCCTCCCTTCTAATTACAGGCGAAGTCAAGTTGGCAGATTGGATTGCTCAAACTCTTTGTGCTAAAGCCTCTCAAGAGTGGGAAGAGTATCAAGACTGGCTACATGACATTCTGTTGGTTCGTCGTCAGTTGCTAGATAGTGGTTCTTCTCGTTGGAAAGTGACTCTACTAACCTACTGGCGGTTAATTGCACTCTGTGTCACTGTCACTCTGATCAAGCTAAGGAGGTTGGTACTTGCGGCAAGGAGGCTGCGCTAGAAATTGGCATCCTTTATAGGTTGTGCAGCTTAACGGCAAAGCTCACTGGCAAACGATAACCGCATACTAACGACGCTCAAACCCTGTGTTGCCTTGTCTGCTCAGAGGTTTCTGAACTGGATGCTGGTAGTAGACGAGGAAGATATTGTTCCAGTTAGCTTTGCCATCCCCTTCTTGAGGGCTAATCTCTAAACCTGAGTGCGGTCAGTTAAGATTTCATAGCCGTCAGCAGTTACCAGCACTGTATGCTCAAACTGAGCCGACAAAGCATTATCAACAGTCACTGCTGTCCAGCGATCAGATAATATGCGTGTGAACTTAGAACCTGCATTTACAATTGGCTCGATCGCTAAAGTCATTCCAGCGCGAAGCTTGACATTCGCCATCTCGCGAGTACGGAAGTTGAAGACATGAGGTTCTTCGTGCAGGTTTCGTCCAACACCGTGACCTGTAAAGTCTTCAACGACACTAAAACCATTGGCTTTTACATGGTCTTCAATCGCACCAGCAAGATCGAGCAAGTAAGCTCCTTCTTTAACTTGTTCAATCCCTTTATAAAGTGCTTCTTCTGCCACACGGATTAACTTAGCTGCATCAGGTGTCACCTGACCAACCGCGATCGTAATGCAAGAGTCACCGTGAAATCCTTGGTAGTACGCCCCCGTATCAACTTTTACGACATCCCCAGCTCGAATTACTTTCTTGGCGCTAGGAATACCATGTACAACTTCGTTGTTGACGCTGGAACAGATAGAAGATGGGAAGCCATGATAACCCTTAAAGCTAGGCGTTGCATCCATCTCACGAATGCGCTTTTCGGCATGGGCATCCAAGTCAGCCGTCGTCATCCCCGGCTCAACCATCTCAGAAATTTCTTTGAGTACCGTTGCGACAATCTTTGCCGCTTGCCGCATGATTTCGATTTCACGCTCAGACTTGATTTCAACACCGCGACGTTTTTTCTTAGTACGAGGCGGTTCCGTTGGTTTGAAAAGCAGATTAGTCAAAATGTTCATGCGAATCAATAAATGGCTAAGATATTGGCATCCAAACAGTTAAGTGTTAAGCCCGACTACATTTAATGGGGTCACAACAGCATAGAAATGTTAGACCAGCTTATTTCACTAAACTGTTTGAGAAGGAGCCGATGCCGAATCAGTAGATCAGGTGATTTTACACTTTACATTAGCTTAACATTGCTTGATTTCGAGGGGTAGAGAACAGTAAAGCTCAGGCTCTAAGTGATCCCAGCTTTGTCGGGTTGAGTCTGTGGGAACTTAGAAAAGACTATGGAGCGATCACAATTTCTCCAGTCATGCCTGCTTCAGTATGTCCAGGTATCGGACACCGCAACGAGTAATTCCCTGTTTTTAGAGGCACGAAACCCACTCAGCTTCGCCTCCGGGCTTCAGTTCTAGTTCATGAATTGCGCCTTTGATTTCTACTTTTCCGGCTTCAACTTTTTGAGTCCAGATACCATCTGCAAAGTCTTTTGCCGTGAAGTAGTGCTTTTGCGGACTGGGGTTATCCAGCACAAGTTTATAGCGTTGACCAGCCACAAACTCTAAACTACTGGGGAAAAACTTTAACTCGTTATCGCTATTGCCCAGTGATACTCTAACTTCATTGATCTGAGGAGCCGCAACAGCTTGTATAGAGAAGATGCCAAAGTAAAAAACTATCCCCAGCATTATCCCTAGACAGCAACGGAGCCACTGGTGGCGTAAATACTTAGTAATAGAAACAATAAACGGCATCATCACCCTATCCACAATCCAATATTTTCAACAACTGTATATTTTCTTTCTCCCTCTGCCTCCCATGCTTATCTTCACAGGAGGAGCAAGGGCATTTGAAAACTTTCCTTACTCCTACTGTCTCATTGAATCGCTCTACCTAGCTGCGGATACAGCAGGCCCCGCAGTGACAACGATCAGATTATCGGGACGAAGCAATTCCTTCGCCGTCTGATTGACCTGTTCTAAGGTAACGGCTTCAATTCGATTGACAAACTCGCGTAGTTCTTCCGGTGCCAAACCGTAGACTTGATTCCTCAAAATTGTCTCGGCTAACTCATCAGGGTTAGCCAGGGCAACCGGATACTGGCTAGTGATTGAGCGCTTAGCTGTGTTGACTTCAGCACTCGTAAGACCCTTTTGTTGGATTTCTTTGAGTAGAGAGATGGTACTAGCGATCGCTTTTTGGGCATCTTCCGGCGCGGTTTGCATTTGAATTAAAAATGGGCCTGGATTCATTCCTGCCTGGAAGTAGCTATAGATGCCGTAAGTCAAGCCTTGGCGATCGCGTATTTCGGTTCCCAAGCGACTCGATAAGGTATCACCACCCAGAATCTGATTGAGTACCAACGCCGCATAGTAACGTGGGTCTTTTCGGTCAATCCCTCGATAACCCAGGTAAGTAACTGATTGGACTTTACCAGGAAGCACTGGGTTTAGTTGAACAATTTTTTGTGGCAGTTCTACCTTTGGATAGTTCGCAACAGGAGGTTTACCACCGACTTTCCAACCAGAAAGCTGAGTTTCCAAAAGCGATCGCACACTTGCCGGGTTAAAATCTCCCACCAAAGCCAGCACAGTTGTATCAGGACGGTAATGTGTCTGATAAAAGCGCACCACATCGTCACGAGTAATACTTTTTAAGCTATCCGCCGTTGGAAAAGCATGGTAGGGATGATTCTCTGGATAAATGGCTTGCTGGAAAGTCCGTCGTCCCAGTTGCGCTGGCGTATCCAACTCAACAGCGAGACTCGTTAAGGTTTGTTGACGAGTCAGTTCCAGCTTGTCTGTTGGAAAGGTAGCATTTTGAACCACATCAGCAAAGGTCTGAATCAGGATAGGTAAGTCTGCGGCTAAGCTATACCCGCCAATATCCACACCCTCTCGGTACGCACCAAAGCCTAGACTCGCACCTCGTTCCTCCAATGCTTTCGCAATCGTCAAAGCCTCTCGTGTTTTCGTTCCATTCATCAGATTGCTTGCTGTCAGATCCGCCAACCCAGCTTTAGCCATTGAGTCAAACTCTGTACCTCCTCGGATACTGCCACTTAGCGTTACAGTCGGCGTACTGGTGTCAGGGAAAAGCAAGACTTGCAGACCATTCGCTAAACGCAACACTTCTGGAAGCGCCTGAGTAGACGGTGTTGCCGATGAATCGATAGGTGGCAGGTACTGCGCTACAACCACCGGGTCTACTGGTGGTCCTGCATTGAAGTTCTCAGTGGTTTGACTTTCCCCTACACTCTCCATATCTGATTGACCATCCAACTGAGTTGGCTCAAAAAAGCCGACCGTTCGCTTCTCGCTCTTGAGGTAAGTTTGTGCAACGCGCTGGACATCATCACGAGTGACGTTCTGAACACCTGCTAAATAGCGGTCTGTAAAGCGATAATCTCCACCTGTTGATTGGTCAGAACCGAGTTGCAGTGCTTGGCTTGTAATATCCCGGTTCCCCAAGATCACATCAGCAGAGAGTTGGCGTTTTGCCCGACTTACTTCTTCCTCGGTAACGCCTTTATCCTGTAACGTTGCAATCTCTGAAGCGAAAACTTGCTCAATTTTGCTAAGTTCTTGACCCGGTGCAGCAGTTGCGGCTAGTTCATACCAGCCTGATTCAATCAAGTTAGCGGCATATCCGGAAAAAGCACTCGCTAAACCAGTTTCCACTACAGCTTGATAAAGCCGGGAATTTCGCCCCTCAGTCAGGATGTAGTCCATCACGTCTATCGCTGGCACATCGGGATGGTTAATTGCAGGTAACGGATAGACTTGCTCTAGAAGTGCAGCACTACCCTCTTCACGCAGAACAATTCGGTTGTTAATTGTTGGTTGTTGGTTGTTGATTGTTGGTTGATTGTTACTAATCTCTTGTGAGGAGTTACTGATTTTTGGTACTTTGCCAAAGGTTTCTTTGACTTGTGAGAGAGTCAGTTCAGTTTCAAAGTCTCCTACGATGACTAATGTGGCATTGTCAGGGCTGTAGAACCTACGGTAGTAATCCTGCACCTGCTCAACGGTAAACTTTTCCACATCTGCCTTGGTTCCACCCACAGGTAAACCGTATGCTTGGTTGGGAAAGGCAGCCCGCATTACGGCGCGGCTAAGTCGGTAGCTGGGGCTGTTTTCGTACCCTTGCAACTCAGAAATCACGACATTCTTTTCACTTTCGAGTTGCTGCGCTTCGATGTTGGAGTTTTGCATCCGGTCTGCTTCTAAAGCTAGCAGCGCTGAGAGTTTTTCCCGCTCAACTGTTCCGAAGTAAGCTGTATTGTCGTAACTGGTAAAGGCGTTGGAGTCGCTGCCTAAGGCACTAAAAAGGCGACCAAATTGAATCGGACGGTCTTTGGTGCCTTTGAAGAGCATATGTTCGAGTTGGTGAGCAATTCCATTCACGCCTTGTGCTTCGTTACGTGACCCAATTCGATACCAAACCTGTACACTGACTACTGGTGCTGTATGTACTTCCTTGGTTAAGACAACTAGACCATTGTCTAGTACTGTTTTTCGTACATTTTCAGTAAGTGCTAGGGGGGCGACCTCAGTGCTTGTGGCTGGAGGTGGGGACTGAGAAACGTCTGTCTGAGTAGAAGAAGCTTTCGTAGCAAATAACACAGCACTCAAGCAGAGGCTAAAAAGCAAAACTAGAAAGCCGCGACGACGCCAAGTTGAGCCGTAATACATAAATTTAGTTAAACAACATCGTCAATAGAATTGAGGATTTATCAAGGTTGAGTGTTAAGTTTTCACCTTGATTGATAGGTAGTTAATTTTTCCGGTTCGAGCTATTTGAGTTACAAGCTCAAAATTAAAAATTTTAAACTATTGCGGGCTAAGAACGCGGATAAATTCTAAGGGTAGACCATCGGTGTCGGCAATGAAAGCGACTTCGTAAACCTGGGAACCAATCATCTGTTGGGTCGGTTCTAGAAGAATTTTTAAGGGTTGGAATTCGTCAGGGTTACGGCGTGATGCTTCGGTAAAGCGTTCTTGTAGACTGGTTAACCACGTTGGGAGGTTAGTTGTCGCACTTGTAAGGTCAAATGATAAATGGTAGTACCCAACGTAATGCTCATCTCCAAAGGCATCTGCTGCAGGTTTTGGTTCAGGAATTTGGATAAGTTCAATTCTGCCGCCGAGTCCTTCCATCCAACAGGCGAGGGTAATCCCGGCGGTAAAGCGTTCTGAAATTGTAAATCCTAACTGTTCGTAGAACGAGATCGCTCGATGAATATTCGCAGTACGAATCGAAGCGTGGTGCATTAGCGTTAGTTGCTCGTTGTCTGTTGTCCTAGGTTAGTAGCAACATCAAAGACTACTAACCTAGGACAATGCGTTACCTTACTTACTCAAACAGTCGGAAATAAGGATAGCGCACCGGGACACCTGGTTCTTTTTCCAAATCGAAATTAATTACTTCCCAGCAAGGGTCTTGTTCCGGTTCCGGGCTAAATTCCACGGGTAACCCATAAAGTCGAGGTCGTGCTGGTTCTGATTGTCCGCGCCAAGGCGTACTCCGCTCCAAATAAGCACTCACTAACTCTCGATAACGACTGGCAATGATTACCCGCGTTGCTCGATAGCCCTGAGTATAGAGCCGATCTAGCGCTTCATGAATTTCAAAGCGAATTCCGTCAGGATGCGTGTGCTGTCGATACCACTCATCTTTCCACTGACGCCAATGACGCCCAGATTGTAAATGAATCAGTTCACCCGTCTTTGGGTCTGCCTCGAAGGCACCATGACGCGGACAGAGATAAGTATCAGTCAACGTCAATGCCGGAATTGACTGACGACAGTGAGGACACTGAATCTCCGGACCAAATACCGGGTACTGCAAGCCAGAATTGATCATCAAGTGCTATGGGCGTCTCTACCGTGTGTGCTAGTACCTTTGGTTTTTATTATAGATTGCCACCGAGGACACCTTTCTCTTTTTTACGGATTGGGACACAAGGCTAAATAAAAACTTGAAAGCCTAGGAATTCAGCTTTAAGGTACTGCTAAAGTTAAATCATACTGGACACTAGAGTTCAAGCCATACACTAAATTCAAGTCTTAACAAGTCCTGAGTCGTGAATCATCTCAACTCACATTTCTCGTCTACTACGTCCTACTGGTCTCCCCCTGATCTTTCTCAAGCTGCCTTTATCGCCCCCAATGCTGTAGTCATTGGTCAGGTATTACTAGCGGCTGGAGCTAGTATTTGGTACGGTGCCGTTGTGCGAGGAGATATTGAGCGTATCGCGATCGGCAAGTGTACAAATATTCAGGATGGTGCAATTTTGCATGGAGACCCTGGCAAGCCAACGATTCTAGAAGACTATGTTACCGTAGGTCATCGTGCGGTCGTTCATTCAGCTCATATTGAACGCGGTAGCCTGATTGGGATTGGTGCTGTGGTGCTAGATGGTGTCCGGGTTGGTTCAGGCAGTATTGTTGGTGCTGGTGCTGTGGTGAGTAAAGACGTTCCGCCTTTATCACTGGTAGTTGGCGTTCCGGCTAAGCAATTACGCGATGTCTCACCTACCGAGGCAGCTGAACTGATTGAACATGCAAAGCGATATGAGAAGCTTGCACTAGTACACGCTGGAAGAAGTACTGACTTGGGATTTACGACACCCCACTAACTGAAGTACCAAACACAAAGAAATCCTGTAGCCATCTGAACCAATTTGCCTAAAAATAGAAAAATGAGAAACGTTCAAAAAACTTCAAGCGTTAAGTGAGGATAAAAACATGGAATTTGATTGGCGTATAGTAGCCGTTTTGTCTCCTGTCATCTTGGCAGCTAGCTGGGCATTATTCAATATCGGTGCTGCTGCGCTTAAACAAGTCCAAGGATTTCTCAATCGGTAAGTCCTAGACGGCACTAGGTACAAATGACAAAAAGCCAGCTAACCAATGACCAAATAAAGTTAGCTGGCTTTAGTTATTCGTGTTCTACCCGAAACACATTAGCGTAGAGACTTGCAATGATTTGCTTTCCGGTAACTGTCAACTCTAAGTAGCGTAACGCTGGCTGGATGTAACCAGAGACAACGTTCCAGTAGAAGTTTGGATAGTTCTTACGCAAATCACCACCAGAAGAGTAACCAAACGTCTTGTTCACGCCAGTTTCTTCAAACTCATAGAACAAGGCAGGCAGTTTTTGCAAGTAGCGTGGGTCAGCCAGTTGACCAATTAAGTCAGCCGCCCTTACCAAACCTGGATAATTAGCCGTCTCCAAGTACTTTTTATCTGCTGGTACTGGAAAACGAGTTAGTTCAATATTGCGCTTAACCGCTTCTGTATCAATCAGTGAATGAGTACCAAAGCGCTCATCAATGAAAAGTTTAGCTCGGTCTACGTGAAAAGGAGCCAAGCTGGCGTCGGTTGAACCAAACGGCAACGAGATCATCATATCGTCTAGCCCCGTTGCATACAACTGATCATCTTCACTGTCACTACGGCAGATCCCCTTGACATAGCCAATGTCGTGGCACAGCCAAGAAATGATTAGGTTTAACCAGTCTTCGCAGGAGACGCTTCCTTCGCGGAGGTACTTACCCCGCAGAACTTCCTGTCCTACTAAAGTTACTAAGATAGTGTGTTCTACGTCGTGATAGAGAGCGTCGCTGTTGGCAATAACTTCCAAAGCCATATTTCCTGCCCAACCAAGAATATCAGCATATTCTGATCTGAAGCTGCCGAACGTTTGGCGATATCCAGCTTGCAGGCGCTTAACACAGTTATTAATTATCACCTCTGTAAGATTAAACATCTTGCTAACCTCTGAAAAATTTAAACTAAGTAGGTGAATTAAATTAATGAAGACATCTGTCTAAACTCCTCGTTATTCAAGTCGTTCGCCTCAACGAAAACCAACTTAAATTAACTATCATTAGTGTGTGTCAAAAAAACAATAAAGGCAACCAGAAAAACTCATAGTTTTTACATATCCTATTTAAGCTGTTTTGTCTACGAAGGCTTGACAAATTATCTGAAGACAAACAAACTCATAAAACCTCAGTAAAGCTCATGAATTTAATGAGTATCTACTTGTTTTACTAGGCGAGAATTACAATAAGAGCAATGTTGCTATTTCCTATCCCAGAGCCTAAAGGTTATTAAGAGATGATTGAGCGTAGCTTAGCGCTTGAAAAGATACAGCTTATGATTAACTCCAGGTGTCTTACTTCTTGCCTCCGTCCACAGCTAAAGAGTTATCTCTTCATTGTTACCGTCATCACTTATTTGACAGAAATAAACATAATATGTTGTTGATGTAAAATATTTCTCTAGAAGATTTTCATCACTATTTTGTCGATTATGTTCATAGATAAGTTATGTCATTTTTTAGAGATTTTAAACAAACTATGAATGTTGAAGAAGCATTAGAGTTTGCAGACAAATTAATTTATTCTCAAACAGCAAAGCATCTAAATGACCTTGAGCGAGAAATATTTTTAGGGTCATGGCAAGGTCAGACTTACGAAAAAATGTACCCACTTAATCCTGAGTACGTAGAAAAAGATGTTGGTTATAAGTTATGGAAAAAGCTCTCAATGGTCTTGGGAGAAAAAGTCACTAAAAAAAATTTCCGAGGGGCATTAGAGCGAGCTTTGAAGCAACAGCAGTCTCAGTTAGGAGAATCACCATCTCAGTTAACTGACTCACCAGAAGAAAGAGTAGAGGTTGCGACAAAGAGAGTTTTCATTTCACACCGATCGCATGAGCCAGAACTTAGTCTCGCCGCACACTTATGTAATGCCATCAACGCTTCGGGAAACCAAGCTTATATCGCTAATGTCGGAGCAATGTCTTCAGAACGTTCTCAACTGGGGAAAGATTGGCTGTCTCAGAGTGATTCAGCATTTGAAGAGTGCGACTACTTCTTACTACTACTATCTCCACAAGCTGCCGTGAGTGAAATGGTGCTTGAGGAGTTACGGCGAGCTAAGGAGTTGCGTGATTCTCGCCGAACAAATAAACCTGTTGTGCTGCCCATCCGAGTAAATTGTCCTCTTAATGCCCCATTGAACCACGACCTACGCAGCTACCTCCAAGGGATTAAGCAGCGTGAGTGGACATCAGCGGCTGACACACCAACAATTGTGCAAGATGTTTTAAACCTTTTGTTGAGGAATCGAGAGGACATTGGCAGTAATGAAGAACTTATAACTTCGACAAATACCGATGAACCAGGTAACAGTGAAATCTTCTCCCCCACTTCCTACTCTCCACTTCCCACTCCCTTACCTGTTGCAGAACCGGAGTTGCCGAGTGGTCAAGTGCGTCTAGCATCTGCGTTTTATGTGGAGCGAGTTCCGTTTGAAGCTCAGTGCTACAAAGAGATTTCACAACCTGGCGCACTAATCCGGATTAAAGCACCGAGGCAGATGGGCAAAACGTCCTTGATGGCGAGGATTCTCTATCAGGCAAAAGAGCTAGGCTATCGCACTGTTCCTCTAAGCTTTCAACACGCTGATGCTGCCGTTTTCACCAATCTGAATGAACTTTTGCAGTGGTTCTGCGCCAGGATTACTCGGAAGCTGCGGTTACGCTACCAAGTTGATGAGTATTGGACTGATACTTATGGCAGCAAAGATAACTGCACGATTTACTTTGAAGATTGTCTATTGTCGGAAAGCGAGCAGCCATTGGTGTTGGGCTTAGATGAAGTCGATCGCGTTTTCCAGTATCCCAAAATTGCTGATGATTTTTTTGGTCTGTTGCGTGCTTGGTACGAAAACGCTGGCTATGGTGACCAAGATAGTGGCTTATGGGAAAAATTTCGATTGGTGGTGGTACATTCAACAGAGGTTTATATTCCACTTAATGTTAATCAGTCGCCCTTCAATGTAGGGTTGCCAATTGAGTTGCCGGAATTTACTAGTGAGCAAGTAAAGGATTTAACCCAGAGGCATGGTTTAACGTGGAATACGGCTCAGATTGAGCAACTTATGTCCATCGTCGGCGGACATCCCTATCTGGTGCGAGTTGCTCTTTATCACATGGCGACTGGGCAGATTACGCTTGAACAGTTGTTGCAAGTTGCCCCTACAGAAGCGGGACTCTATGGAGATCATCTGCGTAGGCACTTATGGACTCTTCAACAGCATCCAAAGTTAGCGGCTGCCTTTGCGAAGGTAGTGACTACTAGCGAACCTGTGGAATTAGAGTCAGTACAAGCTTTTAAGTTACACAGTATGGGTTTGGTTCAGTTGCAGGGCAACTATGTCACGCCTCGTTTTGACTTATATCGTCAGTATTTTCGCGATCGCTCTTTGGAGGGCGAAAGCGAGGGCATAACTACAACCTCATACGAATGTCACTCTCACAACAGCGAAAAGTAATCATTTGTAGAAAAACCCAGCTTGGGGGCTGGGGGTTAGGCTTTTAATGCACAAGGTAATCAAATGCGATCGCTTTCACTCAACTCACTGCTACTACCGCGTTTTCAAATCCAATCGCTGCCTACCCAGTTTCGCCTCCAATTCTCCCTTGATGCGATTGAGAATTGAAGTTTCATCCAGAGAAGAGAGAATACGACTCACAATAGTTTTTGGACTATCTGGCCCCCAAGATGCCCCATTTGCCAAATAAAACTTCGTAACTTGTCCTATGGCATAAGTAGAGACACCCGCAACACCTGCCTGAGTTACTGCTACAGACAGATAAGGCGCTAAGGATACCCCCCCCGTTGCTGGTACCGAAAGACCCAACAAACCTTTAAGGGAACCCAATCCAAGCGTTGCCAAAAGTTCACTTGCGCCAATCCCACCCATACTAAGCGCGATTTTTTGCAGCAACCCGATCGCACCCTGCTGGGTCATAGAAATGCCGTAGAGTTTGGATAAGGTGAGAATCATCACCACATCAATTACAGTAGCGGTGAGAATGTCAAGGACGGTAACAGGATTGAGTGCGATCGCAACTGCCTTCGTCATTACCGCTTTCCAAATAATCTGATTGGCACTCTCCTCCCGAATCGTCATTTTCCGTTTGACGAGTTGCTCATTCAGATCACCCGCATACAGCATCGTGTTGAGGGCAATCAACGACTTTCCTTCTCGATGCAAAATCTCTAAGATTTTCAGCTTCAAATCCTGAATCTGTGGTGTGCCTGGACGACGCTGTACCCCAACAGTACCATCAGCACGTCGAGTCGCAACCGCCACTAATGGCGAAGCTGCCACCATGACAATCTCCTCTGGTGAAAGCAACTGACGCACCCGCTCATCTCGAATTTTGCAGTAGATTGCCTGTCGATCTGCATCGGGATACTGGTCGATTTTGTTGAACACCAACAACATCGGTTTGCCACTTTCCCGCAGTTTAGAAAGCGCCTCGTATTCCACCTTAGTCATATCACCTGCGATGATAAACAGAAGCAAGTCTGCCTGTTTTGCGACTGCGATCGCTAACGCTTCACGAGTTTCACCCTCTACTTCATCAATTCCTGGCGTATCAATAAGCTGAACTTGGGAATCGCCAATACTCGGTAGTGCGACTCGCAGGATCTCCTGATTTGTGTCTCCCACCGTTTCTTGCGTCAACTGCCAGTTAGCGTTATGACTATCACGGGTGACACCATGCAAAGCCCCCGTTTCAAACACAGGTTGACCCAATAAGGCATTGAGTACCGAGGATTTGCCACGTCCCACCATACCAAAAGCCGCAATCTGGATACAAGAATGTTCCAGTTTGTCCAGTAGGTTGGTTAAATCATTGATTTGGGACTCTAAACCCGCTTGCTCTTTGGGTGTCAAGTCGAGATTCGTCACCAAGTCCCGTAGTGCGTCTTGTGCCTGCTTGTAGTTCAGTTCCGCCTGAATCTCTTCAACACTCAAGATCGCCCTGTCCAACTCCTGATCTGAAGCAAGAGAATCCAGGAAGTCAGGTTCTGGTAATGAATCTGTCAAAATTGTACCTCCTGCCATTGGCCACTTTGAAAGCTTGCTTTGCCGTCAATACTATATGACTACTATTCTCATGCTAGTCACTGTTGGGCTAAGCGGCTTGTATCAAGAGTGTGGAATCCACCATCCCAAGCGCCAGCATTTGTGATGCCATACTCTCTCTCAGGCATTGATAATAGTATTGAGACATAACGGATACACCATTGCTCAAGCGAAGAAGACACTATAAATTGCTTTTTTATTGTTTTCTGGGTCTGAGCCTAGTCATTTTAGGTTCAGGCGCTTTTCTCTACTATCAATTCTTACAAGTTGCTGGAGAGAGGCATTCAACCAACTATAAAATTTATAGTCAAGCACCTTTTAATCAGTCTAGTTATTATCCTCTAAATCAATCGATTTCATCTCGTCACTATCAACCAGTAGGAACATGGACGGGACGATTGATTTTACCAACAAAAGAGCAACGCCAAACGGTTAATGGTGTTCTCTTTGAAGTTCATCATGCGGATGCTGTCCATCAGAATTTAGTAGGAACGATAGTGAACTTGAGGTGGAGCAATGATGCAGAGGTGCAAGATTATGTGCAGGCGGTCACCCAAGATGTTCGCTTCACCCAACAAACGCAAGAAAGTAAAAACCAAGGAAACTTGCATCCCGATCGCTTAAATAATTGGCTGCAAGTTGACCCCTTAGAGTCACTAGCTGGAGCAAGACCTGATGATAATGTGATGGTAATGCTGAAAGCACCAACTGTTGTAGAGGAAACAGGCAGCGATCGCCCAACATTGCTCCTGAAAAACGAACCGATCCAAATTACAGGTCGTTATTACGGCTTAGTGACGATTACTGAGCCGCAGATTAAGAGTTCTGATACATTTTTAGTGCGTCACTTTAACCCAAATTCAAAGCAATTTGATGGTTCCGAAGAGATGATTCGAATTCCGCAAGTTCCAGCAGATCGGCGTGGAGTATTCCGCTCTAAAAACCAAGGTTTAGAAAAATCACCTTTTAACTCAAGTGGCTGGTATATCTATGGCGCTAAAGATGCCGATGGCATTTTTGTGACACAAGCGATCGCACCTCGCGCCCTATTACAACTCCAGCCCGATGAAGTACGCTTGGGAAGAAAAGCGGCAGTTAACTACATTAACAAAAAATACTGGCGAGGCACCCAGGCACAAAAGGGCAAAGCGAAAACCGTTCTTCTCGACCCAACTACGAAACAAAGCAAGCAAGCGCTATCTCAATGGCGAGAGGGAGACCAAGCAATTGTCCTGCATACTTTTGGGGGCATTGGTGGGAAAAAAGCAGAATCGGCTTCCCTTGGTGTAGTCACAGGTCATTTTGCCTATGGACTAGCTAGTGTCGTGCGGGAACCCTTGACCCAAGAATTACGCTTTGACATTGAATATCAACAAGTGTATGCCCATAACCCGGATGGTATTGTTTCTGGGACAATCTCCTGGCCAAGTTACATGGGCGATTTGCAACGGGGTTGGTTGGGTAATCGTCCGGTTTCGGATATTCTAATCAAACTGGATGCGGTGACCGAAGATTACAACTTTGACGGCATCATAGTGTCACCTCTAAAAGAATTTACCCGCCAGATGGATATCATGATGGCGCGTTACCGGATTGGAGATGGTACAGGTGTTGCCGTCGTGAAACCAGCTACCTCTTGTGTCCAGGATGCTAATCAGGCACTATATGCATCTATTAAGCGGATTGAAGCGGCAATCCAGACTAACCCAGATATTCAAGCTTGGCTCCAGCGTTATCCCGATCACTCTCAAACTCGGCGCTTTGGGAAGTTGGTGGAGTTAGGGCGATCGCTAGAGCGTCAACTGGTGCCACTGGGGATTGTGCGCTCTGATTGGCACAAAAATGCTCAACTCCTTGCAGGAACTCAATCAGAAACAAGCTCTGCAAGTAATTTCTTGGCGGCATTGACGACTTGGCGAACGGTACTGCCACGACGAGCACACGATGAAATTGCCACAACTTTTCTCAAGAATGGAGCGTCTATGTGGTTAATCCGCACGAATCAGGTTGGTGGATTCGACCCAGATATTGAGCCGCTTGCCCCTACTGCATTATTCGGTCATCGCGTTCATTGAGATTTTATAGTGTTGGTGTCCCCTCTCATTGGGTACAACAGCTAGACGAGAGTGAGTAACGTTTGCTTCATCGAAAAAGTCGGCTGCTAATCCTTGCAAGGTCAGACTTAAACTTCATCAGGATTGATACCCAGTTCCCGTAGCTTCTGGGCTAGTCGATCGGCACGTAGCCGTTCGGCATCTGCGCGTTCTGCACCCGTGGGAATGACTTGTCCGTCGCGATCGCACCAGCGCAACCACAGCCGACTCACGGCCTCTTCAAACTGCCCTGCCCACAGCGTTAGCCCCAATCCAACGGTTTCCAACCAAACAGACTGCCCCACTTCGGCAATTCCCTCGACTGGTGTGTGTTCCACATACCGTCCTGATGTCAGCGTCCAGACTCGCAGCAGCGCCCGATTCATCTCACGCTCACCCTGAATCTGCCGCAGTGGATCGAACACCACATAGTAAGGGACACCAATCTGAGCATAAATGTCTTTCTTGCAAACTTCCTTGCCCTTTTGTTGCGATTTCTGGCTCAGGGTTAACTCATCGCCTTCCTGATTCGACACGATCTCAATGCAGACATCGGGGACTTTGCCAAACTCCCAAACGAAATAGGAGCGATTTCGCCTCTGAGATAAATCCTCGGCGCGTTGCACCCCTAAACTGAGCAGAACATCAGGAACAATTGGATCGCCCTTCAACTTGTAGAACAGTCCCACATTTGCTTCAGCGACGAATGGCAATGGAATGGCTCTGGAACTGCAAGGGGCATCTATCAGTAACCGTTGCTGTTGAGCAGATTGAAAATTATCCACAGGGGTATCGTCCTCGATGACAAGGTGGCTAATGTCAAGCTCGGTGACGATTTCTTCCGAATTTTCTTCTGTATTGAGAAGTTGTTGAGTCATGAGCAGCAATCAGAACCCGACAATTTATTATCGTCTAATTAGCTATTGGTATTTAGACTAAGGCGCTCTGACTCAGCTACGCTGAGTAGAGCGAAACGCACTTGCAGTGACATTTCGGAGTAGAAATTGATGACAAATTAGCTCAAGGACAGTGTTCTTGAGCAATGCTAAGTAAAAAGAGAAGGATTTAGGGCATTAAGACGACTTGTTTCGGCGTTTTTTGACTCGATTTGAGCCTTTTTTGACTAGAGGATAGCGGGTTCTGGGCTGCCGTGCCTGACCTGGAGGCCAGCCGGGAGATTTTCCGCGTTGTTTAGGAGCTTGAGCTGGTGTATCAATCGCGGCTAAAACTCCAGCAAAGGCTTGAGCGACCCGTCCGGGAGTGAGTTTGTCGATTGGCTTATGCCAAGGTAAGGGATTATCTGTGACAATATCACGCGCTAACCACAATTCCCAGCTCATTAGAGGCATTAAGTCACTCCACCGCTCACACTGTTTGGGAGTACTCAGTTTAGGAAGAGTCCAGTGAAGACGTTGCTTAGCGAAACGATACCAGTGGTCAACACCAAAGCGGCGTAAGTAGAGCTGCCACAGTTGACCCAGAGGCGGCATCTTCTCTCCAATCCAAGCTAGCCACAAGGGTTTGGCAAGATGTCCTGTTCGTCGCGGCTCGATACGTTCAACTCGCAACACTTGCATCGGGTGTGAAGCCGCACCTCGGAAATGTAAGTTTGACCACAGGCAGATTCTCAGGAGTCCTAGCTTTGGGTCATCCACTTCTAACTGTTCATCCGCTTCCCTCCAAGTTGAGGAGTCATTGAGCTTGAATTTCTGCCCATGCTTACGAGGACGACCTTTGCCACCATAGGGGGGCGGTGCTGTCCACAGACAAAGATTAGAGCGTAGGCGCATCAACTTATCGGCTGGAATGTCAGCGGTTTTTAGCACGAACGGAGCACAGCCATACTCACAATCCCACAACGAGATCGGTCGTACTGGTAATACACAGCACACTTGTCTTAACTGCCCAGCCGCTTTTTCGAGGGGGGTTTGCCAACTGGTAATCCTCTCATGCCTCAGGGGTAAAGCCCAACTACCTGACTCTTCTGGTATCCAAGCAATCGTACTGTAACCCTGACCGATCCCAATCGGACGATTCCCTGGCACCGCTGTGCAGCAATGCTCAATGGTACGCTCTTGCAGTGTCACTGCCTCCGGTCGTGGCCAGATGGTATGATCACCAGCAAGGATGGGACGCACAGATGCAGGTATCTGCTCAATATACAGCTTCATCAATTTTTGCCGCTGCGGTCGGCTATCTTGCAATGCTTCATAAATGCTGGGCCACTTGCGTCTAAATACTGGACACAGCGATAAGTCTGCCAGTGAGTAAGCGTTGCGAGTCAGTAGGACGGCATCTGTTAGTTCAAATGTTGCATCACGGGCTTTGCCTAGGCGCTCGTATGCCGCTTGACGAAAAGCTCTCAGTTGGTCAAAAGTTGGCATAGCGGTTGTTGAGATTTGGTTGTGCTTGTCTCATCTTCCGCCCTGGGGCGTCTGTTTCTATTGCAGACTGCCCTTGGTTCTCAACTTCTTTGTCTTAAGCGCTTCCTTCCCGTCTTGAGCCTACGCTCCTATGCTTGCGCTCTCTCAGCGTAGCTGAGTAGAGCGCGTTAGTCTAAAGTACAATAGCTAGGGTTTGCTGAATAATTAATGGAAGACCCACAGAAGGATTGATGAGTTATTCAAGCCGACAACTCAATAAGCTTTTGTTTTCCTTCATGAATAGAACTATAGCTTTTGATA
>NZ_JACJNU010000003.1:0-54551 GCF_014849525.1 Microcoleus sp. FACHB-SPT15 | reverse complement strand
AGAGGTTACTTCGTTCCGAATGACCATACTATGTACCTTTAGAGTGATGCTATTCGCCGGGTTTTTCGAGAGTGCTTACTGGTCAGGGTCGAAACTGCCAGTCTCATATCCTTGTTAGGATTGGTTTCTAGCCAACGAATCGCACACGAACCGTAATGTCCTCGATCATGCCAAGCGTATAGAGGATTTCTCCCGCCTTGTCTCTGAGCATCATCAAGGTTAAATTCACCCAAACAATCTTTTGGTTCTTTTTGAAGAAACGTGTCTCCAATTGAAAGCTGTTAATTTCTCCTCTCTTTACCTGCTGGACATAGGGAATTTCGTGCTTCAAGTCTTCGGGATGGGTAATATCCGAGCACTTGAAAGTCTTTAGTTCAGACTCGGTGTACCCCAGCATTTCAAGAAATGCTCGATTCGCCCTAAAGAAGTAACCGTCTGAGTTGGTTAGCCCCATCCCGATGGGGGCTTCGTCAAATACTCGGCGAAATTGTTCTTCGCTAGAGCGCAAGGCTTCTTCCGCAATCTTTCGCGAGGTAATATCCTTCATAACGCCACACAAGTGGCGTGGTTGACCCGTTTCATCTTTCAAGAAATCGCCCTGCTCGGCAACCCAGCGAACCGTACCATCGGGAAGAAGTAGGCGATATTCAAAACTACAGGGAATCTTTTCCGATACACTGCGAGCGCACTCAAGAGACACCCGGTCGCGATCTTCAGGATGAACGCGATCGATAAAACCCTCATAGGTTCCGGGGAAAGTACCAGGTGCATAGCCAAAGATTTCCTCAGTGCGTTCAGACCAGGTAACTAAGTTAGTTTCCAGGTTCCAGTCCCAAGTCCCTAGCCCAGCGGCATTAAGAGCCAACCGCAACTGCAAGTCTTTTTCCGGCATTTGTTCAGTTATCACAGTAGGCTTGTTTTTTTCTAGCCCGACAACGAAAGTTTCTCACACTTGCCTCAAGCTTGTATACCAGAAAACGTTCGTTTTTTGGTATAGCTAACCCAAGACGCAAAAACCGCTTCTTTTCACCGCAAATTCGTACCAAAAACTCGTCACTTAATCTATGTCACTAAAACCCTCCCCGCTCTATCTTTTTGGTACAGTAGATTCAGGTTTTGTGACAAAGTAATAATTATGTTAGTGGGATATATGAGGGTTTCACGGCAGGAGCAGACGACTGACCGCCAAGAAGACCACTTGAGACACGCGGGTTGTGAAAAGATTTTTAAGGATGTCATTTCTGGAGCTTCTGACAAACGCTCAGGACTAGATGAGGCGCTATCCTACTGCCGAGAAGGTGATACCTTCATAGTCTGGGAACTAGATAGGCTGGGTCGCTCACTCAAACATCTGATTGAAATCGTCGAAGGACTTAAAGCGCGTGGGGTTAACTTTCGTGTCCTCAAAGACGGCATCAATACTGACTCCATCGGAGGTGAACTGGTGTTTCACCTGTTTGGAGCGTTGGCTGAGTTCGAGCGCAAACTGATTGTGCAGCGTACTCGCGATGGATTAGCAGCAGCCAGAGCCAGGGGCAGGAAGGGTGGACGACCCAGCAAGATGGATGCTGCCAAAATTCGGCAGGCGAAAATCCTGGCGGCTGACCCCAAAATCACCGTTCAGCAAATCTGCTCGACCTTGGGAATTAGCCGCAACACTTACTACAAGTATGTTCGTCCCGCTCAAGTTAAAGAGCAGCAGGCATAACGCCATAAAAGTGAACGTTGGAGATATTCGCACAGCGAGCGCAAGTACTACTCTCCTGAGTAGGATTTACCCTTTTGCGAACTAAACAAAACCCCAACTCAAGTAAGCTCGTTGGGGGAAAATTGTCGTCGGTAAAAATTCGAGGTTTGAGCTTTTATTAGGGGTGGCAGTCTTGTCAAGTGATTAACCCGGCAACTAAAGCTCAAATGTTGTCGGGTTAAGAGAAATCGTTGAGGCAGTTTATGCCGCGTAATAGAAACGCTCATGAATCACTTTGCCATCTTTCCATCTCTGTACAGAAACTTGATCGTGCGTGACCTTGCCCCATTCTGAATGGGTGTAATCGACAAACCACTCAGAAATAATCACGTCTTCGCCATAAGCAACCGCTTTCAGTTCCGCTGCCCGAAATTCCGTCACTTTAGAAAAGAAGTCCAGTTCTCTAGCGCGATTTGCGGCTTTCCCCACAGTGGCTGGCGTTTCATTTTCCTGCATCACTACATCATCACCATAGTATTTCTCAAACGCTTCCATCGCTTTACCTTGGTTTACCAGAGTCTTGATGTCTTCAAAGTTGGCTTTGAGGTCTGTCGCTGTAATCATGAGTTTTTGTCCTATTGGTTAACTCGGAGTTGTCAGGTTAGAGACTTGATTTAGCTCACAAGATCTAGGATGGTTCATTCTCTTTTGTTTGAGAAGGCGGCAAACTGGAATATGACTTATTCCTTTTAAGAATCAATCTCCATGTCAGACCTGATCACCTGCATCAAAAGTTTTGTGCGAACAGTAGAAATCGGCAGTTTCTCCGCCGTCGCTAGAGAGATGGGTACCACTCAACCGACGATTAGCAAACAGATTGCGGCACTAGAAGACTATCTGGACGTACAATTACTGCTGCGCTCAACGCGCCAAGTCAGTTTGACGGAGGAGGGAATGCGCTTTTATGAGCGTTGCCAACTCGTTCTCGAAGCACTATCTGAAGCCGAGTCGAGTGTGGGAAAAAGGCAGAACCCTTCGGGAAGATTACGACTCAATTGCTCCGTTGCATTTGGGCAGATGCAGGTACTCCCCCGTCTGAAACGATTTCTTGATCGCTATCAGGATATTAAGATTGACTTGACGATGTCTGACCACTTTGTCGATTTAGTCGGAGAGGGTATCGATCTGGCAATCAGAATTGGCAAGTTTCTCGATTCCAATTTAATCTCTCAACCGCTCGGCACATTCCGATTTGTTGCGGTCGCGTCGGCGACCTATTTGGAGACGTTTGGTGAGCCACAAATACCAGCTGACCTAATGCTGCATAACTGCATTGTTTATACTAAGCAGTCCACAGGTAATGAATGGCATTTTCGAGGAACGACAGTAACGGTAAGTGGAAATCTGCAAGTCAATAACTCGATGGCGCTTCGTGAAGCCGTGTTGGCAAACATTGGCATTGGCACATCACCAATTTGGGCGTTTAGTGATGAACTCCAAAATCAATCGGTCAAAGTTATCCTAAAAGAATACGAACCTGAGCCAATACCGATTCAGCTCGTTTACCGTCGAGGACGCTTTGAGTCGGCGAAGGTAAAATGCTTTATTGACTTTCTCAATGATGAGTTCAAGGCTGGGCTGTAAGCCTGTTGACCCGTTCGCCGATAGCGCTCAAATCACTGTACTACTGATTCTTCTTGACCAATGAAGTCGTCGAGTAAATGAGCAGAGCCAACCAGATTAATCCAAAAGTCACGGCATGGGTACGAGAAAATGATTCGTGATAAAGGAAAATCCCCAGCAACAATTGCAAACTGGGAGCAATGTATTGGAAGAACCCCAATGTTGATAGACGCAACCGTTTTGCCGCATTGTTGAACCACAACAGCGGAATTGAAGTCACAACTCCCGCTCCCATCAATAACAGCATGAGCCACAGGTTGGCAAAAAAATGCCCAGTTCCTGTTGCGGTTTGGTATCCAATGAAAGCCAATGCCACTGGAAACGCTAGCAACGTTTCCACTGCCAGTCCCACCATCGGTGAAACGGAAACAACCTTCCGTACCAGTCCATAGAACGCAAAGGAAAACGCTAACCCCAGAGCAATCCAGGGTACTGTTCCCAGTTGCCAGACAAAATTTACTACCCCAAGACTTGCCAATAACACGGCAAATTGTTGCCCCCAGTGCAAGCGTTCATGAAGCACCACATATCCCAGTAAAACATTGGCTAGAGGATTGATGAAATAACCGAGGCTCGTTTCTACCACGCGCTGGGTGTTGACTCCGTAGATGTAAAGCCCCCAGTTAAATGTCAGCAGCAAGGCTGTTACCAGTAGGAAGCTCACTTTTCTCTTAAAACGCCAGACTTCCCAGAACTCGGAAGTGCGTCGTTGCCAAACCAAAAGTCCGATGAGAAATACCATCGACCAGAGAATCCGGTGGCTCAACACCTCGATGGCTGGGATTTGCCCAAACAATTTCCAGTAAACGGGTAGCAATCCCCAGGCTGTGTAAGCTAAAACGGCATAGAGGACACCCGACTTTCCAGCAGCAGGAGAGGACGTATTTGGATGCAATTGTTTACTCACGCCTTCCCGCTCACCCTGTGTAAAGCCTTATTTTAGCGATCGCGTCGTCACAGCAGGCATAACGAACATTATGTCTAGTTCAGATTGCGCTATCTAGTAGTAGATAACGTCACTTCTACTCATCCCCTAAGCACAACAAAACAACCTACCCGACAAAAGAAAGCTACGAAAAGCAATGATCAGAGGAAAACATAGCTTATAAACCCTATTGTCACTGGCTATTTATCCTCGTATCGCTTGCCATCAAGTCAATAATTATTTGCTTAAGATAACCAGTCGGATATAGATTATTTTCAAAACCTTCTGACAAGTATGTGTTTATCAAAAGCTGAAGTGTTTTAAACTCTTCTGAATCCCTATTTGGATGATTAATTTCCAATAGTGTTAAATATTCTTTCGCTTCAGTAAGTAACTTTATTCCTTCTGTTACATTCCCTAATCGAGGTGAATCTTCGATTTGTGTTAGAAGACTTAAGCATTTTCTGTAAACTTCGTATAGCTGCTCTCTATACCATTTTTGCTTTTCAGATTCTTCTTGCCGTAGCCATTGCTGCTTCTCTCGAGCAAGTTGAAACCTGTTGTTTAACCATGTACTAAACAAGCTAATCAGGCCGCCAATTATGGCAGCCACAATGATTTGATATCCCGATGAACCTGGGTTCATGCTCAAACTTCACTCTTACAAAGCTGTTTTAGGAACTGTGAAAAGCTGATAATTCACAAAGCTGGAAGTAGAAAATTCTTGTTCCGTAAATAGATAGCTGATATTACAAGTTATCTGCAAAATGTTGACCAGTTAGACAATCTCCCGACAGTTCAAGACCCAGAAACGAGAGGGGATTGCTCATATCAGCAGCAAAGCCAAGGATTCCCGGATCGCGGTGTGAGTAGAGTAATTCTCCTAATTCATTGAACAGAAACGTTCCCCCTCGTTGGGTTAAATAAGCGGCATCTGGGACGTAGGTTTTCCAATGGCTTAAGACCTCTACCATATTTCGCAGTCGTAGGGTTGCCAGTTCAAAGGGGCGCTGGAACCCTTGACCACCTGCTAAGTTGAAGAACGACCCCTTAACTGGAGGCAGAGGCTTCACCTGAACAACCTCCTTTTCGCCAATTAACTGGGGTGCTTTTTTATCGCCTCGATAACCGCGAAACACTTCAGCAATCGTCCCAGAACTACCAATTCCTGCACACATCAGCATCAGGTTGAGCCATGCGTTTTGAGCACTTGAGAGGCTGGGAATTTTGAGCGATAAACCAGGTCTTAGATTAAGCTTTTGGTGTAGTTCGGCATGAGGATCGACAAAAAGACTAGAAGCTGGGAACCCTGTGTAGTCACAAAATTGCTGCCCCGATGCGCGATCTCCGATACCCACAGCCCGTATCACCAATCCTTGCCTTTGAATCCGCAAAGCTTCTCGTTGTAGCCACCAGGCATATTCAAGAGTGTCAAAATCTCCCAGTTGAGGCCAAACCAGGACTAACAGCCGGCTTTCCCACTCGCAATCGCTCAACAGCGGCACGATGGCTCCATCGCTAACCCGCATTTTCTCAGCCTGCTTGAAAATGGCGTAAGCATCCATAGAATTGGTTGATTGAAAAACGGGGACGGCGTAATAAACTTTCCGTATTTTAAAGTGTTGTACTGGTCTTTGGATTAACAGTAAACAGGCAAGACTTCTCAGCCTACCTGAAAAACCTTCCGTAAAATAACCCAAATCCGGAATGTTTATTACGCCGCCCTAAGAATGAAGCGGTGTGATCGCGTGAATACCTGCGTCCCAACGAGGTGGAGAAACTAATCGACGCGGCTAAGTCAGTAGGTCGCTATAAACTCAGGGACTCTGTACTCATCTTCATGATGTTTCTCCACGGGCTGCGAGTAAACGAAGCAGTGGCTCGGCGCTGGGCTAATATCGACGGGCAGACTGCCCGCATTCATATCAATCGCCTCAAGCGGGGCAGTCCTTCAGTGCAGCCTGTAGACGGGAAGGAAATGCGGTTGTTGCGGCAACTGGAGCGGACACAGGGAGAAGAGCGAGCGCCTTGGTTGTTCGTCAGTGAGCGCAAGTCACCACTGACCGACCACAGCATTCTCATCTTCTATTACCTCTAACGGCTAATATGTTTGAAAATGTATTTTCAATAGAGATAGTTTAAGAGTCGCGAGTGAGGTCACAGTTGACGATGAATCCCTTTGAACACATCGAAGGAGTTTTATGAAGTCTCGTACCTGTACTGTTCTAGCTGCTGCTGTTACGCTTGTGTTCGGTACCGATACTCTTGCTAGAGCGCATACACCTGCTCCTATCCTAAACAGTTCTGCTTCTTCAAAAAGTTATGTTGTGAGTTCACAGCCAGCTAGCCCTTTGCAGCAGCTTGTCCATGAAGCTTGGCAGGTCATTGAGACAAACTATGCTGACCCAACCTTCAATGGACTCAACTGGCAACAGGTGCGTTCTGAAGTTCTGTCTCGTCGCTATACCACAAAAGAAGAAGTCTACACGGCAATCCGAGCCATGCTCAGTCGGCTCGACAACCCTGCTACTCGATTTCTAACGCCCGAACAATTTGCAGGCTTCGAGTCGGAAGACTCGGGTCAACTCCATGTTGGGGTTGGACTACCTGAATTGCTGTCTATTGACATCAACGAGCCAACTCGACAGCTAACCATCGTGACACCTTTACCCAACACTCCAGCTTCTGAAGCTGGGCTGATGTCGGGTGACCGAGTTGTGGCAATTGATGGAGTCTCAACCGATGGCATGGATCTAGGCGATGCCACCATGCGATTGCGTGGTCGTCAGGGTTCGACGGTAACGCTAACTATTCAACGGAATAATTCAACCTTTGAGGTGGTACTCACCCGAAAACCAATCGCGCCAGCGAGTCCGGCAGTTCAGACAAAGATAGAACCAATGTTGGGTGGACTCGTTGGGTACATCATCCTACGCCAGTTCACCGAGTCGTCTCCCCAAGAGATACGAGAGGCACTCGAACGCCTTGAAGGCGCTGATGGTTTCGTGCTGGACTTACGCAACAATCCGGGAGGAGTTTTGCCTGCACTTGAAGAGATTGCAGGACTGTTTCTGGGAGAAAACACGATTGGCACGTTGCAAGAACGAGCGGGAACGACTAAACTGCGCTCGACAGGAACTCAGCTTACGGATAAGCCGCTAGTAGTACTGGTGAACGAAGGGACAGGCAGTGCAGCAGAACTACTGGCTGGAGCACTCCAGGACTCCGGGCGTGCTGTTGTTGTCGGTACTCCCACCTTTGGCAAGGGATTGGTTCACGGATTCTTTCCAATTGCGGATGGTGCTGTAGTTGTTGTAACCATGGGGCAGCTAAAGACACCGAGGGGACGAGAGATTCTTGATGTTGGCATCACACCAGATGTGCGCGTGGATATGGCAAAGTCACCGTTGCTAGACTCAACCATCGCCCTTGCTTCAAGGTCAGATGTTCAATATCGTCAGGCAATAGAACAACTAATTGGTCGAACCTCAAGAGGCTTCCAAGTTGGCAATCTACCTCACCTTTGGAATAGTCTCCCGCAGAGATGACCTTGCTATCCCAGGTCAGTAGTCTACTCGTTGCGACTGACTCTCATGTAGCCTACTAACATTGTTATTCTTTTGTCACAATATTTCCACTGAGTGTTGGAAACGGGGCAATCTGTGAACGCACCGGGCTTCATCGGTCAAGCCTGATACTCGCCAACTTGCCCCCGTTGAAGTCTTCCACTTCCTGTGGAAGCCTGAGCTATTGCTTGATGTTGCTCATTAGCGTTTTGGTGCCATTGAATTAGCAACTTGAAGCGCTTCCTCTAGAATATACGAGGCTTTATCTTTATTTGAGTCGTTTGAGTCGCCAAATAGAGAATTGAAGCGACTGGTAAGCACCCGAAGGATTTGTTGAATCGGCTCAATCTTGTCGGGTTCTTTTGCCACATATTGTTCGACGCTCGCCGTCAGGGCTTGAGCTTTGTAACTTTTATCTGTTATGGATTGAGCCACCTGAAGCGCCTGCTCCAAATTTCCCTGTTTGGCAAACCCAGGGGCGATTTCCGATAATCTCCAGTCCTTTTGGGATATAGCATCAGGTTGGGTTTCGATGGACTGAGCAATCTTCAGAGCACGCTCAGGCTGCCCTGCCTCAAGGTAAGCGACTGCCACATCACTTAGCAAGTCAGAAAGATTGTTTTGTTGGACAATCTCAAGCGCTAGGTCGTACTGTCCGCTCTGTAGATAATGCCTGACAATCCCTCCAAAGGTGACGTTCGGGCTTCCCATCGATTTTGCCAGTTTTAGCGCTTGCTCAGAGTATCCAGCTTTGGCATAAGCAAGCGAAATTCCACGGAATGCCTGCTCCCGATAATTGACATTTTTGAGGGAGCGGGCAATTTGCTCGGCCATCTCAAAGTCTCCGATTTCTGCGTAACCTTCAGCTACCCTAGCTATTGCAAGACTTTTGGTTTGAGGTTCCTCAATTGCCTGCGCCGAGGAGCGAGCTTCGGCTAATATCTCGACAGCCAAGTTGTTCTCTTCTAATGCGGCATACTGGAGTGCTGTTTCAACTAGGTCGAGCGTTTTTTGAAGGGGAAAGAGCTTGGACTCAAGTGTCCGTATCTTTGGCAAGGATTGAGCGAGAAGCTCTTTGGCTCGCTCTTGTTCTCCAACTTCGGCAAATTGAGAAGCAATGCCTAACATTCCAGATAGTTTCAGGGCGGCGGCATCGTCTCTCGATTGTGCCTCATTGATAGCTAATGTACTCTTAAGTGCAAGCTCTAATACTTGAGGCACAAGTTGGGTTTGCCCAGCTTGAATTATATGAGAGGCAATTCCCCTCAAAGTCAGGGTTCTATATTCGGCATTGTCAAGGCGTTGTGCCATCTCCAGCGCTTGGTTCAAGACATTACTTGCCTGCTCATCCTCTCCGGCTTTGGCATAATGCCCCGCCACCTCGGCCATTTTTATAGGAGTGAACACAGGATTGTTTACTCCTGTCATGATTTCAACAGCTAAGTCGTAGTACCCAGCTTCTGCGTATTCAGACGCTCGGTTTAGTAGAGACTCTTCCGGAGAAGTTGCACTCATGTGACAACCTGTTGCTGTTTGGGTACGGGCAATCTGGATGGCTTGTGCCAGAAGTTTCTTCCCTAAAGCTTCCTGTCCAGCCAGAATATAGCCTCCAGCCACTTTCACTGTTGGGGTGCCTTTGAAGCACTCATTGGTACTCGCTTGGGCTAAGCGCAGGGCTTGGTCTAAAATCTTCACAGCCTCCTCAGATTGTCCTAGCGCCCTATACTGAACGGCAATGTCAGCCAAGAGGCTAGCTTTTTCGGAGTAGGTTTCTTCTGCCAGAACTTGACCACCTGGAAAGAACGTAGCAATTAGTGTAGTGACCGCTAAAATCTTGAACGGAATTATTCTTCGAGCCATGTTTTTTCCACCTCAACTTTTTGTGTCTGACTCCCTCCATCAGGGGGGAGGGGTAGCCTTGAACCTCTAAAGTCAAAGACACAAATGTTTAGCAATTTGTGTCTGGCAACAGCAATCACGAGTTTTTCTTGAGTATCTCGGCAATCGCTCTGGGCGTTTTCTATCGGGTGAAGACGATTACATCACCACCACTCAAGACCTCAATGGCAACCACTTGTATCGGGTGAGGAATCCTCACTTATTCCGGTGTAAACGTCTGTAAGCTCGTAACTCCGTTGCCTCTTTCCCTCAGATAGCTCCACTTAACTAGAACTTATCAATTGCTGAACTTTCTGAAATACCTCAAACCCTTATTCTCTCGTTATTAGTATAAATTTTGTTTATCTAATCTGTTATTGCCGCCGTTCTTGCCTTGACCGTAATGCCTTTAGCAACTCATCTCGGTTAGAACCAGCTTGTTCTAGGAACTGAGCGATCGCCTCTTCTACAATCACCTCTTTATAAGGAGCACTGCTCTTACCCAGTTCTAGCTGTAGCTGTAAGTGAAACTTGTCTAACTGCTGCAACACGGCTTCACTCAGCTGAAATGTTGCCTTGCGGATTCTTGACTTGTCAGCTGGTTGGCTGGTTGTATTGCTAACTTGTTGACTTGTCAGCTTGTCATCGGGTTGACTGGCTGACTGGCTCAACTGCTCAAACCCTGCTAAGACTTTATCGGTAGAAGACAAGGGGTCATTCTCATCGTTTAGCCGAGCGCGTCTTTTTGCCAAGTCCTTGTTCTCCTGTGATAATTTTAGCGATCGCTTTATAGGGAGCCACCAATCTTGGCTCCGACGCATAGTGGTGGATGGGTTCCCCTGCCAGATTGGACTCGGCAAACTTGACTGACTTCGGCACGGGGTCAAAGACGGGGATATCCTTAAATCGTTTTTGCAAGGAGGCTAAGACATCCTGAGTCATGATGGTGTTCATCTCTGCCATAGTCGGCAGAACCCCCAGAATCCTCAAACTCGGATTGAGCCGTCGCTGAATACTCTGGATTGTCTCTAGCAGGGAGGCGAGTCCTTTGAGGGCAAAAAACTGGCACTGCACTGGAATTAAAACGGCATCCGCTGCCGACAAAGCGTTGATGGTCAGCAGTCCTAAGCTGGGTGGGCAGTCAATCAAAATGTGTTGAAACTGAGCGAGAGCTGGCTCTAGTCGTTCCTTGAGGATGAGAAAGTTGCCCACCTTAGCCAGAAGCTCAGTTTCCCCTTTCGCTAGGGTAATGTCAGAGGGTAGCAGGCTAAGCCCAGATTGGGTGGGGATAACTGCCTCCAGAACTTCCGCCTGCTCGGTAATCACGTCATAGGTGGTTAACTGACCCTCTTGGACTTCCACACCTAGTCCAATGGTGAGATTGGCTTGGGGGTCTAGGTCGATGACTAGGCAGGAATGGCTCTCGACCAATAACCCACCTAGGCTGATGGTAGACGTGGTTTTAGCAACTCCCCCCTTTTGATTTGCGAGGGCTACAATCATAGGTTTTTGGTGTCAACAAGCTGACGGGTTAACTTGTCAACAAGTCATAAAGTCAGCAATATCATCTCTCAAACAAACCAACAACGCAATACTAGTTTAAGCCTCCCCCTCTATTTTTGAGTGTTAAATGAGATGCAAAGGCAGGAGCTACGCTCTAAGGTAACTAAGCCTGAAAAAATATGACACAGAGAATAAAGATACTAATCGTCGAAAATGACAGGATTTTTGCTTTAAATCTTCAAAATCTTTTGGAAACTATAGGATATAAAGTTTCAGCCATAGTTTTTAGTGGGGAAGAAGCGCTCAAAGCAGCTTCCTTGCAAGAACCCAATCTGGTTTTGATCGCTATGACGTTACCAGGCAACCGAGAAGGCAGCCAGGTCGCAGAACAAATTTGGACTCACTTCAAAATTCCGGTTATCTATGTTGTTAGCTGTATCAAACAAGCAACGCTACAGCAAACCAAAGAACCCTACGGCTACCTTCTCAAACCCTTTGAACCCAGACAACTCTACTCAGCCATTGAAATCACACTCTACAGGCACCAAATCTATCAACGGCTTCAAGTTAGAAAGCAACAGCTAGAAACAACCCTCAGCCGTATTGGTGACATCGTAATTACGACTGATGAGGATGGATTCATTACTTCTATGAATCCGGTAGCTGAAAGCTTAACGGGCTGGAAGCGGGAAGAGGCTCAGACCAAAAAGCTATCTCAGGTGTTTAGAATCATCGACGAAAGAAGGCAAGAAGAAATTGCTATCCAACAAGAGATCGCTTTTGAACCCTTTCAGACCGAGCTTTTTATGCGGCAGCAAACCGAAGCCCAACTGCAAACCAGCGAGCAATTCCTACGGAGCCTTTACGAGGGTGCGTCAAGTGCTATTTTTGTAGTCAATGTATTGCCAGAGGGTGAGTTCCGTTTCGTTGGAATGAACCCTGCTAGTGAACAATTAACTGGAGTGAGCTTAGAGGATGTTCAAGGCAAGCCGCCGGAACAGGTGTTCCCGCCTGATATGGCTGCTGCTGTGTCTGCCAACTATATTAGATGTGTCCAGCTAGGGACAACTATTTCCTATGAAGAAAACTTACCCTTCCTAGGCAGAGATAGTTGGTGGTTGACTACACTTACCCCCCTGCGAGATACACAATCGAAGATCTATCGGTTGATTGGCAACGCTATCAATATTACAGAGCGCAAGCAGGCTGAGGAAAGACTCCATGCATCACTGCAAGAAAAAGAAGTTTTGTTGAAGGAAATTCACCATCGAGTCAAAAATAATCTGCAAGTTGTCTTAAGTTTGCTCGACCTTCAATCTCAACAAACCAAAGACCAACTTACTTTAGAGATGTTCCGGGAAAGCCAGGACCGCATCCGATCTATAGCGCTTGTCCATGAAGAGCTTTATCAATCCGATCATTTGGCAAGAATTAATCTCGCTGATTATATTCCAAGATTGTTAGCTCACCTATTCCAAATTTATGGAGTTAATCGAAGTAACATTAGTCTGCAATTTAATATCACTCCGATTACATTTGGTATTGATATAGCTATCCCTTGCGGTCTCATAATTAATGAACTGGTTTCAAATGCTCTCAAACATGCATTTTATGGGAAGACGAGTGGCACAATTTGGGTAGAATTCAACTGTGTGAGTGCAACAGAGCTGCAGTCAGGAGCAAATCAATTTGTTCTAGTTGTTGGAAATGATGGCATTGAATTGCAGGAATCTACAATTTTTTCCAGGGGAAGTTCATTAGGTTGGCAGCTAGTCAGGATTTTAGTCGCACAACTTGAAGGTCAGCTCGAAATTGAGCTAGACCAGGGAACAGTATTCAAAATTAGATTCTCCACTCAATCAAAAATACAACCACTTGGTTAGGAGGCTTTAATCTGTTGCGAAATCTTCTGCGTTTTCGCATACTCCAGAAGCTCGTTTGCAAGTTCTGTAAAAACTTGAAAGACTTTTTCAACCAATTCAAAAGCCTCTTGACGGCTTTCCTCTGTAAGTTGTATGTCTTCCAGCAATTTATCCGCCCTAGTTTTACCCGTAGTGTGACCATTTTCTACATTCAAATGCACACTTCCGAAATATCGGTATTCTATTTGGGTAATTTCTTGGAGTTCTAGAGCTACTTGTGTTGTGCAAGAGAAAAAGACATTCCCCATAGCTTCTATAGTTTCAATGACTACCAGCTTCCGCAGCGGATCAGATTGTAAAGCATATCCGGCAAGTCGATAGCTGAGCTGCCGTGTATGTTTTGTTTGTTCGCCCCAAAGAAATCTCAAAGCATCTGGAAACGAGAGGGAATGAGCAAAACCTAGTTTCTCAAGGTCTTCCAAAAACCATACCAAGTGATGATCATCTTCATACGTGTGTTCGTTGATTAATTCCTGAAGTTGATTGCAGGGTGGATATTCTCGAAAAATGTATTTGTTCAAATCGGCAAAACTCATTACGAAATGAGCGCCACAGGGGGCAAAGCTAAGTCTTTGTCTTGGGTCTATCTTTGAGTCTTTCATGAACTCAAATAAAGGCAACTGTGCAAAGTCTTGCTTCTTGTTCTGAATAAAATTTAGTACTTCTTTCATCTTGAAACCTCGCAACACCTGATTTAAGTTCTCGTCGTGAGTGCCACATTATTTCAACATACATCTAGACTATCCGGCTTGGAGTGCTCGTTGACTGCCACAGCGCTCTTGAACTTCAGATGGTGTTTAGTGCTGGCTGGAACAGTACCCGGTGGGTAGACGCGGTAGGCTTCGGTTGAGAGGTATACAGTGAGGCGCGGCTTTCCTAGCTGACGGCGATAGGAGACCCAGCTCTGCATACCGACACCTGATTCTAAGAGGCGAGTAGCATAGCTTTTGAGGATACGGTTATAGAGTGACGAGTTGAGGTTGTGCGACATAAGGTAGTTGTGTACGCGCTCGCTCACGACACGGTCATCCTGAGCATAGGCGCAGACGGGGATGTACAGCGTTATTTCCTCCGGGCACTCGTCATTTCCTTCGATGAATGAGGGACAGGTAAAGGGTGAACGTAACGAGAGAAGTTGGTTGCCGCCGCTCATGGCAAGAGCAAATTTACTTGCCTCACCAGGAACATAGTTGTTAGCAGCACTACAGGCAATCTCAAGCTCTTCAGGCGTAGCATAATGATGGTGAACATAGATCTTGACTCTAGCCCTATGACTATTTACTAGATCAAGTGCAAAGTACTTAATTTCATCAAGTTGCAAACCTCGCCGTGTTACCGTTTGGTTGAGCACTGACCAAGCTTGTGGAAAGCCAAGACGGATAAGTGCCTCTTCGATGAGTTCCTGAGTTCGCTCCACTCCCTGAGCTTGCGGATTGAGGTAAATCTTGAAACTTGGCGCTCTTCCTTGAGAGAACACGACAGCATTCCAGATGGCAAAGCTACCCTGCATTTTTTCTGGGAGGAAAAGTTCTTGAATCAAGCGCAGCCGCTCCAAGCTAGCTCCGAACTCACGCTCAAGCATTTCGTTGAATATGAGTCCAGCTGTGCGCTGGGACTGCACCGTTGGTGAATCTCCCTGGACTTCCATCAGTACCCGCACTTCGGGTTGCTGATTGATGATAGCGACAGAAAACTCAATCGGCGAATGGTCATCGCCAATGTTCGACATCCAGTGCGGTTGGTTCCCGATGAGGAGATTGCCCCAAGGGGTCAACAGGCGGCGGAAGGTGGTAATAAACTTCTCTGTCTCAACACCATCAATGCCAGCACCTTGACAAAGCATCCGAAAGCGATCTGCACCATAGTCAGTGAGAGTTTGTGAAGCGATATTCTCTTGCTCGCCAAAATTCATCCTGTTTTCTCCCTGAGGGTGTATTGGAAGAGCGTCAAACCCTCAAGTTGTATTTTAGTTTTTATCAATTAATATATCGATGTAGAACGATTGTTCAATCAACTCAAACTGTTTCGCCGCATTGCTACTCGTTGGCTTAAGCGAAAAATAGTTATTTGTAGAAAACCCAGGATTGGAGGGAAGCCCCTCAATTCTCCACTAGGAGACAGAAGACCTTCCCTAGTCCCCGTACACAAAGAGCAATCGGGGTGATGAATTTTCTTAAGTCAGTGCCATCTAGGTTGTAATAAAGCAGGCTGACTAGACGATAAGCCCACACCACACCTATCAGTTCTGCCTTTCTCAACTTCAGAAGAGCAAGCATTGATATTCTGCTTTGAAAGCTATCAAAGATTTATCGAAATTTCTCGATGGAAGTATTAATCAGGGGACATCCATTGAGGAGAGATTGAGAGCTGAGGGAATCCCAGTCAGATAGTCAAAGTTCAAATCTAATCTTCACCCAGTTGAAAAAGGGTGGAGTTTCTGTACTGCTACCTTACTATCAACTTGGCGGCTGAGGAAGCGTACTTTCAAGATAACCAGCATCTATCTGTAGGGGGCGGGGTTGTACCAGCAGACGGGGTGCAGATTCTTTATCCGGCTGCAATGGGTGATATTCGAGGACACTATTTCCTATTAACGATGCAGAAGCTGACAGCCAAGGAAGCACTGCAAATCGGCATGGTTAATGAGGTTCATCCCCGTGACAAACTGCTGGCTAGAGCGGCGGAGTTAGCGGAGCAACTTCTTCGCCTTGACCCATACATGCGCCGCTACACCCAGCTCATGTTTACCCGAAATCTCAAGCGAAAAGTGATTGATGAACTTTCGTTTGACATGGGTTTAGAGGGACTTTCCATTATCTCAGCCGTGAAACCTAAGAATTCTTAAATCAATCGATCTGTCCAACAGATGGCTCAAGCATCGTCTATCAAGGTGATTCAATGCTGATAGCTCGACTCCGAAACAGAACGCGAGCACTTATTGAAACTATCTGCACCTAAGCAGAAATCACAGCAACTCACTTGGGCCTAACAATCTTTTTTCTTTGTAGACTTGCAAAACCAATTCAACAAATTGGCTAACGCTCTCAAAGACGAGTAGGGCGAATTAGCTCTGATTTTGCCTCTTCTGTATCGTGAACCCACAACAGTTCCAACATCGCGTTGCGGAAAAAGAAACGACGATTGGTCGTGCCTTGCCCAAGATGTGTATTAGATGTCCCCTCTACTAAACCGAATGATACTAAACGATCAGCTTCGCAAGCACCAATATCAGTACAGATAAAGAGATGATCAAATTTAAACGCCATCGCATTTGAACTTGTGGCTTTTGTGGTTGGTATTTATACTCAGCCTTTGACCAGACGGGCGATCGTGACCGCGTTAGCTCCAAGCTACTCCTCTCCCACATGGACAACCTAAACTCTCGAAATTGCGGTACAACTTTATGCCTTATTTTGGTTTAATTTTCCCTCTCCCTACCCCTCTTACTAGACCAGATAGCCTCACTTCTCCGGACTGGCGATCTGCTTTGCTCTTCTCGCAACGCGATCGCGTTTTCTCCGATTGCTCGACAATAGAGAACCTATCAAAGCTGGACGCACCCCACAATTACAGATGGCGAGGCAATGAGCAACCTGACATCTTTCTCATCTCACAGGTTTGAGTAAGTACGTTCCTATAGCAAGAGGTGGCACACCCCACACAGCCAAGAAAGTGAGATTGGTTATGAAACTGATTGTACTTGGATAGACCACAGTAGAAGCATAGACCACGGCGATAGTTATCGCGGCGGCTACTGCCATCACAACTCGTCCCGCCCAATTGTGATGGCGTTGATACCACACACCAATCGCCACGGATGATGCACCAAAGAAAACCAACAAGATTACTAAGGCAAAACTGTAAATCGACAAATCAACTCGAATCTGTTCAGTCATCAATGCTTGAGTAAAGTTATGAGCCGTCCAGAGAATGACTCCTGTGCCATAAGCAATTAGCAAGCAAGACATGATTTTCCTAAATTGGAGCATTGATTTTTATTGGAGTTACAGGGATAAACAAATGCCTGAGAGCGGCTTTATTGTCTAAAGCCTTTGTTCTAAAGATTTGAGAGATTGATGGATTGTTCCTGGGTGCATTCCAATGAGAGCAAAAATACCAGAATGTGATCGACATTGGGGCGGTCAATGGACAAAAATCGCTCTGCCTTAACTTGTCACGAATACTATTAAGGTCATCAATCAGCACTTGCGCCTTGAATAGCCTCTGTTCTTCTATTCTTCACAGTGCGGTAGTACCAACGACGAAACCGCAGTGAGGGTTCATCAGTAGGCACGTTACATCCTTCATTTGTATTGGGGACTTCACCGATTTGTGACTCAATTATCGTGCGATCGTCAAGAGATGCTGCAAAAAACTCATCAAAGTCAAAGTTACTCGGATCGATTCCAGGGTTGGGCAGAACAACCTGCATAAATCGCATTTGCTGGGTATTGATCGGAATGGCAAACAGGTGGGGACGCAGGGGCATTCCACCTAGATCTAACTTGAGAACAACGTTGTTGGGCTGATGCCAATCAATCTCAATTCCATAAGGTAAGGTATTGAGTTGATTCGTGAGTGCCATTCCATCTGCTGTTGCAGTAACGCTGATTTGTGCAATCGCGTTTTTGTGTACTGGGTCATGGAATTCGCCACCAAATGAATCCCGATGGACAAAAGGGATATGTAGATAGTCCAGTGAAATATCGATCGCTCTTGTCCAGTGTGCATTCCAAATCTCATGGTGAATCACGTAGCGCTCGTTTGGTTCTAATAAGCTCGACGGCAACTGCGGTTCTGGCACATTTTCGGTTCCCGTAAAGACCCACAATATTCCTGCAATCACCCTTGTCGGCAACCTCACGGCTGACAATTTTGAGCGTTGAGTCGGGTTAAGTGAGTTGAAAGGAACATGAGTACAAGCCCCATCTGAAGCAAAACGCCAACCATGATAGGGACATTCAAGGCAACCGTCTTCCGTGACTTGCCCGCGTGAGAGAGGCGCACCACGATGAGGACAACGATCAAGGAATGCTACGAACTGAGCGGCTGAATTGCGAAATAGAACTAGCGATTCGCCAGCTAACTCAACCGCAAGGGGAGCTAGTCCTATTTCAGCAACGGGTAATACTGGAGTCCAGAAGTTAGGAAACATCTCAAACACAGTGAAATCGGCTCCTCAACAAAATCTTGGGCGTTACTCAGCCTAAAACCCTACTCCTGACAGCATCATGTCAGTGGAAGCCAGATAACTTTATTCTCTCAAGCTGAAATTTCGTGTATGAGTCAAGACTAATCTCTTGGTCTGGAAATTCAACATCTGAGGCAAAATCGAGATTTTGGATGCGATCAACCCGGAAATCTCTGTATGTGTTTCTGAGGATGCACCATGTTCCAACTGTCCATTTTCCACCCCAATGAAACAACCCCAACGGGAAAACAATCCTTTGAGACAGTTGTTCCTTCAAGCTCAAATACACAATTGTGACGGCTTGTTGCTGCTGAATTGCTCGATAAAGGTCGTTCCAATGTCTTAAGCTTTGGTCGTTGAGAATATCACCTAGCGCCCGAACCGGTGTACGAGTTGGCTCAAAGCTGTGTGGCGGCAATACGGCTCCAATTTTACTCAACAGCGTTTTTGCCGCTGCGGCTAAGTCATTCCCGGTTGATCGCGACAGGATTTCAACACCCAACATTAAAGCGGCGATTTCATCATGAGTTAAAGTTAGGGGTGGTAACTCAAAATCTTCAGCCAAAGCGTAACCGACACCCGGCTCACCATAGATGGGAATACCACTCACCGAAAGATCATCGATATATCGGTAAATTGTACGCACGGAAACACCAATCCGTTCGGCTAGTTGCCCGGCTGTAATCGGTTGGTGAGATCTAATGAGATTCACTAATTGGAAAAGACGGTCAGCTTTCCTCATCCTGTACGTGGAGTGGTCTTAATCTTCCAGCAGCATAACCTTCCCAATCAATTGCATATCGATTTTGTAATACGTCACAACCAACATTCAGTAGAAAGAAACGTTTTTTCAGGTGCGAGCGATCGCAGCTACCTTTTCCCCACTTCTCGTTTCATAAGGTTATTTATGTTACGAGATGGGGGAGAAGCTGAGTGGAGTCGCGTTCGAGACCCGGAGAATCTGGCGTGGACTTGGGAAGGAACCGGAGGAAGGGGGCAACCCAAGCGATTCCTGCCACGAGATTTCACCTGAAGTCTATCACTGCCGCAACGAGTGCCACGCTGTTCTTCTGTGTGGCAACAAAAATCGTTATTCTGCCGCTACAACCAGTTACCGAATTGGCAACAACACTGACCTACCACAGTTTCGATGCCAACTTAGGAGAGAAAACAGCAGATTTTTCCGCTCTCTAGAATTACCTAGCTTTTGACGTGGTGATGTAAGTTTTGGGTGTACCTGGAGAATTGATAGCCAAGAGCGTCAGTTGTCAACGAGATTTTCTGCCGTTGACCTTGAATTGTTTACCTGCAAGCGAAAACTGTAACCTCATGCTCAGTGTACGCCAACTGTCAGCTAGCGCCGCCCTGCTAATTACCGTAGGGATAACAGCAGCTTCAAGCAATGCCCTATCGCCGACTCAAATTGAATCCCGACCAAGCCAGCCGATTGCTCAGAAGCAACAGGCTCAAGATTCTCAAATTCCCGATCTTGTCAAACACCAATATCGTGAAGACGCAACAGAACTGGCACTGCGCTTGCTAGTTCAGGAAGGAGCAACCTCTGAGGATAGTGTTGAATTACCGGCTGACTTAATCCAAACGATCTATACTGCCTTAATTCAGGTGTATCAAGCCACTAATGAGCCTGCCCGTAATGCAGTAGTGGACACCTACAATATCCATACTGTGCCAAGACTCAATACCCGTGAGCTACTTGTTGGCGTTGACTCGACCCAAGCCTGGACTCAAGCTTGGCGCAATGGAAAGCGACTCACTGGCAATGCCGAGATTGATGCCTTGATGGAGCAATTTGACCTCGACCTGAAACAGTACCTAAGCGTGTCGAATCTTGCCGTGCTGCGAACAGGTAGACGGTTGAACACACCAGCAGTAGCAAGGTTGTTTAACGGTATTCAAGGAGTCCAGTATGCCAATGTCAATGGCGTACTTACCGATGGTGGCGACATTCAAGCCGAGTTTAAGGGCAACTATTGGCAACTTAAATATAGTATTGGCTTTGGGGATTGTATGGCAGGCTGTAGCGATCGCACGACCTGGACATTTAACGTCTATCCAGATGGCGGCGTACAGTTTGCCGGTCAATCAGGCAGTCGGCTCCCCTCGCCCCGTGAAATACCGAGTGGAATTCAGGGACGCTCAACGTCGAGTCGATTCCCTGGAATTATACGGCGTAACCCAGATGGAACTGAACAACGAGTTGAACCGACGATTTCTCCGGTTCGCATCCCTATCAATGTTCTAGATCAAGCCGGACGCAACATCACTCGCATTGAACCCGATGAGGAAGGCTACTTCCGTATTGGTCTCCCGCCGGGAACTTATACACTCGCTCCTGAAATTCAGCCAAACAATTACTTTGTGTTGAGTCATCGTCGCGATGAACTCCAGTCAATTACAGTGACTCAGGGGCAGTTTACGACTATCCCGCTCAAATACACCGAACTGATTCCTTAAAATCTTAGGACTGTCCTGTTTGTACTGTCCAACCAGACGTGATTCAAGTAGGTGCTCGCCAAATACTGTCACAGTTCAGCTAAGCTTATCAATCGCACATCCATTCAATCTGTCAAATACCGATAATCTCACATTATGTGAGGTAGGAAATAAGCTGTAATGACGCAGTAGCGTAAATTTGGCTAATTCCGAAAAATTACAGCACATAAAAGTCAAAAAATCGGTTTTTATTGAGAACGTTCCAAGCTTGTTGAGAATGATTGATAAGCTGACGTGCGGGCTTTCCAATTACTGAGATAAACAAGCAGCGCACCACGTATTGGCAAGTCTTTCATAATCGTGTTCTTAAGCGTTTGCCTAGTGTTATCAGGCTCCAAACGATTGCACTATAAAACAAAATATTGAACAAGAAAGCTATTAGATTCGGATAGATGTAATCTTCAGCTCCAACTCGCCCCCAGCCATTAGGAGGGGAGGAGCCAAGATTCCTTTCTTGATCACGTACAAATGGGAAGGGAAAGCCGGCTTTTTGTTCACCGGCTTGGCAACTGCCTAAGGCACAAGGTTCATTGATACACAATTGATAGCAATTATCAGGCTTTACATAACGCAACGACGCAAATGTTAAACCAACTCCGAGCAGGAAAATCACTAATGCTGTTCCGGCTTTGGGTTTTAATCTTGGCATCTATTTCTCTAAGGATTATTTGGCATTAACTATCAAGATTCTTCTTCACAATTGAGCTTCATCAGCAGTTGAAGCCATTTACAAGTAGTCATACCTTGCTTGGCAAAGAATTGGTTAATGCACCTTTGAGTAGACTAATTTATTAGCCCTGAGTTGTTGCTTATTGTTCCTATGTCTAAGGATAAGGGAACAAATAAAGAATGTCTTGTCGCTTTATTTGCGAGGGCAGGGGAGGTAGGGGTCAGCCGCTGAACTTTGTACCGCTGTTCTAGTCATCCCCCAAAGGAATTAACCCCCGACCAATTCGCTCCATCAGTTCCGAGCGGCTAATCTCCCGCTGAAGCGCCAATTGTTCTAACCCTGCGTAAGCTTCACTGGTCAACCTGATAGTTCGGTTCTCCTTGTTTTTGTTTGGACCATAAGCCGCATTGCCCTTTCCTCCCTTGCCTTCTGGACGATGCGAACGGCGTTTCGGTAATGGCTTAGGCATAAAAGTTTTGTCACAGGCTTGGCAAAGATATCTCTGTGTTTTTTGTTTATCCTTTTTTTGATAAGACCCGTTTTTAATAACATTGTCGGGCTTGTCATAGCTATCGCAAGTTTGATTTGGACAGGGGGGACAGGAGGGAGCCATAGGTACTTTCTCTTGAATCTTTTCTCATGAAAGCACTAACAAAGCACGAAGGAATTTGCCAAAAATAGTGACAATTGGGTGGGGTTTATAAGTGTTGGTGGAAACTTGTCAAATATTTTAGGGCAACTGGTTAGCTAGCAAATGCTTATAAAAGCAAAATTGAAGTACTTTTTTTACTTATAAAAAACATGGCAAGAATAAAGGCTGTGATTCAGTATTGGTAAGTGTTTTAAGTGCAAATAAATAGACTAAGTCTTAGCCATTATAAGGATGCGGTAGCAGAACTCAAAAACAGTTATATAATAAGTATATCTTGTTGATGGTATTAGGAAAAGCCGTTTATGAAAAGAAATTAAGCTAGCCATTGCTAGCTGGCACAAACAGCGACCTCAAACAAGCTCACTTATTAAGAAAACAAAACTATGGAATCTCAATCAATCAAGGATGCACTACTAGAGCACAAATCCGACCTTGAATCGACAGAAGACGCAGTCAAAGCGAACCAAATTCACACCCAAACCAGAACGGCTATTGTTCGACATTTACTACCAGGCTGGGACGAATCGTTAATGCCAAGCAGCAGTCGCCAGCTTACTAAGACTGAAAGAGAGCAAATTGATCAGTTTCTTGAAAAAACGCCTGTCAGCAAGTTGAGCGAAGCGCTAAAAGTCCAACAAATAGTTTTTGAAAAGTACAACGTGACGCAGAACAGTCGGAACGTTTACAAGTCGCGGTTGGAAAATTTCATTGACTGGGTCAAGAAGCAAGGCTGGATTAAATCTAGCAGCGAACGTAGTCCCTCGCGTCAGAATCCAAGAATGCTACACGGACATGGAGGGACTGAGAAAAAATTTCTAACGAACAGACTAACTAAACTAGATAAGTATTCACTCAAAACACACTCTTGCTGGAATACACAACAAATAGAAAAGCTTGTAGAAGAGGTTAATCAGTTCAACGAGTGTTTGGTAGAGGAGCAATATCCAGGTCGCCTATTTGACCCATTAAAACCTGATTCAGTTGATCGGTATATCACACACCTGTATCAAATATTTGGTTGGCTAGTCAATTACAAAAACATCCAGCCTGAACAATTAAGTTTAAATGTTTTAGTGCCAACAAGCCTAGAAGAGTTGAACAACAATTTAAAATTAATGGTCTTTACTGAACCCTTAAAAAAGCTCATAAAGCAAAAAGATTCTTGGGAAGACCAAATTGCTCAGTATGTTGATACATGGATTTGCCAACTGTTGAATTTTTTAAAGAAAGAGCGTCGTTGTCAAAGCGCTCATACGCTCCAATTCTTCCTTGGTTCTATTCAGCTGCTTGTACGATATCAATACATCGGCCAAACGAAAGAGGCAAACTACAAAGACATTCCAGTAATGGTCGTAGTCAACAAACATAGAACCGCTTGTTGCAAAACGATTAAAACTCAACAACCGGTAGCCAACCTAGAAATGAAATGGCTCGAATTAGATAAAGTTCACACGCAAATTGTTGAACCCTTACGCCTTGAATGTGAATTTCGGGGCGTTGATAGCCAGCTTCGCTCAATTACCGCAATTGCTAGCAGTTTTAAGCGATTCCTTGCTTGGGGCTTATTAACTTATCGACCACCGCGCCGACAACAAGAATTGCGTGAACTCAAAATAGCTCTTTATTGCGAAATCAACGATAAACCCAAGAATTTAGCTCCCAACCAGTTTATCCAGCCTTTGCCCCGTGACAGGAACACCGACAAGTACCATGGCTACTTGTACAAAGACCGAGATGGATACTGGTATCAAGACATGACAGCAGAAGGCTACAAAACAGGCGATACCTATGGACTTCAAAAACTACGCATCCCTAACCCAAAATTTCCTGATGGCACAGAGTTTTATGATTATTTAGAGGCTTACCTATACGGCTATTGGCGAGATAGACAAGGAAACTGGGTAAGTGCCGTCTCTACTACAAAAGCACCGAGTGCAGGACATCAATTATATCCCTTGCGAATGGCTCTCCGTCTCAAAAATGATCACAATTTCGTTTTCTTTGGAACACGCAATGGTGAACCATTCAACAATAGTGATTTTGGTGATTTCTTCAAAAAGAGTGCCCATCGTCTAACAGGTCAACTTCTTACACCACACCTTCTACGAGATATTTACGCTAGCTGGTTTTTAGACCGTGCCTATACAGAAGACATAATCCGTTCGCTAGCTTACGCTATGGGGCACAGCGTTGAGGAAATGCGAAAAACCTACGACAAACGAAAGGCGCAACGAAAGTATGAACCGATTCAAGAGAAGCTGAACGAAACGATAAGCCAGTTTTATGGATTGGACGAGGTAGTAGCTATGGCAAGTGACACTCCACCAGCTGGGACTGACCCAGTAATGTGGAAAATCCTAACCCCGGAACAAAAGACCGAGTACCGAAAGCTTAAAGCCGCTTAAAAAGTGACGACTTGCCTAGGTTCAGGTGAGGCAGGAGACTGTGATAACAGGACATCCGCTAAAAGTCCGAGAGCTAACCTGCCTCACTCCAGCAACCGTTGTTGGCTAATCTTGCTGGTTGCTTGCACATGGTTATACTCACCTGGAAAGAATTGATAAAGCCAGTTCGTAACCCAAACTAACTCTTCCCTAGAAAACTTCCCCCCATTCTCACGCGGAAGCACCGATAAGTCCTCTTTAGTCTTAGAGACTCGGTACGCTTCACGGATGGCAAAAGCTCGCTTTTGACTGGAGCGAAGATTATCAGACTTGGGATTTGGGTAAGACTTCTTCACTTGGTGATACTCTAACCAGCTCTCCAACTCATCAGTAGCCGCTGCGGTGGCTGTGTTAGGAACCGCTGACCGTTCAATTGAGGGGGCACTAAGGGAAGTTTGAGTGTGAGGAACCACTTCTTGAGGTATCTCCACCCCAGTTTCAGCGATTTCCACCCCAGTTCCACCGCAGTTCTCCACCCCAAGAATGCTTGATTCTTGGGCATCGCACCCCACCCACCCCTGGGGGGGCGGGGTCATACTCTTTTCAAGAATATTTTCTTGAACTTTTTGCTCCACATCGCCTGTATCGGGTGTGGAATTTTCCATTTTTTCAACCCGATGTAATAAATTGGGGTGGGTGGGGTGGAGGTCTTGATTTTCCGTTGTTTGTTGGGGTGGCGAGTGGAGTGGAATTGGGGTGGAGTGGGGTGGAATTGGGGTGGGAGATTCCGGGACACTATCCCCGCCATCATTGCCGCCGTGACCGCCAAAACTGAGACCTTGGAGAGCCTGAAGTGTCTTCTTGCCGCTTTCATGCGGGACGGTGACCAGCTTAGTTTTGGGGAAGATAGCCCGGAAGCGAGCAATCACCTGATTCACTGCCTTAACATTGCGATCGCAATGCTTGCTCTGCTCTGCCCAAATTGCCCTCTCCTTGCCGTTGCTGCCTGACTCGTAGGTAAGAGTGCCGTTTTCCAGATACCATTGCTCTAAGCGTGTCCAGATGTCACTAGCCGTTAACACGCTGACTGGGTCATAGTTCAAGCCAGTGTCCTTGCAGAACTGGAAGAGGTGGGAATTTTCCACCTGAATATCTTCTAAGGCTTTCTCGGTGCAGCTGTAGTCGATACCTTCGGTCATCAGTCGTTGCAGTGCTTCCAAGACGCGATTCAAGAACGCGGGTAGAACTTCCGAACAAAGGAACTCTGGGTCATCCTTGAAGCGAGGGTCAGCCTCAATCTCGCCCTTAGTCGGGTCAGCCCCAATCTTAAAAGTCTTGTTGGCGCAGATAACGGCATAGCGACCGTAAATCGCCTCTAAGGTGCCCTGTAGATTGGGCGTATCATTGATGTTGAAAAAGCTTATCGCGTTGGGTTTGAAAGGTTCTGCATCTTTACCTTTGCGCTCACTATCAAGCGTGTCTCCGGTGATGAAGGCTTTAAGACTTTGAATTCTGTCAAGTCGTGCGGTACTAGCATTTTCGCTTGCCCAGTTCACCCGCGAGTGTCGCAGTCGCGCCAGTGGAAACTTGCGACCTTCATCGTAAGCAGCAAAGTCTGACAAAGTGCAGCCAGTCATCCCCTGGTGTCCGTACATGGCTGAGACCGCCTCTCTCAGGGTATCCTTGCCGTTTGAGCCGTGACCCCGGAAAAGCAAGGCTCGTACCAAACGCCCTTTGTACTTTCTCACGGTCTCTAAGTCGAGAGATGCAGCAATCGTCTTGAGGAAGATGTCTCTTTGAGGCGCGTCTAAGACTTCTAAAAGGCGATCGCTTGCTTTGGAATCAGCTTTAGGATTGTAGGTGACGAGCGGCTTATAGATGTAATAAAAATCTGGGTCGTGTTCGACGAGTTCCCAGCTAGGAGTTGAGCAATGCCAGTGGATGTGCAAAACTCCGTTGGTACAGTTGATTCCTGGAGGATTGACGAGGTCTGGGTCAACAGACAGCCGCATCTTGACCCACTCCAAGGCTTCTTTTACCTTAGAAGGTTTGGCGTAGGGAAACTTGAGTTCTCCTTGTTTGTCGATGACTGGGTAAGTATTGCAAAAGTCAGCCAGCCGTTTAATTTCTACAGCATCTTTACTGAGCTTGTAGTAAGTGCCTGTCCAGGCATACAATCGGTTGTCCACACAGATCCAGGGCTTGTCTCCATAGAGAGAGAAGAGAGTTCGTTGGGTAAATTCTTCAACCGGGTCGAAGCTATCTGGTGTTGTGACATCCTTGCTTTCTACACCCCACTCAGTTTTTCGTTTTTTGCTGTCCTCGTCTCGTCTTGATTCAAAGGAGTTTTGGATGTGAGCCGGACACTTGGCTTTAAATGTCGCTCTCGATAGCCGACGAATTTTCTTCCAGCAGCTTTCCTCGCCCCCTCGGTGCAATGCCGCTGGATTGCAGCTAACGATGTCAATGGTTTTGAGAATACGCTCAACGCGCTCGCTATCAATCCCTAGCTGCGCTCCTGCGTAGTGTGCTAAATCTTCCGGTGTGCCAGTAATCGGGATGTCGTTTTCTTTTCCCCAGTTCTGCCAGCCGTACCACTCATTTAAGGCTGTTGTTAATGCCTCGGAGCGATCGCCGGTTGGACAGTTCCCCTTTAAAATCTCGCGGCTGGTGGTGTTACCCAATTCCTCAAGGGGAATGTTGCCAGGAACATAGGAAAGTAGAGGCTGTGGAGTAACGCCCTGGTGCTGGCGTTTGGTCGAAGTGCTGTAAATACCGATAGATTCCAAGCTTTCCACTTCCGCTGGTAGCACACGATTGATTGATTGATACGGATTCCCAGATGGTCCAACTGTTGGTGCTAGTACGGTAAAGCGTCCTTCTCCTAATGCCTCACCGATATGCTTGCCACCGGGTTGTAAGGCAAAGTTGGTAAAGCTTGGCTTTTCCTTAACCCGAACACCAACCCGCCAGCCGCCTGAGTGTGAGCGCTCAAGGAATGTGTTGGCAAGAGTTGGATTCTGCAATACCTCAGTCACAGCCTGAGTGCAGTCGTCCTCACTGGGGAACTTCTTAACATCAAAGTCGAGCCAGATAGTATCGTTCCAGCCGCCTAATGTTCCGATGCCATTGAGGGGATTGGCGAACCACGTTTCAAAATCCTGTGGTGTAGGCAAACGCTTCTGATACGGTCGATGGTTCACCAGGTGAGGTCTACCACTGCTGTCTAAATAACTGGGATTTTTCCCAGTGAAAGCCGGGATAGGATTATTTTGCTTGTCCTGTTTGATATTGCCGTCTTTGTCGCGTGCTGGGTACTGATCAGCGGGTTGTGCCGGTGCTACTGGTAGAACTGGAAAATTGTTTGTCCTGAGCCAGTTAAGGACTTCTTGCAAGTCCTTAACTGTCTGCACACTCTCTTTGTCTTCTTCTGTGCAAAGAGAAGCCTTGTCTGAGCTGGAGTCGTTCTGTTTAATTGGTGTAGTTACCATGATTGATGCCCTTTATGTGGTGTAAGGCACTCAAGTCATGAAAAATTCCTCAAACTTTTTACCGATTTGGTAAAAAAATTAGCTAGCCTTGATCTGCAAATGTATGTGGTTTCCCAAGCGAACAATTTCTTTCTTGTTCTTTCTGCCTGGGGGAACTCTGGCTAGCTAGGTACATGGGTTAGAGATTTCACGCTTGGGTGCCATTTTCTTGAAATTTGGCATAGAAGTCCCATCCCATTCGTGCTAATATTTTTATTGGCAACACAATGGGTTGTGAGCAGCAGGTTGGTGTTTCAAGTTGGTCGCTTGCCGGACACCATTCTGAAGGGAAACTCACGTACAGTTTTTTATTCACTTGTTACTTCCTATTTGGTTGTATCAAGACCCCCTAGATTAAATAGCTACTGGAATTCTACAATAAAACCGCCTGAAATCTATCAGATTTCAGGCGGTTTTATTGTTGACCACTCGCCCATAACCATTAGAGGGTATAGATGAATCGTTATCAGCGTTTTTTTGCTGATAGATAGGAAAGATTCACGTATGTGCAGAACTTTATTTCCTTAATTTCATTGCTTATCAGATTTACTAAAATTCATAGGAATCTCTTGAAGCTTTCTACTTAAAGCATCAATAAAAAGTTTTTCAATAAATTTTAAGTTAATTATTGGAATGTATTGAAGAAACCTTTGCTGGAAGCGTAACGGAAATACTTTCAATCTCGCCATCACTGAAGTATTTTCAAATATATACACTGCTTAAAACGTTCAATAGAAAGGCTTTTGGAGGATTAGTTTTAGATTGAAGTAATTACCCATTGTTGTTAACGATGGAGTTTAGGCAAAATCAGTCTTAATTTCACTTCCAGTGAAATCCTTGGATTTCTTCTACAGAGGTTTCAGCGCTTGTTTGAGCAGGAGACTTGAGATTGTTGAAGGGGTACCAACCTCACGGTGGCAGACGCCTGGTTTCTCTGTCACTCGTCACCTCCTTTCTTCCCCCTGCCTTTGCTGCTGCTGGTGCCAGCGGTGGGAGGTTTGTTTTGGGGAATCATTCCTCTCGCCGTCAACGCTTCCTTAACCAATATTGCTGTCATCTGGCTTTGAGAGCGTTGCTCTGCCTCGGCAAGGTCTTTAACAAGCTCATATAGGTCATCTGATAGAACGACATTCACCCGTCCGCTCATGCTTTCGTCTGTGTTCATTAATTACCTCATGATACGCCGTGTGCTTTCAATGCTGCTTGACACACAATGTGAAATCTGTGTCACTATGTGAGACTTGTGTTATGTTAACAGACATAGCCCAGAAACACCCAGTAACTACCAACCAGAGGATAGATAGGTTGAGTCAGGTTACTTGAAACGAAAGGCTTCTGACCGCTAAAAACGCCCTTAAACGCAATCGCAACAAAGGTCTTAGGGCACTTGAAACAAAACTGAGGTAAATTCAATATGATTGCAGCCCAGCCGAAACCGGCTGATTTTGACCAAAGAACACCAATTCTGGCTGTAGGAGTCGATAACGGGCACGGACTTCTCAAAGTGGCTCTAGATGCCGATTCCAGACAAATGAAAGTGCGCTGCCCTTCCAAGTTCAAGGAACTCCGACAAGATTTACTGGACTATCCCACGTCAAAGTACGGTAGTACGTTCTACTACCGAGATGGGGATGCTAAGGAATTGATCGGTCGCGAGTTCAAAACGGGAGAGGTGGCATACACCACTGACCCTTATGGACACACCAAGCTCAGTGATAATGCCGAGTACAAGATTGAGTATGCATTGCACAGCATTTTAGGAGCCTTGGGTACTCTACCTTACCGCCAGGTGTGGAACCTGTATCTAGTCGCCAGCATCCACAATTCAAAGCTTTTTGGAAAGCGGCTCACCGAAGTACTAGAAGGTACTCACGTTGTCAACTTCAACGGCAAAGCTTCCCCCCAATCAATCATCAAGCTTCATGTGGGGCTGGTTCCTCCAGAAGGGGCTGGCAGTTACGTTTACTGTCGCCACCAGAATTTAATCGACCCAACAAAAATCGCGATCGCACTTGACTTTGGAACTGGCACGATTATTCCTACCGTGTTTGCTCCAGGTGGCTCGATTGAGTATCGGGAAGTTTTAAGCGTGGGTGGTTGTGTTGACCTGTTGGATGCAATCGCTCGTGACCGGGAACTGCAAATTTATGAGGGCGGCAAGCTGGGGGACATTGAACTGATTCGCCAAGGCATTGAGAACAGAAGCTTCCTTTATGGGAATAGCGGCATTAGCGTTCGGGAGACATACCAGCACGAGTTAATGCCCTGGCTCAAAGACCGTTTCAGTTTGGCGCTTAAGGCGGTGTCGCCTTGGCGGAAGTTAGCAGGCAGTTTCGTTGTCTGGGGTGGAGGGGCACAACTCCCAGGCGTTGCTGCTGCTGTTGAGAAGTACGGTTTTACTGCCGTAGCCGATGGGAGTTGGGCAAATGCTTTAGGGCTTCAACGCCTTGCACAAAGCCGTTTAGAGAGGAGTAAATAATCATGGCAGAGAATACACGAGTTCGATTAGAGCCTGACCTTGAAAATTACCTCAAGACGCAAGCTGAGCGAGTCTTGGGTAAGTCAGGAGAGAAACTAACAGGGGCTGAGCTAACCACCTTGACCAATCGAGTGCTTTACGAACACAAGATGGCTCAGTCGATGGCACGTCAGGTGCCTTTGGCAAAACTCTTTAACTGGCTCATGGGATTAGTTCCTGGTAGTGGCAGCAAGGTAGTGGCATTACAAACATCGAATGATGCACCCGCATTGCAACCATCCAGGGCTGAAACCTTGGACTTTGAGGCAGACTTTGCCAGCCAATTTGAACTTGATATGGAAGATGCAGCCTAACAATGCTTAAATTCTTGTCATCACTCAAGGAACGATGGGAAATCGAACAGGCTACCCGAAAAACGATTGAGATTTATAAAACCGGGACTGCCGAAGAACGACAGCAGATTGAGGATTTACTCTGGGAAGTCGGCAGACAAAAGAATGACATGGCCCAGGCAGAGGCAGTGGTTAAATCGCTCAGACAAATACTTTAAGTCGTTCAAATCAAAGGAAGCACAAGTGACTCCAGAAACATCATTAACCTTGCAAATCCTGCTGGGCATTGATGAAACCGCAATTCAAGAGTGGTTTTTGATTGTCAAAAGAGCTTACCCCCAGATGGAAGGTGAGTTTTACCCTCGTTTTCTCGGTATAGCGGTGGGAGGTCTGAAAACTGCCTATGAATCAGGCTGGACGGCAGAACAGTGGATTGCTAATACCCACAGAATCAATGGAATCTGTTGAACAATGACTGCACTAGAAAAGGACATTTACCAGGATGACTGGACTCAGCGACTCAAAGAAAATCCCTCTGACCCCCTGGAAGATATCCGACAGGAACATGAAGGATTTCTCTCGTCCCTGGAAGGATTAGCTGTGGAAGCAATCGCAACTAACGACTGGAGTGACGTTTACGACCACATTAATTTCAATGCACCTCAATTGGAAGTCAGCACCAAAAGTTTGTCCGGCTCCGGTGCTGACTCATCCCAAACGACCGAAGTAAACGAACGTAAGGACTAATCACTAATGGTAAAACCACTTGGCTACTATGTCGGGGGACTTCCCGGCACTCAAGATGCTCAGATTCTGGCGGAAATTGAGTCACGCTACGGTGCCCAACTGCAAGCCCTGACCAATGACGACCGAGCCGCTTGCATCATCATGCTCATGGAGTCTGCGACTGATACTCCTCAAGCAATCGTGCAGGACAGTTTTGATGAAGACGGAAACGGCTGGGGACTGTGGTGCTTAACGCAAAACTTAACCCCTAGCTCCAAGCTCAATCTCTGCGTTGCCCTAATCAATCAGATAGTTTTGGGGGGTTGACATGAACGCAGATGAAATCCAAGCCTCGATGCAACAACAGCTTGAAGCGGCTGGAGTGCCCACTAATCAGGCCCGTGATGCTGCCGATGTACTAGCCCGTCAAAACGTTGGAGAACTTCCTTTCCCTTTGCCCCCAGAACAACAGCACATTGTATCGAGTGCTTACGAATGGTTCAAGGCGAAACAGCAATGAAAGACCTCATCCACGAATCCATTCTCACAGCTCAAAAACCACTGGCTCATCTTGCCCGAAATCCCAAAGCATCGAACCTACTCAAAGCAGCAGCACAAAAGGCTTTTGTTGAGTTAGGTCGCATTAGATTCCACGTAAAGTAGTTAATGCAAGGAGCAACCAATGTATAGCCCAACCCAGTATTGCAATGCCGAAGCTGTCCACGGTTTGGTCGCAAGATACGGCACATTTTTAGAGACTATGCCGCTACAAGACAAACTCTTTCTGCGAGCGACATTAAGCCTCTATCAATACCAGCGCTTCCGGGTTGAAGAGAACGAACAAGAAAGCATTTTCCCTCCCAAACGCACTCTTGATGAAGCGATTGAGGCAATAGACCCCGATAGTTGGAACCTCATCCCTGCAACTGTTGACTGGCTTATCAAGTTCGTCATCGATGAGGAACAGGGTGAGCGCACCGACAACTTCGAGGCTTTCCTCAAAGCAATGAACGACGCGATTGGGCAGTACCTCTGATGAAGTTGTCAGGACGTTACTCATTTGGCTTAGGTGCTGGTGTGTCGGGGTTCCTGTTGTTGATACTAATCAACGCTTTTAGCATCCCTGATGCTCTGAAACAAGCCTCCGAAAAAGACCTTTACCGTACCCAAGCCGAACTTGAAAAAGTTAAAGCCGAATCAACCAAAAAAGCGGCTGAGGCCTACTCCAAAAATGGCATTGCCAACTTTGAGCAATTAATCATCAGCAACTACACCCTAAGTAACCAGCCGCCACGAATCGACTGGAATCACACAGTAGACCCAACCAAAAAGACGTTGATTTTCGACAAGAACCGACTGTGTGTTGGGTATGCCCAACAAGGACGCTTTTACTTCACCAAATACTACCAAGGAGTTTGCAATGGCTAGATTTTCCAGTTCTCCCAAAACAGTCGATAGCGAGAGTGATAACGGAACATTCGATGGTTATGCTAGTAACGCCAAACCAAAACCGAGTAACGACTTCTACGACATCCTGGGCAAAATCATTGACTTCGGGGTGAAGATTGTCGGAGTCATCATCTACATCCCGGCTCGAATCCTCGATAATTTTGTCGATCATAATAAGGCTGGCGTTAAAGTGTTAGCCGCCGCGATTTTCATGGTTGGTATCGCCATGTCCTCAGACAGTTTCTTCCAAGCCTTTGGTGGAAGACCTTTGTTCCCCTTCTGGGAAGATAGCTGGATTGGTATTGGCTGGCTTTTGGTCTGGACTAAAATCAATTTCTGGGCTGCCGTTGTTGTCGCTCTAGCGGTGATGTGGATTGAATCGAAGGCGATTCGCGGCAAGAAACCAGAGCAAGCCAAATTTGATTACGACGAGATAAAGCACCATACCGTGCCAGAGAAAAACAAGGGTGCGATCGACCTAGTAGAAGCCCGACGATTGGACTACAAAAGGGCTGGTATGGGTGAACGTTCAATTCTGGGCTTGTTCATCTTGGTCGTAGTCATTGCAGATATCCTCGCCACTTTTGTAATGAGCCGCAATCCGTGGGGACAGCCAGTACTGACTTTCATTGGAATGTTTCTCTACAACTTTGTTTCACTGGTTGCAGGTGAAGCAGGTTATGTCCTCTGGTGTGAGGCTGACCGCAAATAGCCCTCAAGAGTAGTAAATCAGTGTCCTGTCCTAGCAATTAGGGCAGGGCATTTTTTCAAGGAGATGCAAGACACATGAATAGCAATTTAGCCCTAGCACCTGATTACGATCCAACCGAATTTGCCCCATTGCACCTATTAGAGCAAGGTGACGTGGATATCTGGGTGAGAAGGCGTGGAGTATTTCTGCTGGATAAGAGTAAGGAAACAGCCAAGGAATGTGAGGCAGGGAAGCTCGCCAGCGCCATCACACTGGGAGCTTCAGTCGTAATGAGTGCCAATCCCTTAGCCTGGTTGCCCCTTACCATTGGAGCGGTCGGCTATATTTACACGGTCTTCCAGGAATTCCAGGACACTGGCTCAGTTCGCCTAATCCCAATGTACCGAGGGAAGTTGGGTGACATTCTCAAAGTGATGGAAGGAGGTATTGCAGCCCAACGGCATCCTTTGGAAGACCAGATGGAGTACTTGAGTGAGGCTGAGAAGGATGAGGTGCTACTGCTTAACTACCGCTTTGGTGAAGTAGTCAGCATCTTAGGTTCAGCACCTCCCAAAGTGCGGTTTGATTTGTACCGGCACTTGTGCGGCCAGTTCCATGCCCGTCGCGATTTACTTTCTGGTGATGAAGTGAAGCACTACCTCACGGCAGCGGTGTCGCCAGAGCGACGAACTGCAATACCGGAGCAGTCACACCCAGTAATTGAGCAGAGAGAGCCAAACGCGATTCCTTCTGGGACAGCTTCGCTTAACGCCCCTCAACCTGCCGATAGCGAAGCGCAGCAGCGAAGCGCTGATCACAAACCAGTCAACCCACTGGCTGGACCCGTCAGCCCACCTCACGTCAACGTAACCTCAGGTCAAGAGGGGCTTGAAATGTTGCAATCCCTTGCTGTTTCCCGACGCTCAACTCTTCTAATTGGTGATACCGGAGCGGGTAAGTCAGTCACTCAAGCTTATATCCTAAGCAAACTATTTGAGCTTCACCCTGACGCAGAAGTGTTTGTCCTATCTCAGAAAGCAGATTCCTTCTGCGGCCTAGCTGAAAAAGGACGAGTAACTCTCTTTGACCCTACCGAACCCGGACACGCGCTAATCCTGATCAACAACATCTGGAGTGTTTATGACACACGGCGTAGGCTAAGAGAGTCAGAGCGTCCAGCATTGTCCCCGGTGCGGTTGATTCTTGCTGATTGGCTCAGTATCAATCAGGCACTTGAAGAACTCAAGAATGATGAGTGGGTCAAGAGTTCCAAGTACCTCTCAAAGCTCGCAGATATCATCTACAACGGCAGAGAGCTTAATGTTTGCTTGTTGGTTGACCTACAGAGTTACAACCTAGCGGCTGTGGGGCTGAAAGCCGACCGGAATAGTCGGAAGAACTTCAACCTGATCGGGCTAGGGAACTACTCCATTGACGAGCTGGGGATGGTCAATGAGAGTTACGGTGTTTTAACCAATTTGATGAGCGATCGCTACATTGTGGCTGACGAATCAGACCGCATTGCCCTCAGTGCCACTTTCAAACAACTCCAACCCATCAGTAAGAAAAACTGCCGTCCTCTAATCTTCAGTAGTCTAGCCTCTGCACAGTTGGCACTGCTGCCTGACTTGAGGAAGTACAAGGCGAGTAGTATTGCTGCTGCAAAAAAGCCTTTGACCGTGAGTGAGCCAGCCGTCGAAACACAATCGGAAGCGATTCCTGATGAGACAGTTTCGCTTGACGCACCAACTGAACCAATCAATGAATTAAAAGTATCTGACAGTTTGGCAGAACCCTTAAAGACTATTTGGTTATTTGCAAAAAAGAAAAATGACTGGATTACTGTTCGCAACTTGTATGACCAAAAGTTCAAGGTTTTGGAAGGCAAAAAAGTAGAAAAAATTCACCAGTACTTAGGACTACTTGCTGATACTGGATTGGGTGAAATTGATGAGGAGGGTAAGTCTCACTCGTCTGTGGGGTTCCGAGCGTATTAAGCTGTGGAGAGTTGTGGGTTGACGGAAAATCAGGCATCCCACGACCCCACAGCCTACCCCACGACCCACACCCACAGATTTTACCCACAGCCCCACGGGTTTGCCCCACAGCCCACCTCACAAAATTCTGAGCGCAAATATAGAGACGATTATTAGGAGAAAAAACTGGATTTGCTACTTTCAGAACTTGCATAATCTGGCTGGTGTTATGGATAGCACCTAGCAAAAACAATGACTCGATGTCTAAGGGTTAGACATCGAGTCATTGTTTTTTTCAGGGCATCGCCCGAGCCTCGAAACGAAAGTTGATTGCTATTGGTTTTGGAGGTTTGCTTTAATGGTGGTTATTGTAGACCGGGAGGCGTTTGACCGGGGAGCGTTTAAGGCGCAAGGGGAGTTTACCCGAATTAACAAAGCGTTTGATGGAAAGCTTGAAGAAATTCTTGTAGAAATTAACAATAGCCTTTGGTCAAGTGCTGGCTGAAGGTTTTGTGATTTTTGATCATCTATGCAGTCATATGAAGATTAGCAAATCTTTAAAAAAGCAATTGCAAATATATCTGCAAGAGCGTGCCGAGCAAGACGAAAAAGCTAAAGAGTTACTGGAGATACTCAAAAAAACTCATAGCAATTCCCAGAATTGGTTTAACTGGGTAATCTTGAAGCTTACCAGTCTGCTTGGACTGCTTTATCTGGGGGCAATCACCTTTCACATGATAGACCGAGGTGTTGAGCAAGGAGATATTATCTTATTTGCAATTATCTTATTGTTCAACTCCAGTATTTTTGAGAAACTCCAAGAATTAGAAATTGGGAAAGACGGGATATCAGTCAAGGTGCTTCAGGAAGAGGTTGAAGCTGTAAAAGAGCGAGTGGATACCCAGAAAGCTAATATTGAAGCTCAAGGAGGAGCAATTCAGCATCTAGCAAAGGCTTCGGATTATACCAATCGCAAATTTGTTGAAAACATAGTTAGCGAAGATGAACTAAGGCACTTAACTCGATTGTATGAAGCTGAAAAAGACGACAAAGAGTGTTCTTTCCGTAAAAACTACAAATTTGAAGTGGAGTTGAGGCGTCTACGCACTTTAGGATTAATTGAAAATCAACCGGGAAAGAGCCTTGCAAAAATGCCAGAAACAGCAGATTTAAGAGATTATATAAAAACAACACAAAGGGGGAGAGATTATATTGAATTAAGAAAAAGTTTAGGGGGAGATAACTCTAAAAGTACAAGTACAGCTACCGCCCCGAATTAAAAGATACTTTTACCAAGCGCGTTTCAATGGAACTGCAATCTCTAGGTTCTATACGCCAATACAAATTCCAAGTAGTAAAAGAACTACACTAAACACCAAGCCCGCTTTAAGTTTGCCTTCAGGTGTCACTCCGGAATCAACTATTGCATCTTTAGGACGGCCCGGCTGACGTAACTAGCTAGGTTCCTCTGAGACTTTAACGACCAGTTTTCCCTTCTTGTTGCCGTCGAAAAGTTTTAGGATTGCTTTCGGTGCATTTTCCAAGCCCTCGATCACCTCCAGAGCATATTTAATTTTTCCCTGATTGAGCCACTGTCCAAGGTCGCTTATCGCTTCAGACCATCGGGGAAAATAATCGAGGATAATAAACCCCTGCACGCGAGCACGCTTCATCAGAATCTGGCTGTAATTATAAGGGCCGGGAACCGGCTCTGTTGCATTATAAGTTGAGATTAAACCGCATAGAGGAATGCGTACATGTAGATTAATCTTGGTCAGCACGGCATCAAGAATAGAACCACCAACATTATCGAAATAAACATCAATTCCATTGGGACAGGCTTGAGCGAGCGCGTTTTCTAAGTCAACGGTTTTATAGTTAATCGCTGCATCAAACCCAAGTTCTTCAACAAGCCAGCGGCATTTCTCATCAGAGCCAGTTATACCCACCACACGACAGCCCTTAATCTTGGCAATTTGTCCAACAATGGAACCAACTGCTCCTGCTGCCGCTGACACGACCACAGTCTCTCCAACTTTTGGCTGTCCAATATCCAAAAGCCCAAAATAAGCCGTGCACCCCGTAGCTCCCAGCGGTCCCATAAATGCCGTAAGCGGACAGGGCAAAGGGTCAGGTAGTCGCGTGACAGAAAAGCCACTGTTCCCTTCAGCAAGTGCATAATCTTGCCAACCCAGCAGACCCGAAACCAGATCTCCTTGTTTAAAATAGGGATTCTTAGACTCTTCAACCACACCGAGAATAATACCGCGCATGACTTCTCCCATTTCAACGGGAGGCATATACTGCTCCTGGTCGCTCATCCAAATGCGATTGGTCGGGTCTAGCGAAAGATAGATAGTCCGTACGAGAACCTCACCCTCTTTAGGGCTGGGGATTGGTTCTTCCCGATACTCAAAATCGCTTTCCTTGATGTCACCAACAGGACGAGATGCCAAGCGAAACTGCCGATTTATCCCGGTTTTCATAGCTTTATCCTTGGTAGTTCTATAAATGTTAGCTGCTTGGCTTTAAAAGGTGAGACCCAATTCCCCTTCAATAGCTTTGGTTGTTTAAGCTGGTATCGGCGCTTGAACATTGTTTGGTTTTGGGGTGTGACTAGCAGTCGAACAAAAATGTACGGTAAGGACTACTTCCTGTGATAACGATAAAAGTCGTTATCAGTTGCTCAAGTGTAGTAACAAAATTGTTACTACGCTAATGCCCTTTAAGCGGAGTCTTAAGAAATATTCTTGATAAGGGTCTGATGCCTACAATGTCCCAAAAAGATAGAAAGCTAGGGTTTTAGTGACATAGATAAAGTGACGAGTTGTTGGTACAGATTTTCAGCGGGAAAGGGCTAGTCAAGAGCCAGGTGGAGACAGTATCAAAAAATGGTGATTTTTTGGGACTGTGCGATCTGTCGTCATCCCGTAAAAACACGACAGAGGGAGACGCTTGCAATGATTTGCTTACAGAACTTTTGCTTTTTTGAAGGGTGGTCACAACTGATGTTCCTCAGATGACCACCCTGCAAGCGTGCCTTAAAGGCTTATCCTATGCTATCGCTGGGCTTACCCAACCGTGGACATTTTCTAGTTTGCTCTTTGAGGCAACTAGGCGTTTGTGTAGTAATCGATACTGAGGCAGCGGCAAACTGATCAAAAGGTCTTGAATTGTTACGCTTTTTTAAGCCTATTTCCATCTTCAGAAGTTCTTCATTTTTTGGACGTACTCTCAGATTGTTAAAAATCCAGGTAGCACAAACCAAGATTGTGGATTCTATGACAAGTTGTCCTTGCTGCTCCCACCCAATGTTACGACACGTTCGGAATACACAAGTGTACTGGTTTTGCCGAAGCTGCTGGCAAGAGATGCCCGAATTGAGTAGAGAAACCTACAAGTTTCGTATAGCAGCATACAATTCCCTTTCTAGAGTACTGGCAAGTGAGCTATCTATTTCAAACCGATAGCTTGGAGCCTTGGCAACTTCTGATTTCCTCAAATTTGTTTCCTCTTATTTCAGTCAAGCCGGATAATCCTAGTCTCTCAACTTAAAGGAAAAATCAATGAAGAAAGTTTTAGTTATTGAAGATGATGAAATCATGCGCGTAGTTCTAGGAAAATTGCTGGTAGCCGACAAATTTGATGTGTTGACTGCCGACAATGGTTTGCTTGGCTTACATTTAGCTAGTAAGCAAGATCTTGATTTAATTGTTTCTGATGTAAATCTGCCTTATATGAATGGATATGAAGTTCTTAAGAACTTACGGCGAAATTTGAAAACAGCTAAGATTCCTTTCATTTTTCTAACTTCTGAAAATGATCGGGAGAGGCGCTCTGCTGCTTTACTTCAAGGTGCTAATGATTACCTAACAAAGCCTTGCGACTTTAGTGAATTAAGAAAAGCGATTGCGGCTCAACTCTCAACCCACCAACTTTGTTCTCCCAATCATGACTGACCTTTCTGATTTTCTCTATATAAAATAGGTATGGTGTTCTAAAAAGGTTACGCGAGAAATTGATGATATTGGTACTTTGAGCAGGTAGTTTTTCTAGAACAAAGGCTCCTAAGCTAATACTCTCTTACATAGACTGCTCATATGAAAATTCTGCTAGTAGAGGATGATGAGCCAACAGCTCTGGTGCTGAAGGAAGCGCTTAGTACACATCACTACATCGTCACCCTTGCAACTGATGGACAAACTGGGCTGGAACTAGCGCAAGCCTATACTTACGACCTGCTCCTGCTAGATGTACTCGTTCCAAAAATGAACGGTATGACACTTTGTCGGCAGCTACGCTCTGAGGGTTATCAAAGTCCGATTCTTTTGCTGACGGCATTAGACAATAGCACTGATCGCGTAATGGGCTTGGATGCGGGTGCAGATGATTATCTCGTAAAGCCGTTTGATATAGAAGAGCTGATGGCTCGCATTCGTGCCTTGTTACGACGGGGAAATTCTACATTACCGCCCGTACTCAGTTGGGGAGAGCTGCAATTCGACCCCGGTGCTAGCGAGTTCAGCTATGCCGGGAAAATCTTGCGTTTGAGCGCCAAGGAGTACAGTTTACTAGAGCTTTTTATCTTGAATCCCCGGCGTGTTTTTAGCCGGAGTGCGATGATAGACCGCCTTTGGTCTGATGAAGAGTACCCTGAAGAAAATACCGTTACCGCTCATATCAAGACCTTGCGGAAAAAATTAAAAGCGGTAGGGGCAACCTCAGACTTCATTGAGACGATGTACGGCTTAGGGTATCGACTCAAATCCTTGCCAGAGAAGGAAGTTCCTGTTCATGAAACCCTATCTACTAGCAACAGAGCAGAGGGAGCAAGGGAAGCCGGCGAGGAAAAAGAGCTGCCTCAACAGCAGGTGAAAAGCTCAGTCTCCAAACTTTGGGAGAAATTTAAAGGTACCTTTACTGCTCAAGTTGAAGTGCTAGAGCACGCCACCCAAGCACTGACAGAAGGTAGATTAACCGTTGAATTACAGCAAAAAGCCTTGCAGGAAGCCCACAGATTAGGGGGGTCACTGGGAATTTTTGGTTTTGCAGAAGGTTCCAAGTTGGCAAAGCGCCTCGAACAATTGCTCGAACCTGAAGCAACGATAGGACAAGAACAAGCCTTGCAAATCTCTAAACTGCTCGGGTTGCTGCAACAAGAACTGAGTAAGCCTCCCTCGGAGTCTGCGTCCAAGTCGGCTCCTGCGTCAAATTCTGCCTCATCGAGTTCACGGCTGCTAGTAATTGATGATGATGTAGCACTAACTGAGCGGCTCAAAGGTGAGGCGACTGCCTGGAATATGCTCTTAGACGTTGCTCCTTCACTGAAGGCGGCAAGGATTGCGATCGCTTCAACCCCTCCCGACATCATCCTGCTAGACCTCACATTTCCCACTCCAACCGAAAATGGTCTAACACTACTGGCAGAACTCGCTCACCAACCCCCCCAGATTCCCGTTGTCGCCTTCACGGGTCGCGATAGCTTGAGCGATCGCATAGAAGTGGCGCGTCTGGGAGGTCGCGCCTTTTTACACAAACCTGTTTCGACCGAGCAGATTTTCCAGACACTTACCCAAGTACTCAATCGAGTTCGCGCTGTTGAAGCCAAAGTCATGGTTGTCGATGACGATCCAATCATACTGGCTACCCTGAGCAGCTTGTTGAAGCCTTGGGGATTAGATGTTACAACCTTAGAGAATCCGCAACGGTTTTGGGAGGTACTCTCATACGTTGCTCCAGACTTGCTAGTTTTAGACTTGGAGATGCCTCGGTTTAGTGGAATTGAGTTATGTCAAGTTGTGCGGAATGACCCGCAGTGGAGCGAACTACCTATCCTATTTCTCACTGCCCACACTGAGAAAGACACGATAAACCAGGCATTTGCGGCGGGTGCCGATGATTATATCAGTAAGCCGATTGCCGAGCAAGAATTAGTCACCAGGATTGTTAACAGACTAGAGCGAGTCCGCTGGCGGCAAAACGAGGTCAGTGAATCATAGTAGAGGGAATTTTTGCGATGAGCAACATAATACTTGATAACGAAAAGACAGTAATAGCAGCTCATCGCTTTCCTAGAGGCGCTGCGGACTGAGTAGGAAGGGGATATGAACCGAAGATTCTATAACCGATTCAAGCCCTATGGGGTTTCAGTACTCGTGACAGGGCTTGCAGTACTGATAACGCTATTTTTAAAACCACTGCTCACCCCCACACTTAGCGCCTTTTTTTTTATTGCGATTGTTGTAAGTACCTGGTACGGAGGTCTCAAACCAGGGTTGCTGGCTACCCTTCTGTGTACACTGGCAATCAACTATTTCTTTATTCCACCGTTTTTCGCATTTACTCTTGCTAGCCTAAGTGATGTTTTGCGGCAAGGAGCGTTTACTCTGGCAGCCCTCATGATCAACCTGCTGAGTTCAGATTTGCGAAGCAGTAAACGGCAAATTGAACGACTGGATTGGCAGTTATTGGAGGTAACGCAGAAGAGTGTTCTTCAGCTAAGGCAAGCGCTAACAGCCGCAAAAATGGGGATGTGGGACTGGAATATGTTAACGGGAGAAATCAACTGGTCGCCCGAACACGAGCAGTTGTTTGGGCTAGCTCCTGGTACGTTTGATGGCAGGTACGAAACCTTTGATAAGCGCCTCCATCCCGATGACCGGGAGGCACTGAATATTGCGGTGAATCGCGCAATCCAAGAGAGGAGCGCTTACCAACAGGAATACCGGGTTGTCTGGTCAGATGGCAGTATCCATTGGGTGGAAGGCAGAGGGCAGGCATTCTATGACGAGACGGGTCAGGCAGTGCGGATGACTGGCACCGTGATGGATATTAGCGATCGCAAGCTTGCCGAAGCCGCGTTGCAAGAAAGGGAAGCTATCCTGCACTTATTTGCCCAGTATGCGCCTGCTGGCATTGCCATGCTTGACCGGGATATGCGCTATCTGATAGCAAGCCAGCGATGGGTTGATGAATACAACCTCGATTCGATTGAATCCCTGATGAATCACTCGCACTACGAAATCTTTCCTGAAGTTCCAGAACGATGGCAAGAGATTCATCAACGCTGTTTGGCTGGGGCGCAAGAGAAATGTGATGAAGATTTGTTTGTGCGGGCAGATGGGACCGAGCAATGGATATCTTGGGAGATTCGCCCCTGGTATACCGCTACAGATGAAATTGGTGGCATAGTCATTTTTTCTATCGATGTTACCCATCGCAAAAATGCAGAAACTGCCTTGCAGATTAGCGAAGAACGATTTCGTCGCGCTGTCCTCGATTCTCCGATGCCCATCATACTCCATGCTGAGGATGGGGAAGTTTTACAGATTAATCAAACTTGGACAGAACTCAGTGGATACACTCATGCTGAAATTCCTACGATTGCCGACTGGATAAAGAAGGCATACGGGGAGCGGGGAGAACGGGTTCGGGCAGATATTGACCGTCTGTATCGTCTCAAGGAACGGGTTTCGGAAGGAGAATATACCATCACAACCCGTAATGGCGAAACCCGGATTTGGGAGTTTTGTTCTGCTCCCTTAGGCAAGCTTCCGGATGGCAGACGATTGGTTATCAGTACGGCTTTGGATGTGAGCGATCGCAAAGCAGTAGAGGCAGCCTTGGTAAGCAGCGAGCGGCGGCTGCGAACCATCATTGAGGCAGAACCTGAGTGCGTCAAAGTCCTCACAGCAGATGGCGCTCTCCTAAATATGAATCCTGCTGGGCTTGCCATGATTGAAGCTGATAACCTGGAGCAGGTGCTTGGGCAGAGCGTGTGTCCAATGGTAGCACCAGCGGATCGGCAGGCATTTGTTAATCTTACCCGACAAGTTGTTCGGGGAAAGTCAGGAATATTAGAGTTTGAAATCGTTGGACTGAAAGGAACCCGCCGTTGGTTAGAATCTCACGCAGTTCCTCTGCAAGACGAGAGTGGAGCGATAACTGAGATTCTAGCGGTGACCCGCGATATCACCCAGCGCAAACAAGCTGAAGCTGCCCTGCAAAAAGCCAAAGAAGAGCTAGAAATTAGGGTGCAACAGCGGACAGCCGAATTAAGCCAAGCCAATGAACTGTTGCAACGGGAACAGGAAGCACTGCAACAGAGCGAATCTACCCTCCGCAGCTTCTTCGACAGCGCGTCGATGATGATGGGCATCGTTGAATTAATGGATGATGATATTCTGCATATTTCCGATAACGCAGCTACAGCCAAATTGTTTGGACTAACACCAGAAGCGATGCAAAACAGAAAAGCTAGCGAGATGGGTGTGCCACAAGAGTTTTTACAGATGTGGATCGAACACTACCGTGAAGCAGAACGCACCCAATCGCCTGTCCGCTTCGAGTATTCTCGCATCGCTGACCAAGGTCAGCGATGGCTCTCAGCTACAGTATCTTCAATCGCATTCCGTTCGAGCAAGCGTCCGAGATTCGCGTATGTGGTTGAAGACATTAGCGAGCGCAAGCTTGCCGAAGAAGAGCGCGACAAGCTGATAGATATCCTCGAAGCGGCTTCAGACTTCATCGCTAGTAGCAGTGTCAATCAGCAAGTACGCTACTTAAACGGCGCTGCCCGAAAACTGTTTGGCTTTGCTCAAGATGAGAATTTTACTAACTTTTCCATTTCTGATGCTCACCCCGATTGGGCATTTGAGATTGTCCGAGACGAAGGCATTCCAGCAGCCGTCAAAGATGGGTTTTGGCTGGGTGAAAATGCTTTTCTGAGCCACGACGGTCGAGAAATTCCGATTTCACAACTGCTTATTGCCCACAAAAGAGCGGACGGCAGTGTCAAAATGTTCTCTACCATTGCCCGCGACATCACCCAACAAAAACAAGTCGAGGCAACCTTGCGGGAAGCCGAACGGCGCTGGCGCTACCTATTGGAGAACGTGCGCCTAGTGGTTGTGGGACTCGACCTGAGCGGCAAAGTTGAGTTTGTCAATGCCTTCTTCCTCGAATTGACAGGGTACACCCAGGCCGAAGTCATTGGGCAAGACTGGTTTGAAACGTTTCTCCCACTGCAAGCACAACAGCAGGTACACAAAGCCTTCCATGAAGTACTAGAGCGAGAATTTCATCCCCACTACACCAACGTAATTCTTACAAAATCTGGCGAAGAACGAATCATTGCCTGGAACAACACCCAACTGCGAAATTTGCAGGGCGAGGTAATTGGCACGATGAGCATCGGGGAAGACATCACCGAACGTCACGCTGTAGAGAAGATGAAGAACGAGTTCATCTCGATTGTGAGTCACGAACTGCGGACACCTCTCACCTCGATTCGGGGTTCGTTAGGGATGCTGGCAACAGGCGCACTCAATAACCACCCCCAACGGATGCAACGCATGATCGAGATTGCGGCAATTGACACCGAACGCCTAGTGCGTCTGGTGAATGACATTCTCGATTTGGAACGACTAGAGTCTGGCAAAATCAATCTGGTTAAAGAGTGCTGTGATGCGGCGGCATTGATGCAACAGTCGGCTGAGGCGATGCGATCGCTGGCCCTTCAAGAAAACATTACACTGTCCGTTTCTGCTGTATCCGCTCTGGTTTGGGCATCTAGTGACCATATCATGCAGACACTTACGAATTTATTGAGTAACGCGATTAAATTTTCCCCTCCAAATAGCACAATCACCTTGACAACCAAACCCCAAGACGACTGCGTTTTGTTTCAAGTCAAAGACCAAGGGCGAGGCATTCCGGCTGACAAGATAGAAACCATTTTTGGACGCTTCCAGCAAGTTGATGTTTCCGACTCCCGTTTGAAGGGAGGTACAGGTTTGGGTTTAGCTATCTGTCGTAGCATTATCACACAACACGGTGGACAAATTTGGGTTGAGAGCGTTTCGGGTGAGGGGAGTACCTTCTACTTCACTTTGCCAGTTTCCGTAGAGCATACATAAAGCGATTGGGGTAAGCTAGTGCAGGAAACTATTCAGAAGCCTCCCATCATGTCGGCAAAGCGAATCCTGGTGATTGATGATGAAGAGCGCATTCAAGAAGTTGTCCAAACTTGTTTAGAAATACTAAGTGGTTGGGAGGTGCTAACGGCTGGGAACGGCACTGAAGGATTGCATAAAGCCCAGACCCAACAGCCAGATGCAATTCTTCTAGACGTATCCATACCGGAGATGGATGGTCTGACAATCTTTCAAAAGCTACAAGAAAATCCTGCAACCCAGTCAATACCAGTCGTTTTGCTAACTGCTAAGGTACAGCCTGCGGATCGGGAGCAATTTGCTCACTTGGGCATAGCGGGGGTAATTATTAAACCCTTTGACCCCATGCAACTGGCTTCCGAAGTCGCATTAGCGGTGGGTTGGAATCTTTGAGTCCCCTCTCCCGATTCAATCGTGGGCGAAGAGGACGTTTATAGTTCGTGGCACGAGAGCATCGCTTGCCCATGAACCATGAACCCTAGTATTCTTTACAATCTCTGCCCTCTTCAGAAGTTTTTCACTTTTTCTTCCTACCTTTAGAACAGAACTAATTCAGCGCTCGACCTGAGCTGAATTAAACCGAGGGAGTGCATCTGTCTTTAGAAAGGAAGTTTTATGAATGAACGCAACTATAGAGGTAGAGGTGGGTATGACCACCAAACGAATTTTGATCGTTGACGATGAAGTTCACGTTCGAGAGGTGGTGCAAACCTGCCTAGAGACGCTAGGCGGCTGGAATGTCCTATCAGCCGCCTCGGGTCGGGAAGGGTTGGTTAGGGCGGAGGTAGAGCAACCGAATGCCATTCTCCTGGATGTGATGATGCCTGGAATGGATGGATTTGCTTTCCTCCGCCAGCTTCGAGCTAATTCCGCAACTCAAGATATCCCAGTGGTTTTGTTGACAGCTATGGCATATCGGTTTAACCAGCAACAGTTGACCGAGTTGGGGGTGCAAACAGCGATCGCTAAACCTTTCAATCCTCTCTTACTTATTGATGAGATAGCCTTGGCTCTCGGCTGGTCTTTGGAAAAACCCAATTAGCTCAATCCCGAAAGCTCCTTCAAAGACATTTTTTTTGTACAACCTCAAGAGTGTTGTGATTTTCCTGAATCTTGAGTCAATGCAATCTTAGAAAGATTAAAAAAAGAGAATTGACAATGACTGAAATATTATTGAACTTAACATGGCTAAAACTTAATAAAGAGCTAAGCGATTTGGCGGCTATGCATCCCAGCACTACTTATAAAGCTATTTTAAAAAATACCAGTTTTCGTCAAGATTTAATCAACCATATCTTAAAAGAGATTCATAACGATTGTTTGTTAGTAGAATCGACAAAAGATATCTCAGTTGTCGCAAAAATTGTCAAATTCACAAACCAAGAAAGAATGCAAGTTTTTCAACTAATTCATCAAAGGCTTTGCCAACTCCGTTATGGAAATAAATCTTGCCCCTACAACCAAGCAGGTATGGAGGAATTAAAAGAGCAGGATAAGGATTTTTGTACATCGAGGGACAGGCGTGAAGAGAACAGTACAAAAGATAATTTTATACAGATGAGGTGTGACCAATGCTATGTCTTACAGAAGAGAAAATTCATGCCTAAATCGACCCATTAAAAGCTGGCTGCCGCTGTACCTAATTATTTTTTATTTCAATATTAAAAGCTTTTTCACAAGTTATTCATTTTTTCTGTCTAATATTTGTCTTAGCAAACGTTGATTAAGTTAAACAGACAATCCGCCTTTAGGCAGATTGGGAGTATTAAGTTAATTTAATCAAGGTCTTTGAGTTAAAACTATCCATCTCAATCGAACAGAGGAATGAACAAAATTCTTGCCATTGACGATGATGAATTGTTCTTAGAACTCCTTCTAGAACTGCTCCGTAAGAAGGGGTGGCAAGCCATTTGCGCTGATAGTGGTCGGTTGGGTTTGCAGTTGGCAAAGGAACAGATACCCAACTTGATTATTTGCGATATCAGAATGCCTGATATTAACGGCTATGAAGTTTTGAATAGACTACGTCAAGACCCAGCTACAAAGAAAATTCCTTTGATTTTATTTACGGCTACCTTGACTGACAAGGAACGCATTCGTGCAAGTGATACGGGAGCTGATGATTGCCTTGATAAATTCTGTTCATTTGATGAACTTTTTAAAGCCATTAATACTCATATTCCCCAAAGCAGCCTAGCTATGTCGTTTATTTGAATCTCAATGAAGCCGTGAAAAATTTAATTTTAATCATTGATGATGACAAGACCCTTCCACCCATGTTTTCAGCAGTAATTGACAATATGTCATGCTTGAACATTAAACCAATGAATTTCACCCCTTCTGTAGAAACTTTGCAGCAGCTAATTGCAGAGCAGACAACAGAATTAAGAAAGATACACAAACAACTACAGCAGGAAGTGGTTGAACGTCAGCGAGCAGAGGCTGCCCTGCAACAGGCTCAAAATCAGTTGGAAATAAAAGTTGAGGAACGAACGGCTGCACTTTCAAGAGCTAATTCATGGTTTAGGAAAGAATTTAGCGCTCGTACAAAATCCGAAGTAGAAATTCGCCGACGACTTGCAGGTCTAGAACAACAACTCATCGAACGCACGCAGGAACTCGAAGCTGTCAACCAACAACTGCAATGGGAAATAAGCGAACACAAGTTGCTGGAAGAGAAGCTGCACAGCAGTGAGGTTCAAATCCGTGCAATTTTTGAGGCAATGTCTGACATCGTATTCATTATTGATGAGCGAACAAGTTTTATAAAAGTTGCGCCGACAACTCCCGCTCTTTTGTCCGAATCCGTCGTTGGCATAATTGAACAGACAGTAAATCAATTGATTGAGGGTGAGCAAACCCAAACGTTCCTTGGTCAAATTCAGCAAGTTTTGGAAACACAGCAGCCGCTCGATTTCGAGTACAGTCTGCCCCTCGGTAACGCAGAAGCTTGGTTCCTCGCCAGAATTGCGCCCTTTACATCTGACTCAGTCATCTGGGTAGCGCGTGACATTACCAAGCGCAAGGAAGCTGAGGAAGCTTTGAGAAAGCTCTCCTTACTCGAACAGGAGAGAGCGACTCAGTTAAAATTTGCCTTGCAAGAACTCCAACACACTCAAGCCCAGCTAGTGCAGAATGAAAAAATGGCTAGTTTGGGTCAACTGGTAGCAGGTGTCGCTCACGAAATCAACAACCCTACGAGCTTCATCTACGGCAATATCAACCCAGCCTCAGAGTACGCCCAAGACTTGCTGTACCTGCTAAAACTGTATGCCGAACACTACCCGCAACCAGTCGCAGAGATTGCCGAACAACTGGAGAGCATCGATCCAGATTTCATCGCAGAAGATTTCCCCAAACTGCTAGCCTCAATGAAAGAAGGTGCCGAGCGCATCTGCGAGATTGTGCTGTCCCTTAAGAACTTTTCTCGCCTTGATGAAGCAGACCGCAAGCAGGTGGATATTCATGAAGGCATCGATAACACCCTACTCATCTTACAGCACCGACTGAAACAAAAGCCTGGGTGTTCTGAGATTCAAGTCATCAAAGAATATGGTCAACTGCCAAGGGTTGAGTGTTATCCGGGGCAGCTCAATCAGCTATTCATGAATCTCCTGAGCAATGCGATTGATGCATTGGAGGAGGCTCGTGGTTCAGACACTCCTAACGTCGCTACCACTGCGCTATCAACAATGAACCATGAACAAAGTTGCAATGAACAATCACCTCTGATTCGGATTCATACTCAGTTATTTGACTCAAACCAGGTCGTCATCCACATTGCAGACAATGGTGCTGGCATGACGGCAGATGTTCACTCGAGGATATTTGACCCTTTCTTTACTACGAAACCACCAGGGCATGGTACGGGTTTAGGGCTGTCTATCAGCTACAAGATTGTGGTGGATAAACACGGCGGGCAGTTGACGTGCCATTCAGTAGTTGGTCAAGGAACAGAGTTTGCGATCGAGCTACCGATCGCTCAAAACATTCAGCTAGCAAAAGAGGATGTCAAATGAGTTTACCACTGCGCGTTTTGATTGTCTCAGACCTGGAAGACCATACTGAGTTGCTGGTAAATGTTGTCAAGCAAGGTGGTTATGACCTGACCTGTGAACGGGTACACACGGCAGCTACCTTTATCACAGCACTTGAGAACCAACAGTGGGATATTATCTTTTCCAACTACAGCCTACCTGACTTCAACGCTACTGCTGCTTTAAGCCTGTTGCAGGAGAAACGTCTGGGCTTACCCTTTATTGTCGTCCCAGATGGCATAGGTAACGACCAACCAGAGGGCTTTGTGCGGGCCGCTGACACGGCACTGCATTACGCTCAATCTCTGGGAAGAGGACGCACGGCTAGTTTCAATGGTGGGAGGCAAACGACAGCAATGGAGCTACTACAGTTAGAAACCGACCTGCAACAGGCAATTAAAAGCCAGCAGTTGTTCGTGTTCTATCAACCCATTGTCTCGCTATTTACTGGCACTATTACAGGTTTTGAAGCGCTGGTGAGGTGGCAGCACCCCACAAGAGGATTGGTTTCTCCAACGGCGTTTATCACCTTGGCAGAAGAAACGGGATTGATTATTCCTCTGGGTCTATGGGTACTACAAGAGGCTTGCCAACAGTTAAGGGTTTGGCAGCAGCAGTTCCCTCATTACTCATCTTTGAATATCAGCGTAAATTTGTCAGGAATTCAGCTAGCCCAACCCGATCTACTTGAATCTATTGACGAGGTTCTGGCACGGGTGGGGTTGAGCAGTCATTGCTTGAAGCTGGAAATTACCGAGAGCATGTTGGTAGAGGACTTTGACTCGGCTGTTACCGTACTCCAGCAACTACAAGAAAGACAGATTCAGGTGTGCCTCGATGACTTTGGCACAGGTTACTCTTCTCTGAGTTACCTACATCGCCTTCCCATTGATATCTTGAAAATTGATCGTTCTTTTATCAACCCAGGAGAGGGGAATGGAAAAAACTTAGATATCGTCAAATCAATAATGTCTCTGGCTCACTCTCTGGAATTAGATGTAGTTGCTGAAGGAGTGGAGACAGGCGAGCAGCTAAACTGGTTGAGAGCGCTCTCATGTGAATATGGACAGGGGTACTTCTTTTCAAAACCCATTGACTCCCAAGCCGTTGGCGCTTTGCTGACAGGGATGTGATAAAGCCCTGGCATAGATGGATTGGCTTTCCCCAATAGCTTCTTCATAAGTTATTCTTTTTTCGTCTAATATCTTGTCTCAACTTAACAACAGTGTTGAATACCTCATCAAAGTAATCACAACTTAACTACCCGCTAAAAGTGGCTCTTGTGTTTCTAACCAATCAAAAATTCGGTCTAACTGCTCCAATGTCACCAATCCGTATTGCCAAAGAATCATTGGTAGTAGATTTAGAGTATCGGGGCGATGGCGGACTGCCAGGTCAATACTAGCCGATGGAATCGCTAAGTCATCCCGTAAAAAACGAATTAACAATACGAGCCGTGTAGAGTTCATCGACACCTCGGTCAAAGTGAAGGTTTACAAGTTAACCCTACTGCTCAAAAGTGAAGTATTTATGAATTGCTCTTCTGCCAGCGGGGGTTTTGTTAAAAAGGTGCTAACGTTCCCCAGCCGTGACATCTGTAAAAACTTCCAGATTCAAGAAATAGAATGGAATCTCGTTCGATATAGGTAGCAACATCGAGCAAAAATAGCTCGATAAATTCTCTAAACTATGTAGACATTAATTCTTAAAACAGGCGGTTGTGGTCAATCATTTACCGGATTTGCCTTGCCTCCGAACACAGTGCGAACCGTTTGATTCAACGATTAACCTCAATCATCTAAATTCTTGATTCTAGACTCTATATTCTTGAGTGTCTGCCGCAGACTCTCCTCCGAGTCAACCTCCTCCCAGTTCACGGGCATCGCTTTGAACAATTCCAGAGCCGCTTGCACCCATACTTCTTTGGGAACTTTAGAACCGTGCCGCCGTTTCCCCACTTTTAGCAGTTCGTTGAGCCAGTCGTTTAACTCGATGGGAAGACGCAAGTTCACTGCCTCCCTTTCTCCTTTCTCCAAGAATCTTGATTCTTGATTATTGAATCTAGGTTCTTCCGGATTTGGCTCTGGGGTTTGAGTTGGAGTCTTGGTTTCCGTCTTACTGAAAATCCCCTGCGACAAAGGGTTGTCACCTAGAACCGAGCGTGACTTATTCTTACTTACTGCCATTGGTATACCTCTTCAACTAATTCACGATAAGCCTTTGCCCCAGCTCCACCCGGGTCGTACTCAAAAATCGCTGAGGAGTGCGAGGGAGCCTCTCGTAACTTCACTGTCTCTGGAATCATGCTTTTGAACATTTGGTCGCCAAAATGATTCTTGAGCGAAGCAAAAACCTCTTTCGAGAGGTTGTTCCGACCATCAAAACGGGTCGCCAGTACCCCCGCAATGCGAATCGGGTGGTCTAAATGCTCTCGAATTAAGGTCAGCGCTCGTTCAATACCCCTTATCCCCAATAATCCCAAGTACGCCATGTCTACTGGGATAATTACCCCATCCGAAGCCATCAGCGCGTTAACGGCAAATACCCCCACATTCGGGGGACAATCGATGAGAACAAAGTCGTACTTTTCCAACAAAGGTGCTAGAGCTTTTTTGAGCAGCACCTCTCGACCGGGCATACCCGAAATTGGAATTTCCTCTTCAGCCAGGGTAATGTTCGACGGCACAACATCAACACCGCTAGAAGTCGTCACCACAACCTCAGTAATCGGAACCCGTCGCTGCAAAGCGTCTTTGAGCTGCACACTGAGCTGCCAGATGGGAATCCCCAGCGCCGCTCCGGAATTCCCTTGGGGGTCAATATCGATCAGCAATACCCGCTGCTGTTTGAACCTGACTAGACCCACAGCAAGATTGTAGGCAGTGGTTGATTTCCCTACCCCTCCTTTCATATTGAAGACAGCTAGCTTACGGGTCACGATTGTGAGCAATTTTGTTAGGTCTGTTCCCCATTTATTATAGAATCTAGATTCAATAGTCTTGATTCTTTATTTCTCGCCGGAGTTCTAGGCTTTCGGCTCTCTTCGTTGTCTCTAACGGCGGTGCCGGATGAAAATTGCGAGGTTTGGCAAGGGGAAGATTCTCAGCTTTGAGGAAATCCAGCGGCTCTTTGACGAGGGGTTACAAACTCCTAAAGACCGTGCCCTGTTCGCCATCATGCTTTTTACCAGTTGTCGCGTCAATGAAGCCTGTAGCCTTTATAAAGTGGATGTTTTTGATTCCAAATGCCGAGTCCGACCCCATTTACTAATCCGCAAAAGCAATACTAAGGGAAAACTCGCCACCAGGACAATCCCAGTTATCGAGGATTTACGAGTGATCTTGAGTGCCTATCAGCCCAGTGACGAGAGCGCGTACCTTTTCCCGGGTCGCTTCAATCAAGGACACATTCACCCCGACTCCGCTGCCAGGATTTTCAGAAAAGCTTGCAGGCGAGTCGATATTGAAGGAGCCAGCACCCACTCGTTCCGCAGGACTGCCCTAACCCAAATGAGTAATGCAGGCATTCCACTGCGAGTGATTGCAGACGTATCAGGACACCGAGTTTTGTCACAGCTCCAGTCGTACCTGGAAATCAGACCTGAACAAGTGTTGGGGGCAGTGTCTTCCTTATCAATGCTATCGCCCGTGCGGGAGGTCGGGAAAATTCTGAAAGACGACAATCCATCTCAATCCGTCAAACAATCGCCTTCTGAATCGAAAAAGCCTTGAGAGGGCTAATCAGCACGCACGGCACAAGCGCAACGCGCTTGTGTTGATTCGAGGTTAACCGAAACATGAGGAACCAGTAGCCAGGGCGATCGCGCTGTTGCGTTCGCGCTTAAAAAAGCGTGCCATTCGTCTCTTACACAAACGTCCGTTATGGGAACTCAAGCTACTCCCGACACCACTCCAACTTCCTTTAGTTAGAGAGTGTTTGATGAATGGATAGCGTTGTTACTCATGCGGCAGCGTCACGGTAAACGTCGTACCCTCCCCAACAACGCTATCTACGGTAATCTCGCCCCCGTGCAAGTCCACACACTGTTTAGCGATCGCTAGCCCTAGACCAGTACCTTGAACCGTACCTGCGTTAGATGCACGGTAGAAGCACTCAAACAGGTGAGGGACATCTTCTGGCGGAATCCCAATCCCCTGGTCTTGGATTCTGAAGACCACGCTTTCTATGAGGCAGGTCAAGTCAAACTGAATGGGGCTTCCTTGTGATGAATACTTAGAAGCGTTGGTAAGCAAATTAATAAGGATGTACCGCACAAGCTTTTCGTCAAGCAGCACTTCCCTAGTCCCACACTCGTCTGAAACAGCGAACGTGAGCGAGTGCTGGTGAGTGTTAGCGAATTGCAGCTCATTTACCAGAGTGCGGCACAGTTGCACTAAGTCCACAGGCATAGGGTTGAATTGCAGCTTACCCGCTTCAGCCTCAGAAAGTATCAATACATCCTGTACCATCCCTGTCATCTGAAGGACAGCACTCTCGATCCGCTCAAGATGAACTTGCTGCCTTTCCTGGGAGAGTTTCTCAGAACGATGTTTCAGCAAATCTAGAGAAGACTGGATTGTTGTCAGAGGAGTACGCAAATCGTGAGAAGTCATAGCGATGAAGCGACTTTTGGCTTCCGATAACTCCCGTTCCCGTTGGAGAGCCTTTATAATCTCCTCTTCTGCAATCTTATTAAACTCAGCGAGTCCCTCACAAGACCCGCTGGTCTTCAAAACCGTGCATGAGACTTTCACCTCACACGGCTCCTCAATGACTTGGTGCTTGTCAGGCATACCTCATTAC